>NZ_SMKQ01000027.1 GCF_004348995.1 Nonomuraea terrae
GGGGTCAGGAGCGCCGTCCCGCTCCGAGGCGGGACGGGGATGAACGCCGTCCGTCTCGGGGGTGGAGCGGGCGCGTGGGTCGGCGTCCGTCTCGGTGGTGGGGTCGGTGGGGTCCTCGTCGATCGGGGGGTCGAGGCGCTCTTCCAGGTCGTCGCCCAGCTCGGCGAGGCGGGCCAGGGCGGTGCGTTCGAGCGCGCGGCGGCGGCCCAGGTAGCGGCGGGTGATCAGGGTGCGGTCCGGGTGGCCGGCGAGCCAGCCCTCGCCGGCCCTGACCAGCTTGTCCACCTCGTCGGGCGCGATCCAGTAGTGCTTGGCGTCGTCGAGCACCGGCAGCAGCACGTACAGGTGGTTGAGGGCGTCGGCCACGCGGACGGTGCCCCGCAGGGTGAGCCCGACATAACGGGACTCACCCCACTCGGGGAAGCCCTCGTCGAGCGGCACCGGCCGCGCGTCCACCGCCCACCCGAGCGGCTCGAACAGCCGCTGTGCGAGCTCCGGCCCGCCCCTGCAGGGCAGCGCGGGCAGCCGCAGCTCCAGTGGCAGCGGCGTGCCGGGCAGCTCGGGCCGGGCCTTGCAACGGCCCGCCCGCGCGGTGCGGAACACGTCGGCCAAGGCCACCGCCAGCAGCGAGGACGCCGCGTACGGGCGGTCGTTGACGTACTGCGACAGGCTGAAGTCGGGCGAGCCCTTGCCCCGCGACCTGACCAGCGCGAC
Organism: Nonomuraea terrae; assembly: GCF_004348995.1. Taxonomy (GTDB): domain Bacteria; phylum Actinomycetota; class Actinomycetes; order Streptosporangiales; family Streptosporangiaceae; genus Nonomuraea; species Nonomuraea terrae. Next base: position 715 of record NZ_SMKQ01000027.1, read on the forward strand.
GGGGTCGACGTCCAGCAGCAGCGCCGCCGTGCAACGCTCGGCGCCGGCCTCCGGATAGAAGACGGTCGCCGTGCCGAACGACTGGCCGAACTCCTGCACGCGCTCGGGGTGCTTGTGCAGGAGGAAGCCCAGATCCGTCGCGGGCGTCGCCGTCGTGGAGATCATCAGCAGCACGGCCCAAGTCTGCCCCAACGGCGCAAAGCGCCGCCAACGGATTACCCGACGTGCGGCAGCACCTCGGCGGCGATCAGCTCCAGGTGCTCGATGTCGTGCAGGTCGAGGATCTGCAGGTAGACCAGCTCGGCGCCGAGCTCGGCGTACTTCCCGATCTGCTCCAGCACCTCGGCCGGCGTGCCGCACAGGCCCTGCGCGGGATCGTGACCGACGGCGGCCGCGCGCCGCTCGACCTCGGCCCGGTCGGCGCCGACGACGGTGGTCTGCGCGACCGAGTACTTCAGGCCGCGCCCGGTCTCCTCACACGCCCGCCGCACCCGCGCGAACGCCTCCCCGGTCTCGGCCGGCGTGTGGAACGGCACGTTGTACTCGTCCGCGTACGTCGCGGCCAGGCGGGGCGTGCGCTTCGCCCCGAACCCGCCGATGATCACCGGCGGCCGGGGGCGCTGGACCGGCTTGGGCAGCGCCGGCGAGTCGGCCAGCCGGTAGTAGCTGCCCTCGAAGGAGTACGACTTCTCCGCCGTCCACAGCCCGGTGATGATCTCCAGCTGCTCCTCGAACCTGCCGAACCGCTCGCCCACCGGCGGGAACGGGATGCCGTACGCCGAGTGCTCGCCGTCGTACCAGCCGGTGCCGAAGCCCAGCTCGACCCGGCCCCCGCTCATCTGGTCCACCTGCGCCACGCTGATGGCCAGCGGCCCGGGCAGCCGGAACGTGGCAGGCGAGACCAGCGTGCCCAGCCGGATCCGGGACGTCTCCCTGGCCAGACCGGCGAGCGTGATCCACGCGTCGGTCGGGCCGGGCCCCGGGTCGCCGGGACCGATCCGCTGGTAGTGGTCGGACCGGAAGAAAGCGTCGAAACCCAGGCGTTCGGTGGCCTGAGCGACGGTGAGCAGGTCGTCATATGTGGCGCCCTGCTGTGGTTCGGTGAAGATCCGCAGCTTCATGACCACATTATCCGCACACATCGGACGCGAATCGGAAAAGCCCCACGCCGAGTCGCCCGGCTTGCTAGCGTTCATCCGCCGGTGTCGTACCGTAGCCGACCGACTACGTGGGGTGGTCCATGTCTCGGCACAACAGGGAGCCCGGCCTGCTCCCGCGTCCGCTCGCCGTCCTCGCCGCACTCGCGCTCGCCGCCGCCACCGCCGTGGCGGTCCGCCTGCTCCCCGCCGACGCCGCCCGCCCGCCCGTGGCGGCGCGTCCGGCCGTCTCCCCGACGATCACCGTCGCCCCGCCGCCGCAGAAGCCACCGCCGGCCTTCGTGGAGTTCGTGGACACCGCCCGCGACCCCGGCTTGGACCTGCCCGGGGAGGCCCGCCGCAGCGGCGTGCGCCACTACGCGCTCGGCCACCTCGTCGCGGGCGGCGACGGCTGCGCGCCGCGGTGGACCGGCCGCCTCGCCCTCGGGAGGAACCCCGTCGCCAACCGGATCGGGCGGCTGCGTGCGCTCGGCGGCGACGCCGTGCCGATCTTCGGCGGCCCCGGCGGGAAGGAGCTGGCCGTGGCCTGCCCGCGTCCGGCCGCGCTGGCCGCCGCCTACCGGCGGGTGGTGGGGGCGTTCGGCGCCGAGGCCGTCGAGTTCGAGGTCCGCGACGGCGCCGACCGGGCCGCCGTGTTGCGCCGGGCCCGCGCCCTCCGGGCGGTGCAGCACGAACGCCCGCTGCGGGTGGTCCTCACGCTGCCGCTGACCCCCGAAGGGCTGGAACCGTCCGACGTCACGATGCTGCGGCTCACCCGCCGCGAGGGCGCCGAGGTCGCCACCGTCAACCTGCTGGCCACCGTCGAGCCGCGGGCCGCCGGCGACGGCCGGCTGCGCAGGATGGCCGCGGCCGTGCGCGCGGCCCGCGACCAGATCGCGCGGGCCCACGGCCTGGCCACGCCGGAGGAGGCGTGGCCGCGCATCGCGCTCACGCCGGTGCTGGCCGGCGCGGGCGACCTGAGCCGGGCGGACGCCCGTACGCTGGCGGCCTACGCCGACCGTCACGGCCTGGCCTGGTTGTCACTCCGCGGCGTCAACCCCATACCCGACGTTTTGCGCATTCTTTGGAGCACTTCTCCCTGAAGATAGGATTCCGGGCAGGCGGCAAGGTTCTGGTCTGCGGGGGAGGGCGTGATGGCGGCACGTCCGGAGACGGCACGCAAGCTCCTTCTGTACTGGATGGACGGCATGGTGGCGATGTTCGCCGTGATGTTCCTCGTGCTCACCGTCATCCACTGGGAGCACGGCGCGATCTCCCTGCCGCAATTCGTCGCCGCCGTCGCCTGTCAGCTCGGCCTGTACGGGCTCTTCCCCTTCCTGATGCGGGAGACCTACGACCGCCCTCGAAGCCCGTCGCCGAAACTGCTCGTCGCCGGGGCGTGCGCGGCGGGCGCGCTGGTGCTGCTGCCGCATGAGCAGTTGGCCGCCACGCCCAACTGGATGGAGGTGGGCGTGCTGTGGCTGTCGGCCGCCGCGCTCTACCTGTCGCTGCGCGCCACGGTGGTCCTCGGCATCGTGGTGGTGAGCCTGGCCACCTGGTGGAGCTCGTCCGTCACCGGCCGCCACTGGGCCGGCGTGCTGTTCAGCGAGATCTTGAGCGGGGTCGCGCTGGTGGCCGCCATGCTGGTGTGGCGCTGGCTCTGGCGGACGATCAAGGACGCCCACGACGGCAAGGAGGCCAAGGCCAGGCTCGCCGTGGCCGAGGAACGGCTGCGCTTCGCCCGCGACCTGCACGACCTGCTCGGCCACAGCCTCGCGGTGATCAGCCTGAAGAGCGAGCTGGCCGCCAAGCTGTCGACGAAGGACGCCGCGCGCGCCGAGGCGGAGATGGCCGACGTACGCCGCCTGGCCGCCGACGCGCTGACCGAGGTGCAGCTCGCCGTCGACGGCTACCGGACGCTCGACCTGGAGGAGGAGCTCGCCGGCGTACGCGCCGCGCTGGAGGCCGCGGGCGCCCGGTGCGTCGTCGACGTGCGCGCCGACGGCCTGTCGCCCGCCGCCAGGGCGCTGCTGGCCTGGGCGGTGCGCGAGGGCGCCACGAACGTGCTCAAGCACAGCACCGCCACGCGCTGCGCGATCACCATCGACCGAGGGGTGCTGGAGATGCGCAACGACGGCGTCCGCGACGGAGCCGCCGACCCCGGCAGCGGCCTGCGCGGCCTGTCGGAGCGGCTGGTAACGGCCGGCGGCTCGTTCTCGGCCGAGCCGACGCCGACGGGTGAGTTCCTGCTGCGCGCGGCGGTGCCCGCGTGATCCGGCGCGCGACGAAGCTCGACAAGATCCGCTGGCTGATCGTCTACACCACGGACTTCGTGGTCCTGATCTCCTTCGTCGGCTATTACGACCTGTACGTCCGCATGGGGATGGGGATGCCGTGGCAGGTGGTCGCCGTCGCGGCCGTGCTCCTGCTCGCCCTCCAGGTGCTCGCGATGCGGTCGTTCCGGGTGGCTCTGCGGGAGGGCTCGCGGCCCACCGCCGTCCTCGTGGTGAGCGGTCTCATCGTCGCGCTGTTGTCGATTTTCCCGATCATGTGGGCCCACCCGCCGTGGTTGTCCGCCCTGGCGCCGTTCGTCCGCAGGCGCACCGTCATCGTGCTGTCGATCGCGTCGATCGCGGTGCTCAACCTGTACGTGACGCTGGCGCAGGGTTTCGAGCCGCCGTTCTTCGTGATGCAGAGCGTGCTGACCGCGATCAGCGTCGGTGGTGTGCTGGCCAACCTCTGGCTCTGGCGGGTGGCCAAGGAGGCCCACGAGGGGCAGGACGCCCTGGCCCAGCTTGCGGTCTCGGAGGAGCGGCTGCGCTTCTCCCGCGACCTGAACGACCTGCTCGGCCAGAGCCTGATCGACGCCGCGGCCCGTACGGCGAGCGCCGAGCGGGCCCTGCGCGCCGACCAGGAGGCCGCCGCGGCCCAGATGTTCGAGGTGCGCGACCTGGCCAGGAAGTCGCTGCGCGAGGTGCGCGCGACCGTGCAGAACTACCGGGCCCTCGACCTGGACGAGGTCCTCGCCAGCGTGCGGGCGGTGCTGGAGGCGGCCGACGTGCGCTGCACCGTGCGCGCCGAGACCGGCTCGCTGGCGCCGGAGACCCGTACGCTCCTGGCCACCGTCGTCCGCGAGGGCGCCACCAACGTGCTCAAGCACAGCAAGGCCGAACGCTGCACGATCACAATCAAGGATGGAGTGCTGGAGATGTCCAACGACGGCGTGAGCGGGCCCGTGGGCGAGCACGCGCAGATCGGCCTGGCCGGCCTGGCCGAGCGGGTACGCACCGCCGGTGGCACTCTGGAGGCGCGGCCGGTTCCCGAGGACCGCTACATGCTGCGGGCGGCGGTGCCGGCATGAGCACCCGCGTGCTGCTGGCCGACGACGAGCACCTCATCCGCGGCGCCATCGCCGCGCTGCTCGACCTGGAGGACGGCATCGAGGTCGTGGCCCAGGTGGGCCGGGGCGACGAGGTCGTGGCCGCCGTCGCCGAGCACCGCCCCGACGTGGCCGTGCTCGACATCGAGATGCCCGGCATGGACGGCCTGAGCGCCGCCGAGCAGATCAGCGCCCAGTGCAAGATCGTGATTCTGACGAGCCTCGGCCGCCCCGGCTACCTGCGCCGGGCCATGGCGGCGGGCGTCAGCGGCTTCCTCGGCAAGGACGCCTCGGCGGAGGAGTTGGCGATGGCCATCCGCAAGGTCCAGGGAGGCGGCCGCTACCTGGACGCGGAGCTGGCCGCGGCGGCCATGGCGGCGGGCGACAGCCCGCTGACCGAGCGCGAGCGCGACGCGCTGCGCCTGGCCGGCGACGGCGCGACGATCGCGCGCATCGCCGGCGAGCTGCACCTGACCGAGGGCACCGTGCGCAACTACCTGTCGAGTGCGATGACCAAGCTGGGCGCCCAGAACCGCCTGGAGGCCATCCGCACGGCCCAGCGCATGGGCTGGATCTGACGCTGATGTGACGCTGCTGTGATGACGCCGGCCCGCCGCAGATGGGCGGGCCGGCCTCGTCGAACCGGTCGGCCGCTCACCGCTGAGAGCGTTTGCAGGGCCACGTCTCGAAAGCGTCACAGCCCTTGACTCCACGGTCACACGGAATTTACGTTCGCGGTACTTATCCGGTTCAGCAGGCCCTTTCGGGCCATGAGTCCATGTGAAGACTGATCGCTCACCGGTCTCCGGGCGGGGGCGTTGTGCGCGCCGCTTTTGGGAGCGCTCCCAACCACCGTCGGAAGCCGGCCCATCGGGGTGTCTCGGCAGACTGCGAACCTTCGCGCCGCGCGCGGAGGAAGGAGAGTAGCGATGCGTATCCGGGCTCGGTTCATGATCCCGCTCGTGGCGGCGAGCCTGCTCGCCTCCGCCTGCACCAGCGGCGGATCCACGCCGTCGCCGGCGGCCTCGCAGCCTCAGGGCGGCCAGGGCGCGGTGGCCGACCCCGGCCAGTTGCCGCGCAGCGAGACCCTCTACACCACCGGCACCCAGTGGGGGCCGCCGGCCAACTTCAACCCGATCAGGGAGTGGGACTCGGCCGTCGGCACCAAGGGCCTGGTGTACGAGACGCTGTTCCACTACGACACCGTCAACGCACAGCTCAAGCCCTGGCTGGCCGCCGGCGGCGCCTGGTCGGACGACACCACGTACGAGGTCAAGCTCCGCCCCGGCATCACCTGGTCCGACGGGCAGCCGTTCACCGCCGAGGACGTCAAGTTCTCCTACGAGCTCGGCAAGATGGAGACGGTCCCCTACCACGACCTGTGGAACTGGCTGGAGGGCATTGAGGCGGTCGACGACCAGACGGTGCGCTTCACCTTCTCCCAGGCCAACTACCAGCAGTGGGACTTCAACCTCTACAGCCGCTCGATCGTCCCGCAGCACGTCTGGAAGGACCGCTCCGAGAAGGAGGTCCTGGACGGCGTCAACGAGAACCCGGTCGGCACCGGCGCGTACAAGATCCTGCGCAAGGACCAGGACCGCGTGGTGCTGCAGCGCCGCGACGACTGGTGGGGCAAGACGGCGCTGAACATGGAGCCCAAGCCCCGCTACATCGTCGACATCGCCACCCCGAGCAACGAGGTCGCGATGGGCATGCTGCTGCAGCGGCAGCTCGACCTCAGCAACAACTTCCTGCCCGGCGTGGCCAACCTGGTGCAGGGCAACTTCGGGCTGACGACGTACTACAACGAGCCGCCGTACATGTTGTCGGCCAACACCGCCTGGCTGGTGCCCAACACCACCAAGAAGCCGATGGACGACGCGGCCTTCCGCAAGGCGCTGGCCCACTCGATCAACGTCAAGCAGATCGTCGAGAGCGTGTACGGAAACCTGGTGCGCCCCGCCAGCCCCACCGGGCTGCTGCCGCAGTGGGAGAAGTTCGTCGACCAGGACGTGGTCTCCTCGGCGGGCTTCACGTTCGACACCGCCAAGGCCAAGCAGCTGCTGGCCGACGCCGGCTACCGCGACCGCGACGGCGACGGACTCGTGGAGAACAAGGACGGCTCCAAGATCGAGCTGACCCTCATCGTGCCGTCGGGCTGGACCGACTGGATGGAGTCGGCCCGCTCGATCGCCGCGAGCGCCAAGGAGGCCGGCATCTCCGTCACGGCGGAGTTCCCCGACTTCAACGCGCTGGTCGAGCAGCGTACCGAGGGGAACTTCGACCTGCTGATCAACAACGAGCGGCAGCTGTCGAACTCGCCTTACACCTACTACGAGTACATGTTCAAGATGCCCGTCCTGGAGCAGCAGAACACGGTCAACTTCGCCCGCTACGAGAACGAGCGGGCCTGGGACCTCGTCCGCGACCTCGACCGGGTGAAGACCGACGACGTCGCGGGCATGCAGAAGATCACCTCCCAGCTCCAGCAGATCCATCTGGACGACCTGCCGGTCATCCCGCTCTGGTACAACGGCCTGTGGGCGCAGCACAGCACCAGCGCGTGGAAGAACTGGCCCTCCTCGCAGGGCAACGCCCCCAAGACCGGCGCCGTGATGTGGCGTAACTGGTTCGAGCTCGGCGGCTTCGAGACGCTCACGCAGCTCCAGCCGGCCGGCTCCTGACCGGGACGACCCCTCCCTCCGCCCCCGCAGAGCCCCGGGGGCGGGGGCCCTTCACGGAGAGACACACGTGCGCCGTTACTTCCGCAGGAAACTGCTCGTCTACGGGCTGACGTTCTTCGTCGCCGTCACCGTCAACTGGATGATCCCGCGCTTCATGCCGGGCGACCCGGTGGCCAGCATGGTGGCCCGGGCCAACATGACCCAGCCGCAGGCCGTGGCCGCCATGCGGGCCTACTACAACGACCTTTTCGGCTTCGACCAGCCGCTGTGGCAGCAGTACCTCAGCTTCTGGGGCGCGCTGCTGCGCGGCGACTTCGGGCTCAGCATATGGCTGTTCCCGACGCCCGTCGGCACGGTGATCGCCGACGCGGTGCCGTACACGCTGGCTCTGGTGGTGCCGTCGGTGCTGCTCAGCTGGGTGGTGGGCAACTGGTTCGGCGCGTACGCCGCCCGCCGCCGGGTGCTCGACAACACCGTCCTGCCGATCGGCTACATCCTGACCGCCACCCCGTACATGTGGCTGGCCGTGCTGCTGGCCTGGGGGCTCGGCGTGGTCGCGGGTCTCTTCCCGGTGGCCGGCGGCTACAGCTTCTCCATGCAGCCCACCTGGTCGTGGGCGTTCCTGCTGGACCTGCTGCACCACTGGGCGCTGCCGTTCCTGTCGCTGTTCCTGGTGGCGCTCGGCGGCTGGGCGATCGGTATGCGCAACATGATCATCTATGAGCTGGAGTCGGACTACGCGAACTACCTGTCCGCGCTCGGCGCCCCGTCCAGGCTGATCCGCAGGTACGCCTTCCGCAACGCCGTCCTGCCCCAGATCACCGGCCTGGCGCTGCAGCTCGGCGTGATCGTAGCGGGCGCGCTGGTGACCGAGATCGTCTTCGCCTATCCGGGGCTCGGCAGCCTCATCCTCAAGGCGATCCAGAACAGTGACTTCTTCCTGTTGCAGGGCACGTTCCTGTTCATCGTGCTCGGCGTGCTGATCGCCAACTTCATCATCGACATCGTCTACGTCGTGGTCGACCCCAGGACGCGGGCGGGAATGGCGGGTGCTGACGCATGACGGCGCTGCAGGAAGTCACCCCTCAGGAGCGGGAGGGCGTACGGCGCGAGGCGCTGTACTTCGCGGTGCGCAACGGCAAGCTGCTGACCGGGTTCGGCGTCGTCGCCGTGCTGCTCGTGCTCGGCCTGGTCGGGCCGCTGTTCACGGACGTGCCGCCCAACCAGTACGGCCCCCGCCCCATGAGCCCGCCCTCGGCCGAGCACTGGTTCGGCACCACCACCTTCGGCCAGGACATCTTCGCCCAGTTCGTGCACGGTCTGCGCAGCACCTTCGCGGTGGGCGCGATCGGCGGCGGCATCGCCGCGGTCATCGGCATGCTGGTCGGCTTCACCGCCGGCTACCGGGGCGGCGTGGTCGACGAGGTCCTCAACATGCTGACCAACGTGGTCCTGGTGATCCCCGCGCTGGCCGTGCTGCTGATCGTCAACGCCTATCTCGGCATCCGCAGCGTGGCCGTGCAGGGGTTGTTCATCGGCCTGACGCAGTGGCCGTGGGCGGCGCGGGCGATCCGGGCGCAGACGTTCACGCTGCGCTCGCGCGAGTTCGTGGACCTGGCCAGGATGAGCGGCGCGGGCACCTGGCGGATCATCACCAGGGAGATCGCGCCGAACATGAGCTCCTACCTGTTCATGACGTTCATCCTGCTGTTCGGCGGCTCCATCCTCATCGCCTCGTCGCTGGACTTCATCGGCCTCGGCCCCACCGACGCCGTCTCGCTCGGCCTGATGTTGCAGAACGCCACCCAGTGGAGCGCACTCCAGCTCGGCATGTGGTGGTGGTTCGTCCCGCCGGGCGCCGCCATCACCGCCGTCGTCGGCGCGCTCTACGTGGCCAACGTCGGCCTCGACGAGGTCTTCAACCCGAAGCTGAGGGAGCTATGAGCCTGCAGGTCAGCGACTTGAGGGTGCACTACAGGACGTTGAAGGGCGACGTGCGCGCGCTCGACGGCGTCTCCTTCGACCTGGCCGACGGCGAGATCCTCGGGCTGGTCGGCGAGTCGGGCTGCGGCAAGAGCACCCTGGGCAAGGCCCTCATCCGCATGGACGGTCGCATGCGCCGCACCGGCGGCACGGTCGCGCTCGACGGCGAGGAGCTGCCGATCGACGACGACCGCAGGATGAACGACTTCCGCTTCCGCCGGGTCTCCCTCATCCCGCAGTACGCCATGAGCGCGCTCAACCCCACCCGCAAGATTCGCAGACTGGTCGCCGAGCTGCTCAGGTCGCGCGGCGCCGCGGTGGACCCCGCCGAGCTGGAGAGCCGCATGGCCCACGTCGGCCTGCCGCCCGCGGTGCTCGACCGCTACCCGATCGAGCTGTCGGGCGGCATGCGGCAGCGCATGGTGATGGTCATCTCCACGTTGCTCGACCCGTCCCTGCTGATCGCCGACGAGGTCACCTCCGCGCTCGACGTCTCCACCCAGAAGGCCGTGGCCCGCGCCCTGCTCGGCTTCCGCGACAGCGGCTACGTCAAGAGCATGATCTTCATCACGCACGACCTCGCCCTCACCCACCACATCGCCGACACGATCATGGTCATGTACGCCGGCCGCCTGGCCGAGAAGGCCCCCGCCGACGTGATCGTCAAGGCGCCCCGGCATCCGTACACGCGGCTGCTGCTCGACTCGCTGCCCGAGGTGGGCGTCCGCTACGCCGACCGCAGGCTCGACGGCATCGCCGGCAGCCCGCCGTCGCTGCTGGACCCGCCCGCGGGCTGCCGCTTCCGCGACCGCTGCCCGCTCGCCGGCGAGGAGTGCGGCGAGGACCCGCCGGTGACCGAGCTCGCCCCCGACCACCACGTAGCCTGCTGGAAGGCCTGATGCTCAGACTCGACGACGTCACCAAGCGGTTCAGGATCGGCGCACTCGGCGGCAGGAGCCTCACCGCCGTCAGCGACGTGAGCTTCGAGGTCGCCCCCGGCGAGGTCGTCTCGCTGATCGGGGAGAGCGGCAGCGGCAAGAGCACGATCGGCCGGATGATCCTCGGGCTGCAGCCGATCACCAGCGGCACGATCACCTTCGACGGCCGCCCGGTGCGGCAGGGCAAGGAGTTCTACCGCGGCGTCCAGGGAATCTTCCAGGACCCGTTCAGCTCGTTCAACCCGGTGTTCAAGGCCGACCGGGTGTTCGCCATGGTCAAGGACGCCTACTTCCCGTCGGTGCCCGGGCCGGAGTGGGCGGCGCGGGTCGAGGACGCGCTGCGGGACGTGCGTCTCAACCCCGGCCAGGTGCTCGGCAAGTACCCCCACCAGCTCAGCGGCGGCCAGCTGCAGCGCCTGCTCATCGCCCGCGCGCTGCTGCTGGAGATCAGGTTGCTGGTCGCCGACGAGATCACCAGCATGCTGGACGCCTCCACCCGCATCGAGGTGCTCAACCTGCTGGCCGAGCTCAAGTCGCGAGGGCTGGGCGTTCTCTACATCACGCACGACCTGTCCCTCGGCACCTACCTGGCCGAGCGCACGATCGTGCTGCGGCGGGGCAGCGTCGTGGAGATGGGGCCGACCGGGCAGGTCTTCGGCGGCCCGCTGCACCCGTACACGCGCGAGCTGCTGGCGGCCGTGCCGCGCCTGCACCAGCCCTGGGACGACGCCACGCCCGTGGACACCTGCGCCTACCACCTGAACGGCGGCACCGGAGTGCTCGCCGAGGCCGGATCGGGGCACTTCGTGGCCTGCGCCCGGCTCAGCACCTGTCAATAGGAGAAACACGTGAGTTCGTACCGTCCGCTGCACGACGGCTGGACCCTGTCGTCGCGGGACCTCGACGGGGTGCCGGCGACCGTGCCCGGCTGTGTGCACACCGACCTGCTCGCCGCCGGGGTGATCCCCGACCCCTACCTCGACGACAACGAGCACCTGCTGTCCTGGATCGGCCGCGAGGAATGGACCTACCGCACCACGTTCACCTGGTCGCCGGACGAGCACGAGCGTACGGACCTGGTGTGCGAGGGGCTGGACACCGTCGCCGCGCTCACCCTCAACGGGGTGCGCGTGGGGAGCACCGCCAACCAGCACCGCTCCTACCGCTTCCCGGTCCGCCACCTGCTGCGCGAGGGCGTCAACGAGCTCGTCGTCCACTTCGGCTCGGCCTACGCCTACGCCGAGGAGCGCCGGGCGGCGCTGGGGGAGCGGCCCGGCGCGTACGACGAGCCCTACCCGTTCATCCGCAAGACGGCCTGCAACTTCGGCTGGGACTGGGGGCCGAACGTCGTGACGGCCGGCATCTGGCGGCCGATCGGGCTGGAGAGCTGGAGCCGCGCCCGCCTGGCCGAGGTGCGCCCGCTGGCGCGCGCCGACGGCACGGTGGAGGTGCACGTCCGCGTCGAGCGCACCACGGAGGAGCCGCTCACGCTGACCGCCGAGGTCGCCGGGGCGCGCACCGAGCGGCGGCTCGACGGGCGCACGGCCGCGCTCACCCTGCGGGTCCCCGAGCCGGAGCTGTGGTGGCCCCGCGGGTACGGCGCCCAGCCGCTCTACGACCTGTCCGTGCGGCTGGATGCGGAGGAGTGGACGGGGCGGATCGGCTTCCGTGACGTCGAGCTGGAGCCGGAGGCGTTCCGGCTGGCGGTCAACGGCGTGCCGGTGTTCGTCAGGGGCGTCAACTGGATCCCCGACGACTGCTTCCCCGCCCGCGTCACCCGCGAACGCCTGACCGGCCGGCTCGGCCAGGCCGTGGACGCCGGGGTCAACCTGGTGCGCGTCTGGGGCGGCGGCACGTACGAGAGCGAGGACTTCTACGACCTGGCCGACGAGCTGGGCCTGATGGTGTGGCAGGACTTCCCGTTCGCCTGCGCCGCCTACCCGGAGGAGGAGCCGTTCCGGTCGGAGGTCGAGGCCGAGGCCCGCGAGCACGTCGCCCGGCTGGCCCGCCACCCGAGCCTGGCCCTGTGGTGCGGCAACAACGAGAACCTGGAGGGGCACGCCGACTGGGGCTGGCAGGAGCGGCTGGAGCACCGCAGCTGGGGCGCGGGCTTCTACCACGACCTGCTGCCGTCGGTCGTGGCCGAGCTGGACCCGGCCCGGCCGTACTGGCCGGGCAGCCCCTACTCCGGCGCGCCCGGCCTGCCGCCGAACGACCCCGCCCGTGGCACGATCCACATCTGGGACGTCTGGAACCGCGAGGACTACACCCGTTACGCCGCCTACCGGCCGAGGTTCGTCGCCGAGTTCGGCTTCCAGGGGCCGCCCGCGTACGCAACGCTGCGCCGGGCCTCCTCCGACGAGCCGCTCACGCCCGGCTCCTCCCACCAGAAGGCGATCGACGGGCAGGACAAGCTGCTGCGCGGGCTCGGCGAGCACCTGCCGCGGCCGGAGACGTTCGACGACTGGCACTACCTGACCCAGCTCAACCAGGCCAGGGCGATGGCGTTCGGGATCGAGCGGTTCCGGTCGCTGATGCCGTACTGCATGGGGACGATCGTCTGGCAGCTCAACGACTGCTGGCCGGTCACGTCATGGTCGGCGGTCGACGGCGACGGGCGGCGCAAGCCCCTGTGGTACGCCCTCCGCCGCGCCTACGCCGACCGGCTGCTCACCGTGCACGACGGGCAGGTGAGCCTGGTCAACGACTCGGCCGAGCCCTGGACGGGCGAGCTCGCGCTGGTCCGCCACGGCCTCGCGGGCGAGCCGCTGGCCAAGGAGGTCGTCTCCGTGCACGTCGCGCCCAGGGCGGTGACCCGGGTGGAGCTGCCGCCGGCGGTGGCCGTGCCCGGCGACCCGGCGGGCGAGCTGCTCGTGGCCCGCCTGGGAGAGGTGCGCGCGGTCGCCTGCTACGCCGAGGACTCCGCCGCCGGCTTCCCGCCGGCGGCCTGGGAGGCGTGCACCGAGCGGGTGGAGGGCGGCTACCGGGTGACGGTCACAGCCGTCACCGTGCTGCGCGAGCTGGCGCTCTTCCCCGACCGCCTCGACCCGGACGCGGAGGTGGACGACCAGCTCGTCACGCTGCTGCCCGGCGAGAGCGCCGTCTTCCACGTCACCACCGCGCGCGAGCTCGACCCGGCCGCCTTGACCGCCTTCCCCGTCCTGCGCTGCGTCAACGAGAGCCCCCGCGTCAGCGGCGGGAGTGGACGTGGCGGTGGACCACGCTGAACAGCAGCGCCGCCACGAACACCACGAACAGCACCTTGAACAGCCCGGCCCCGCCGAAGATCAGCGCCAGCGCCGTGATCACGAAGAGCACGGGCAGGAACGGGCGCGGGCCGTGGTGCCGCGGCCCCAGGTGACCGCGCCGGCCCGCCCAGGCGGCGCGGTGGGCCTCCCGCTGCGTGTGGCGCACGGCCCGCATCTGCTGCCGGTGCGCGTGCGCCGCCGCCCGCCAGCCGGCCACGTCGTGGAACGATCCCGGCCCGGGGTGATGGCCGTGGCCCCAGCCCGGCCCGTGCCACGGGCCACGCTCGGGCGCCCATTCCGGCGCGACCGGCGACGGGCCGTGGCCCGGCAGGTCGGCCGTCACGCGGGCGAGGTCGCGGCCCGTCTTGGCGGTCAGTGCCTGGTCGAGCCGTTCGTCGAGCTCCTCGTGGGTCAGCCGGCCCTGCGCGAAGTGCTCGCGCAGGGCGGCCATCGTCTGCTCCCGCTCCGCGTCGCCGACGCGGAGATCGTCGCGGTCCATCTCTGGCTCCTCGCTCTGCCCGAACCGGCCATCCGGTGCGGCGCCGGTCATGCCCATGGTCGTGCCTCGTGCGGTGTGGCGGCCCGGGTCACCCCCGAGGCCGCCGCGTCCCGTCGCTCCAGCCGTGCGCGCCCGGGTCACTCGTCGCCGGGCTCGTCGTCGGCCAGAATCTGGTAGAGCCTGCGCCGGGCCTCAACCAGAGTCTTACGCGCTTCGCGGATCTGCGCGTCGTTCCCGGTGTGGAGAATCTGCGTCATGGCGAACGCCGACTGCCGGGCGATGTGCCACAGATCGGCGGTGTTGTCGTCGATGTCGGGTCGCATCTCGTCCCACGGGGCGCGCACCTCGTCGGAGTGCTCCTCGATGTAGGCGCGGCCCTCGTCGGTGAGGCGGAAGGTCTTGCGGCCCTCGCTCTCCGCGGGGATCACCAGGCCCTCGTCGGTGAGCTGCTGCAGCGCCGGGTAGACGGCGCCGGGGCTTGGCTTCCAGCCGCCTTCGCTGCGCTCGGCGATCTGCTGGATGATCTGGTAGCCGTTGCGCGGCTCCTCGGCGAGCAGCGCCAGGATGGCGGCGCGTACGTCGCCCCGCTTGGCCTTGCGGCCCCGGCCGCCCCAGCCGCGGTGGCCGCCGCCCCAGGGCCCGCCCGGCGGCCCCCACGGGCCGCGCCCGAAGTCGAACGGGAACGGGCCCGGCCCCCGCATGCCGCGCTCCCGCCGGTCGTGATGCCCGCCGTGGTGCCCGCTGTGGTGCCCGCTGTGATGCCCGCTGTGATGCCCGCTGTGGTGCCCGCCGAGGTCGAACGCGCCGGCCATGCCGCGCAGCGCCTCGCGGGCCGCGCGCCCGCACGCCTGTGCGCCGAGCCAGGGGAGACCCGCCGCGAGAGGGTGACTCATGTCTGTCCTCCTATATCGCGATCCATTCTCGATGCGTCAACGATATATCGATAGAACGCTGTCATCAAGGCCCGCGACAGAGTGAGCCAGATCACGAAAAAGTTGCGGAATCAGGGGAACAGGATCGGAAGCGGTACGCGTTCTACACATCAGACGAGGTCGTTCCGCGTCGGCAGGGCTGGGGGGTGCTGTCGCCGTGGAGACGGCCTCGTCTGCGTTTCACGCCCGGTCGTCCCGGGTTTCCCCGAGCTTTGACCTGCGATGCCCCGCGGCCGTGTTCGCCCGGGGGTCACATCTCTGTTCCCGGCCCCGCAGGGCCTTGGCATGCCGGGACGCGTAAAGGCTTTCTTTGCCGTAGGGTCCCGATCATGATGGGGCACACACATGCGATGACGGGGGCCATCGCCTGGCTGGGGCTCGCTCCGCCCCTGGCCGCTCTGCCGCTGCTGAACGACGCGCCCTCCCGCTTCATCGAGACCGGGATCATGGCCAACGCCCTCAATCCCGCCGAGCTGATCGCCGGAGCGGTCATCTGCGCGGGCGCGGCGATGTTGCCCGACCTCGACCATCCGAGCGCGACGATCGCGCAGACGTTCGGGCCCGTCACCTGGGCCCTCAGCAAGGTCGTGAACTGGCTCGGCGGGGGCCATCGCGGGGCGACTCATTCGTTGGCCTTCGCCGTGGCGATGGGTTTCGCGGCGCACTGGCTGGCGAACGCCTATCCCATCGGGCGCGACATCATGGTCGTCCTGCTCGTCGGCCTCGCCCTGCGGGCCATCGGCGTCGGCATCCCCGGCAACAAGCTCGGGTCCGCAATGATCAACATCGGGCTCACCGCCGGCCTGTACGCCGTCTTTCTCTCCCTCGACGTCGGCTACGCCTGGCTGGGGCTCGTCGTGGGCATCGGCTGCCTGGCCCACGTCGTCGGCGACTGCATGACCGAGAGGGGCTGCCCGGTGCTCTGGCCGCTGTCGGCGAAGTTCGTGCTGCCCTGGAAGATCGGCATCAAGACCGGCAGGAAGTTCGAGCAGAAGATCCTCGCCCCGGTCCTGTCCGTGGCCATCATCGGGCTGCTCTTCTGGCGCCTGGCACCCGTTTAACTTGATGTCGAGATACCCTAGAGATATCTTGACATCGAGACATCTGTCGCGGGCCTGAGACTTAGGCTCACCTAACGTGTTTCCCGCTCCGGGCTTGCGGCAGGATTTGGAGTGAACACTTGTCTATCGAGGAGGCGAACACCGTGTCCGCGAACAGCTTCGGCAGCCGTGACACGCTACGCGTCGGCGACGCGTCATACGAGATCTTCCGGTTGGACGCCGTCGACGGCGCCGGACGCCTCCCGTACAGCCTGAAGATCCTGCTGGAGAACCTCCTCCGCACCGAAGACGGCGCGAACATCACCGCCGACCACATCCGCGCGCTCGGCGGATGGGACCCGGAGGCCGCGCCGAGTGTGGAGATCCAGTTCACGCCCGGCCGCGTCATCATGCAGGACTTCACCGGCGTGCCGTGCGTCGTCGACCTCGCCACCATGCGCGAGGCCGTCCGCGACCTCGGCGGCAACCCGGCGCGCGTCAACCCGCTCGCGCCGGCCGAGATGGTCATCGACCACTCGGTCATCGTCGACTACTTCGGCCACCCCGACGCCTTCCGGCGCAACGTCGAGCGCGAGTACGAGCGCAACCACGAGCGCTACCAGTTCCTGCGCTGGGGCCAGACCGCCTTCGACGAGTTCAAGGTCGTCCCGCCCGGCACCGGCATCGTCCACCAGGTCAACATCGAGCACCTGGCCCGGGTCGTCATGACCCGCGAGGACGGTGGCGTTCTTCGGGCCTACCCCGACACCTGCGTCGGCACCGACTCGCACACCACGATGGAGAACGGCATCGGCGTGCTGGGCTGGGGCGTCGGCGGCATCGAGGCCGAGGCCGCCATGCTCGGCCAGCCGATCTCCATGCTCATCCCGCGCGTGGTCGGCTTCAAGCTCAACGGCCGCCTGCCGGCCGGCGCCACCGCCACCGACCTGGTGCTGACCATCACCGAGATCCTGCGCAAGCACGGCGTGGTCGGCAAGTTCGTGGAGTTCTACGGCGAGGGCGTCGCGTCCGTGCCGGTGGCCGACCGGGCCACGATCGGCAACATGAGCCCCGAGTTCGGCTCCACCTGCGCGATCTTCCCGATCGACGGCCAGACCGTCGACTACCTGCGCCTGACCGGCCGCTCCGAGGAGCAGATCGCCCTCGTCGAGGCGTACGCCAAGGCCCAGGGCCTCTGGCTCGACCCGTCCGCGCCCGAGCCGGTGTTCTCCGAATACATCGAGCTCGACCTCGGCACCGTCGTGCCGTCGATCGCCGGCCCCAAGCGCCCGCAGGACCGCATCGCCCTGTCGGCCGCCAAGACCACCTGGCGCCACGACGTACAGAACTACGTCAGCGACGGCGTCGACGAGGCGGTCGAGGAGACCTTCCCGGCCTCAGACTCGCCGGCCTCCAACTCCAGCGCCAACGGTAGCCGGCCGCACAAGCCGGTGCCCGTCACGCTGGCCGACGGCACCTCGTTCGAGATCGACCACGGCATCGTCTCGATCGCCGCGATCACCTCGTGCACCAACACCTCCAACCCGTACGTCATGCTCGGCGCGGCGCTGCTGGCCCGCAACGCGGTCGAGAAGGGCCTGACCCGCAAGCCGTGGGTCAAGACCTCGCTCGCCCCCGGCTCGCAGGTCGTCACCGGCTACTTCGAGCGCTCGGGGCTCCAGCCGTACCTCGACAAGATCGGCTTCAACCTCGTCGGCTACGGCTGCACCACCTGCATCGGCAACTCCGGCCCGCTGCCGCCGGAGATCTCCGAGGCGGTCCAGGCCAACGACCTCGCGGTCACCGCGGTGCTGTCCGGCAACCGCAACTTCGAGGGGCGCATCAACCCCGACGTCAAGATGAACTACCTGGCCTCGCCGCCCCTGGTGGTGGCGTACGCGCTGGCCGGGACGATGGACCTCGACCTCGACCACGAGCCGCTCGGCCTCGGCAGCGACGGCGAGCCGGTCTACCTGCGCGACATCTGGCCCTCGCCGGAGGAGATCGCGGAGGTGGTCCACTCCTCGATCGGCCGCGACATGTTCGAGCGCGACTACGCCGACGTGTTCAAGGGCGACGACCACTGGCGTTCGCTGCCGATCCCGACCGGCAACACGTTCGAGTGGGACCCTCAGTCCACCTACGTGCGCAAGGCCCCGTACTTCGACGGCATGCCGGAGAAGCCGGAGCCTGTCACCGACATCACCGGGGCGCGCGTGCTGGTCAAGGTGGGCGACTCGGTCACCACCGACCACATCTCGCCGGCCGGCTCCATCAAGACCGGCACCCCGGCCGCCCAATACCTGCGGGCCAACGGCGTCGAGGTGAAGGACTTCAACTCCTACGGCTCGCGGCGCGGCAACCACGAGGTGATGATCCGCGGCACGTTCGCCAACATCCGCCTGCGCAACCAGATCGCGCCCGGCACCGAGGGCGGCTACACCCGCGACTTCACCCAGCCCGACGGCCCGGTGTCGTTCATCTACGACGCCTCCGTCAACTACGCCGCGGCCGGCACGCCGCTGGTCGTGCTGGCGGGCAAGGAGTACGGCTCCGGCTCCTCGCGTGACTGGGCGGCCAAGGGCACCGCGCTGCTCGGCGTCCGCGCCGTCATCGCCGAGTCCTACGAGCGCATCCACCGCTCCAACCTGATCGGCATGGGCGTGCTGCCGCTGCAGTTCCCCGAGGGCGCCTCGGCCGAGGCGCTGGGCCTGACCGGCGAGGAGACGTTCGACATCACCGGTGTCGAAGAGCTCAACAAGGGCGGCATCCCGCGCACGGTCCACGTCAAGGCCGGCGACGTCGAGTTCGACGCGGTGGTCCGCATCGACACGCCGGGCGAGGCCGACTACTACCGCCACGGCGGCATCATGCAGTACGTCCTGCGCTCCCTGCTCGCCAAGTGAGCCGCTAGGTCTTCCCGCCTTCCCGTCCGGTCATGAGCCAGGCGGGAAGCTGCGGGAGCCCTTGGCCTGGCGCCGGGGGTTGGGCGTGATCCTCACGCGCCCGCATCGGGGGAACCACCCGAATTCCACGAGAGCCGCCCGTCCGGACGACCACCGGCCGGGCGGCTCTCCCTTTGCCCGCGCGTAAGGTACAGCGTGACCTTCATCCTGCTGGTCGAGGACGACGACGCACGCCCCCGACGGCGGCGCCGTCGCCACTCTGCGGCTGCCCCGCTGATACACGGCTGATACACGGTCAAGCCCCGCCGGAGACACGCTCACGGCCGGACGGACACGTTGACCGCAGAACGTGTCCGGTATGCGACGTCTGTTGATGTTCTTCCTGCTGGCGGGGGCTCTGGCCGGCTGTGGCGCCGTACCGGCCGTCTCCGGGGCCGCCGTCCCCGGCGTGTCCCTGCCGTGGCCTGCCGAGGGCCAGGCGGCGGTCGAGGTCGAGGGCGTGGGCAGCCTGGGCGTCAGCGGGGAGCAGGTCCCTGTGCCGATCGCCAGCGTGACGAAGGTCATGACCGCCGGTCGAGCAGTGGCTCACCTCGGCGCGGTGACCCGTCCGCCCTGGTCAGGACACCTTGGAGGAGGGGGCCGACCAGGTGTCGCAGGCGGCGGGGGACAGGGCCCGATAGCCGCGCTGCAGCCACGCGACCCGGGTGGCGCCCTTGCCGTGGGTGCGCGGGCCGTCCTCGTCGCCGGAGGCGCGGGTGGCGTCGAGCAGGTCGGCCCAGTCCTCGGGCGTGCGCGTCAGGGAGTGCCACGCGCTGGCGAGGAACACCCCGGACAGGCAGTCGGCCTGGAGCTCGTAGCGGCGCTGGAGCTCGCGCTTGCGGTCCTCCGCGGCGCTCTTGTACGCCTTCTCGTAGTCGCGGCGGATGCCGAGCAGGCTCTGCGCGTGGTGCGCGTACTCGTGGGCGGCCACCTTCATCGGGTAGAGGTCGGCACGGTCCTCGATCCAGCGGCCGGTGAGGGAGAAGACGATGGTCGCGTTCCCGGGGCAGTAGGCGGCCTCCACGTGTCCGGGCCACGGCATGCCGCACATGGTCGACGCCGGCTCGTCGTAGTAGCGGGCGACGGGCCTGGTGAAATCACGCCCGGCGCGAGTGAAGTACGCCTTCCACGACTTGTCCAGACATTTCATGACTGTCTGGAGGTACTGCCGCGGCCGGGGGATCCCGCCCTGGCTGATCGGCGTCTCGGGACACGACACCGCCCCCAGCTTCCCCGCCTTCTCCGGGAACGGGTCGGCGACGGGAGCGGCGTGGGCGATCTGGCCGGACGAGAAGAGGACCGCGGCGAGCGCGAGAACACGGCTGAGGGGTGAGAATGCCACGACCGGCAGCCTAGGACGTGCCGGAGTGAAGGAGTCACAGGGCCGAGGAATCGCTCCAGGCGTCGAGTGACACCATGGAGGTGTGCGACAGCCGGCCTCACGTACGATCCGCTCCACCGAGGACGTGGCTGCCCCGGACGCCTTCGCCTACTGGTCCGACGTCATCTGTGACACGCTCGTGCACGTCGCGGTCCGGCCGACGGGGGAGCAGCCGTTTCAGGGGTGGATCGAGCACACCGTTCTTGACGGCATCGGATGGTCGACGCTGTCCTCCGGCCCTCAGCAGGTGACACGCACGGGCCGGATGATCGCGCGGGATCAGGACGAGTTCCTGCTGGTCAACATCCAGACCGCCGGCCAGGCCGTGGTCCGGCAGGACGGGCGCGCCGCCGCGCTGGCGCCGGGATCGATGACCTTCCTGGACAGCACGCGCCCGTACGCCCTGGAACGCGTGCACCGGTTCGTCCAGCGGCATGCGCACGACCTCCGTCTCGACGCCCCGGCCGTGGCCGCCGGCTGTGGGATGTCGCGGCGCTCGCTCTTCCGCGTGCTGGCCGCCGACGGCGAGCCGCTGACCGCGTTGATCCGGCGCCTTCGCGTGGCCCGTGCCCGCCAGCTCCTGCGGGCCCGGCCGGGTCTTCCGCTGGCGGCCGTGGCCTTGGAGTGCGGATTCGCCGGTACGGCGCAGTTGCACCGCGCGTTCCGCTCCGTCACCGGCACGACGCCGGGGGCCTACCGGGCCGGGGAGAGCGCGCTCTGAGGCATCAGCTCCCGCACCACGTCGAGGAACAGCGGCGGGGGCGGCGGCTGCGGGCTGTCGACGAACCGGCCGAGCGTGACGTCGTACCTCTGGCCCCACACGGGATCGATCACGTGGTAACCGTCGGACCGCAACTGGGTCACGTTGCGCTGGACGGCCGGTTTGTTCCACATGTCACCGGTCATCACCGGGAAGAACACGACGGGATGGGTGGCCGCCAGGATCGTGGTCGCGAGCATGTTGGGCGCGCCGCCCGAGGCGGTCACGTGCAGTGTGTGCGCGGTCGCCGGCAGCACCACCGTCATGTCATGCCCGGCGGCCAGCGTCGCGTGGTTCGCTTCCGGCCAGGTGTCCGCCGACTCTCCCGTGACGACGCGGTCCGCGAACAGGCCGGCGGTGTGCGCGGGCAGGAAGACCGACGCCGTGTGCGTCATCAGAACGGTGATCGTGCCCTGGAAAACGGCGCGCAGCGCGCCGATGTACATCGGCAACGTGGCGACGGCCGCCGATCCGGTCGCGCCGATGAGCAGGCGTCCGTGGAAGGGAGAGGTTTCCTTACTCGTCATGAAGCCAAGGTTGCGGCCACGGAAGGGCGGGCGGGCAACCGGGCGTGCCGGTTCGGGTGACCATGTGTGCCGCCTGAAAGAACACGCCGTCGGCATGTGGCACGATGACGCATGCCACCCGGCGAACCAGGTATTCGCCGGGCGGCGAATCCCTGGATGGCGTCGTCATCTCAACAGGGGGCGGCGAGAGCGCTGCTCACCGCCGGTCGGCGCGCCCAGGTCGGCGAGTCATGTCTCGCCCTGGATCACCCTCATCTCTCTCCTCGGGAAACGTGATGAGACCCCTCCACTAGGGTGCGATACGGGAGGTTCCTGACTGCGGGCCCTGTACCGGCAACGGAGAGTAAAGATGGTTGACTCTCTGCATGACTGATGTGGTGTTGGTGCTGATGGTGGGTGGTCTGGCGGTTTTCGTCGGGGCGATCGTGCAGGGCAGTGTGGGGTTCGGGGTGGGGCTGGTCGCGGCGCCCGTGCTCACGATGCTGGACCCCGGCGTCATGCCGGGCGCGATCCAGGTGGTCAACATGACGCTTCCGCTGTTCACGCTGGCCACCGAGTGGCGGAGGGTGGACTGGCGCGGCGTCGGGTTCGCCACCCTCGGGAGGTTCCCGGGCAGCATCATCGGCGCGGTCGTCATCGTCTATGTCTCCGTATACGCACGCAGCATCTTCGTCGCCGTCATGGTGCTGGTCGCCGTGGTGCTGACCGCCAGGGCGCTGAGCGTGCCGCGCAACGGCCTGACCGTCACCTCGGCCGGCTTCGTGTCGGGCATCACCGGCACCGCCACGGGCATCGGCGGCCCGCCGATCGCGCTCGTCTACCAGAACGCCAAGGGCGCCCAGATCAGAGCCACGCTGGCGATGTTCTTCTTCCTCAGCGCCGCGCAGTCGCTCGTCATCCTCGCCGTCGTGGGGGAGCTGCCCGCCTCCGCGCTGACCACCGGGGCGGCGCTGATCGTTCCCATGGTGCTCGGGTTCGCGGTGTCGGGGCCGCTGCGGCGCTATCTCGACGGGGGAAAGGTGCGCGTGGCGGTGCTGACGGTGGCGGCCGGCTCCGCCGTGTGGCTGCTCGCGCAGAACGTGGTCACCCGGATGTGGCCTGCCTGAACGTCAGAGCTCGTAACACCGGGAGAAGGACGCGGCAACCGCCAGAGAGGCGACGAGGAAGGCGATCGCGGCGACCCCGATGAGGATCAGCACCGACATCGCCACGCCGGGCCTGAGGCGCAGGACGACGGCCGCTCCGACAAGGGTCGTGCCCGCGAGGAATGCGATCACTTCGAGCGTGAAGAGCCCGAAGGAGTCGCAACGGCCGAGATGGAGACCCAGCGCGAGGACGACCAGCCCTGAACCGAGCAAGGCCGGCAGCATCGGCTTCACGGCGCTGTCGGCCGCTCTGCGTGCTGATTCTCATGGAGGAGCGCGTTGGCCGTCGCGACGTCGGTGATGATGACATTGACCCAGCCGCCGGTGATCGCCGCGCGGATGGCCGCGTGCTTGCGCTCGCCGCCGGCCATGCCGATCCGGCGCGGGATCGTGCGGAAGACCTCGGGGTCGATGCCGACGACCCGGCTGTTCAGGTCACTGTGGATCAGCTCGCCGGTCGAGTCGAAGAAGCGCTGGCAGACGTCGCCGACCGCGTGCGCGGCGATCAGCTGATCCTGGTCGGCAGGGTCGATGGCGTTGCCGCTGTCGCGCAGTAGCGGCGATGGCTGCACGCTGCCGATGCCGACGAGCGCCATCGTGAGGTTCTGCCACTCCTCGGCCACCGACTGCATGGCCGCGTCGGTGATCAGGCTCTGGCGGATCTCGGCCGTGCCGACCAGGCCGGGAGCCTGGACGTAGGTCGGTTCGGCCCCGATCAGTTCGGCGAGATGACTCAGCAGGCGGTTGGCCTTGGCCTGGACGGCACGCTCCCCGACGCCGCCGAGGAGTTGGACGACGCGATCGGCGCCGGTCACGCGGAGGGGGCGCAGCCTGTCGACGACCGACAGGAGCGTCTGGCTCCAGGGCGAGATGCCGATCCGCTCCCCGCCGGCAAGGGTGGATTCGAGATAGGCCGCCCCTGCCGAGCCGATACCGGCGATGATCTCCGACTCGTCGCCGTCGACGTCCACGACGACGGCCTCCTGCAGGCCGTATCGGCTCTCCAGGGCCTGTTCGAGTGCCAGGTGCACCCCTTGGGTGGCGATGACCACCGTACGCACGATGCCGATCTCACTCGCCCGCTTGAGCAGCCGGGACACCTTCGTCTGCGAGATGTGCAGCGCGTCCGCGATGTCGGCCTGGCGAATGCCTTGTTCGTAGTACATGTGCGCGACCTTGGTGATCAGCCGCACCCGCCCGTCGGAGACGGACCGGCCGGCGCCGCTCGCGTGCACAGTCATCAGGCCCCGTCCTCTTCACCGTCGCGGAATCCCGTCGCACCACATTGTCCATGGCGGTGTCGCTCCTCGCGCAGCCCCAATGTCTGCTCGGCCGCCCCGCCCTCACACCGTTGTGCGCGCGGGAGAAGCACTCCTCACGTCGAACGTCGCACGAAGTTATTGACAGCACTTCGCGGATCGGCCAATCTACGGGCACGGATTATGCGGCATCGCATAATTATGCAGTCGGAGGCTGTGATGCGCCAGCGCAGAGTGATCATCAACACCGATGCCAAGAACGAAGCCGATGACCAGTTCGCCATCGTCCACGGATTACTGTCGCCCACCTTCGACCTGCGGGGACTGATCCCGGCCCACTTCGGCACCCGGCGGACGAAGCGGAGCATGGAGGAGTCCCGCGAAGAGATCGACCTCCTGCTCGGCCTGCTCGGGATGACCGGCTCCGTCCCCGTCGCCGATGGCGCGCCGACGGCACTGCCGGACGAGCACACCCCGGTGGACTCACCGGGCGCACGGCTGATCATCGAGGAGTCGAAGCTCGCGAGCCAGGACCATCCGCTCCATGTGGCCTTCCTCGGGCCGTTGACCGACATGGCCTCCGCGATCCTCCTGGCCCCCGAGCTCGTCCGGCGGCCGGTGGTCGTGATCTGGATCGGTGGCCCCGGATACCGCGGCTACGCCGAGGGCCCGCAGGTCGAGTTCAACCTCTCCAACGACATCCACGCCGCCAACGTGGTGTTCGGCTCCGGCATCACCGTCTGGCAGGTGCCCAGGGACGTCTACACCAAGGTCTCGGTGAGCTATGCCGAGCTGGAGGAGGAGATCGGCGACGCCGGCCCGCTGGGCCGCTACCTGATCGAGCAGCTGCGCGAGTGGAACGCCGCCCACCATCCCGAGCCGATCGAGTCGCGCTCGCTGGGTGACTCGCCGGCCATCGCGCTGATGCTCTTCCCGCAGAGTGGAAACCTGCGCGTGCGACCCGCTCCCCGCTTCGGCGCGGACGGCTCCTACCTGCCCGGTTCGAACCACCCGATCTGGGTCTGCGAGGAGGTCGATGTGCGGTTCCTCCTGGCGGACATGTTCGCCAAGATCCGGGCCTTCGGACGCGAGCACCACTGACGCACACGTTCCTCGGGGGAAACAGCTGTCCTGCTGACAAAGGAGATCGACATGACTGGCAGGTCGTACACCCGTCGGGGATTCCTCGCCCTTTCCTCCGTCGCGGTCACCGGGCTGGGGATCAGCGCCTGCACCGGGGCGTCCATCAGCGGTGGGGGCGCGACGGCGCCCGCGTCGAACACGTTGCGCCTGTTCACCTACGAGGACGACACGACCATCGGGTCGCTGAAGGCCCAGGTGAAGAAGTTCGACGAGCAGAACGGCACGACCACCACGGTCGACAGCCTCCCCGGATCGGGTGCCGCCCAGTATCCTGACAAGCTCCGGACGGAACTGCTGGGCGGCAGCGGCCCCGACATCTGGCGGATCTGGGGTGGGCAGATCGGTGCGCCGTTCGCGAAGGCGAAGCAGGCGGCCGATCTCGCGCCGTACTACCAGAAGTACGGCTGGGACTCCTCCATCAACACCGCGGCCGTCCAGGGCATGACCTTCGACGGAGTCAAGGCCGGTGTCCCGTTCACCGCACGCGCGCTGGGCGCCTGGTACAACAAGGAACTGCTGGCCAAAGCCGGCGTCACCGACGTGCCCACGACGTACGCCGAGCTCGAGGAGATGAACGACAAGCTCGTGGCCGCCGGTATCACGCCGTGCGGACTGGGCGGCAAGTACGGCTGGCACATCATGCGCCTGTTCGAGTACCTGCTGGAGCACACCGCGGGCCCCGAGCTTCACGACCGACTGCTGCTCGGCCAGGACAGCTGGGACCGGCCGGAGGTCATCGAGGCGT
Source organism: Nonomuraea terrae (assembly GCF_004348995.1). GTDB lineage: Bacteria > Actinomycetota > Actinomycetes > Streptosporangiales > Streptosporangiaceae > Nonomuraea > Nonomuraea terrae. The sequence continues at coordinate 26,459 of NZ_SMKQ01000027.1, forward strand.
TCACCCTGTTCAAGAAGTGGCAGGACAAGAAGTGGCTGCCCGAGGGCGCACTCGGCCTCGACCCCGCCGACGTCGGCAACTGGTACGTGCAGGGCAAGGTCGCCTACGACATCGAGGGGCAGTGGACGGAGACGGCGGCCATCCTGGCGGCCGAGAAGGACCCCAAGGACTTCGGGGTCTTCCAACTGCCGACCGACCAGTCCCCGGCCCGGCACTCCGGGTTCGTCGAGGGCTACATGATCAACGCCAGATCGGGCAACAAGGACAAGGCCGCCGCCCTGCTCGACTTCCTGCTGACACCGGAGAGCCAGAAGGCCATGCAGATCGGCTCGTCCACGGTCAAGGGCGCCGAGCCGGACGCCGAGACGACACCGCTGGCGGCGGAATGGGCCGAGAAATACGGTGACAGCCCGTTCTACACGATCCAGGACCAGGCCTTCCCCAAGAAGGAGGCGGACCAGTACTTCAGCATCCAGAGCGATCTTCTCCAGGGTTCGATGACACCGGCCGCGGCGGCCGAGAAGATGCAGGAGATCGTCGCCGCCTGGGCCGGGAACTGACACGGGCGGGCTCATGACTTCCCTCTCACCTCGGCGTCGGGGCGGGCGATGGCGGCCATGGCTGTTCGCCCTGCCCGCCTTGACGGTCTATGTCGTCTTCCTCGTCTATCCGGCCGTGTCATCCCTGTGGTTCAGCTTCACCGACTGGGACGGCCTCAGCCCGGCGTACAACGTCGTCGGGCTGGACAACTACGCGCGCATGCTCGACGACCCGGTGGTGCTGACCGCGGGGAAGAACAACCTGATCTGGTCGTTGGTGACGATCGTCTTCCCGGTGACGATCGGCCTGGCGCTAGCGTTGCTGCTGAACGGAAAGGTCCGCGCCAAGCCCGTGCTCCGGCTGATCTTCTACGCGCCGGGCGTGCTCCCGCTGGTCTCGATCGCCTCGATCTGGGGGTGGCTCTACAACCCCCAGTACGGCGCCATCAACTCCTTCCTGAGCCTGATCGGCCTCGGTGACCTGGCCCAGCCGTGGCTCGGACAGGACTCCACCGCGCTGTGGGCCGTGATGGTGCCGGCGGTGTGGCTGCGGACGGGGTTCCCGATGTTGCTCTACGTCGCCGCCCTGCAAAGCATCCCCGCGGAGCTCTACGAGGCGGCGCGGGTGGACGGGGCGAGCCGGTGGCGGCAGTTCTGGCACGTCACCATGCCCAGCCTGCGGTCAGCGCACTACATCGTGCTGGCGCTGTCCCTGATCGACTCCTTCAAGGTCTTCGACATGATCTACGCCATGACGTACGGCGGCCCCGGCACGGCCACCCAGGTGATGGGGACCTGGATGTACGCGAACGTCTTCCAGTACTACCAGGCCGGTTACGGCACGGCCATCGCCGTCGTGATCACTCTCATCGCGATCGCGGTGGGAATCCCCTACGTGCGGTCGCAAACCCGGGAGCGTGCGGCATGACCTCGGTCACCCCCATCACCACGACCCCGGCCGTCGCCCCGTCGAAGACGGAGCGCCCCTCCGCCAAGGACACCGTCAGGGGCGGCCTTGTCCTGACGGTCGTGACGGGCGTGGTGGCCGTCTTCTGGATCTCGCCGCTGGCGCTGCTCGTCGTGACCGCGATCCGGCCGCTGTCGGACTTCATCGGCAACGGCCCGCTCTCCTGGCCGTCGGCGTTCACCTGGGAGAACTTCTCCGACGCCTGGGACATCGGGAACTTCGCCACCACGTACGGCAACAGCGCCCTGCTGTTGATCCTCAAAGTGCCGCTCGGCGTGCTGATCTCGGCGATGCTCGGATTCGCCCTGGCGAAGCTCCGGATGAAATTCCGCCGGACCGTGATGTTCTCGGTCTTCCTCGGGCTGACGATCCCGATCTACATCGCGATCGTCCCGGTGTTCATCATGATGCGTACCGCCGGCGCGACCGACAGCGTCATCGGCCTGATCGGCCCCTACCTCGCCTTCGGTATCCCGTTCGAGGTCCTCGTCCTGCAGTCGTTCTTCCGGCAGCTCCCTAACGAGATCATCGAGGCGGCGCGCGTGGACGGGGCGGGCGACTGGCGGATCTTCTGGACCATCGTGCTGCCACTGTCCGCGCCCGCCCTGGTCACGGTGCTGATCCTGGACGCCGTGGCCACGTGGAACGAGTTCCTGTTCGCCTTGATCCTGCTGAACTCTGACGCGAACAAGACCCTTCCCGTCGGGCTGCTCAACTTCCAGGGCCAGTTCTCCAACAACACCACCGGCCTGGCCGCGGGGATCCTCATCGCGGTCGTGCCGATCCTCCTCGCGTACACGCTGCTCCAGCGGTGGATCGTCGCCGGCCTGACCGCCGGCGCCACCAAGGGATGAGGAGTGTCCCGGCTACAGGTGCGGCTGGAGCAGCGTGAGGTCGGCCGGTGAGAGGCGGTCGGACGCGGTCGCCGCCTGATGCCAGTAGGGGTAGAGCAGCGGCTGGCGGCTGACCTCGTCCAGCCGGGCGCGCTCCTCGTCCGACAGCTTCAGGTCGGCCGCGGCCAGGTTGTCGGCCAGCTGATCCGTGGTGCGGGCGCCGATCACCAGCGAGGTGACCGCCGGTCTGCCCAGCAGGTACGCCAGCGCCACCTGAGCCGCCGAGACGCCGTGTCCCGCCGCGATGTCGAGCAGCACCTCCACCGTGTCGTAGAGCTGCTCCTCGTCGCGGACCGGCGGCTCGTTCCAGTCGGTGAGCTGGCGGCCTTCGGCCGGCCGCACGCCCCGGCGGTAGCGGCCGGACAGCAGGCCCCCGGCCAGCGGGCTCCACACCAGCACGCCGAGGCCCTGGTCGACGGCGGCCGGGATCAGCTCGTACTCGGCGTCACGGGCCTGCAGGGAGTAGTAGATCTGCTGGCTGACGAAGCGCGGCAGGCCGAGCCTGTCGGCGATGCCCAGCGCCTTCATGAGCTGCCAGCCGGCGTAGTTGGAGACGCCCACGTAGCGGACCTTGCCGGAGGTCACCAGGTGGTCCAGGGCGGCCAGAGTCTCCTCCAGCGGGGTGCTGCCGTCCCACTCGTGCACCTGGTAGAGGTCGATGTGGTCGGTGCCGAGACGGCGCAGGCTCGCCTCGGCGCCGCTGATGACGTGGTGCCGGGACAGCCCGGCGTCGTTGGGGCCGTCGCCCATCGACATGCGGACCTTGGTGGCGAGCAGCACCTCGTCGCGGCGCCCTTCGATCGCCTTGCCGACGATCTCCTCGGACAGGCCGGCGGAGTAGACATCGGCCGTGTCGATGAGGTTCACCCCGGCGTCCGTGCACATGTCGATCTGGCGGCGCGCCTCCTCCACACCGGTGGAGCCGACGTAGGCGAACTTGCCCGTGCCGCCGAAGCTCATGGTGCCCATGGTGAGCACCGATATCCGCAGGCCTGACCGGCCTAGTTGACGGTATTCCATGGCGTTGATCCTCTGCTGAATCGTGACACCACCCGGCGAACCGTCACGCCCGCCGGGTGGTGTCGTGTGGTGTCAGACGACCCGGATGATGACCCGGTCGTACCGCGTAAGGGGGAACGTACCCTGGTCGGTGCCTTGGAGGATGATCGAGATGGTCTGGCCCGGTGTGGCGTCCGACGGGACGGTGACGGAGGTTCGGTCGTGACCGCGGTTGGTGACGGTGACGGTGCCGGGATAGGTGCCTTCCTCCCGGTACTGCCACCAGCTGAGCTGCACGGGGGTTCGGTCGGGATCGTCGGCGCGGCCGGCGAGGGTGACCGTGGAGCCGGGGCGTGCCCGGACCGTTTCGCCGCCGAGGATCTTCACGGTGGGCGCGTGGTCGCCGTCCCCGTACCTGGGGGTCAGGGTCCACCGCATGCGGGCCGCGAAGTCGTTCTGCGCGGCCCCGGCCCACCGCAGCGTCGTGTAGTCGCTGACGTCGTCGCCGGTGTCGTCCTTCTCCGTGTCCACCATGGTCCACAGGTTCGGCGTGGTGCTCGTCCGGGTCGCCCGGCCGCCCCAGCTGCCGAGCAGCGGGTTGCCCGGGTCCTGGACGCCGGTGTCGAGCAGGGGGTTGAAGGCGACGTTGTCTCCCTCGGAGAGGAAGTCGTACCGCTCCAGCGGCTTGCACCAGCCCGACGGGGCGCGTTCGGGGTCGCCGAAGATGTCGAGCGGGTCGCCAGGCATCGACTGACCGTCGAGCCAGGAACGGTAGAGCGAGCCCAGCGGCCCGATCTGGATGTTCTGCTTGATCCACGCGCCGCTGAAGTAGACGCGGTCAGCCGGGAGACCTCGGACATTGCCCTGCCCCCGTGAACAGTTGTAGCCCCAGGTGGCGTAACCGGCCGCCATGTTCTGCACACGGATGTCCGGCCAGACGGGGGCGATGTATTTCGCGTAGGTCTCGTCCTGGAGGCCACTGGCGAGGATCACCGCCTTCTTGGACACCTGGTCCTTGACGCGGGGCCACTGCTTCGTGCCGGCGAACCGCTGCTCGATCGACTTGAGGGCCCGGGCGATGGTGTTGGTGCCGCCCCACGCCTGGAGGTACAGGGGACGGGCGTCACGGTCGAGCAGCAGGTCGCGGATCAGGTCCGACCCCTCGGTGTCCTTGGCCATCTCGCCTTCGAACTCGATGTTGCCGATCTTGACCTTGGACAGCAGCTCGTTCGGGGCGGGGTAGTGCGGGTCGTGCCTGCGCAGGTTGGGGTAGACCTCGGCGTACGCGCGCAGGGCCTGGTCCTGGATGGTCCGCGTTCCGGTCCACCGCCACGACGTCTGCGGCGTGGAGTACTCCCGGTCGGGCAGGAAGAACGGCGTGCCCATGCCGTCCCCCGACCAGTGGAATTTGCTGCTGGTGTAGACGATGCCCAGGGTGTCGAGCTCGTTGGTGTAGAGCAGGTAGCGGATGAGCGAGGCGTAGTCGTCCTGCTCCATGTCCGTGGTGACGACCGTTCTCGGCCGGTCGCCTCCCCGGGAGTCGGCCGCGGCGGGGAGCGCGCCGCCGGTCACGCTGAGCATCCCGGCGAGGGTCGCGATCGCACAGGCGAGTACGCCGGTGCGGCGGCGCCAGGGGACTGAGGGCTTGGTTGGAGGCACGGCAACCCTTCTGTGCATATCTATTCGCTATCGACTGAGCCGAAGGGGAGTATCCGCTTTGCCGGTAGATCTCGTCAAGGTTTCCAAAATGTGACAGATCGTCAGGCGCCGACGCGGACGACGGACAGCAAAGACCCCGAGACGGTCCCGGCCGTGGCCACGCCCCGGTGCCGCTCCGGGCGGCCATTGACACTCGAATTAATCCTCCCTTAACGTGCGAGCATGTCTGATCGTCATCGCATAAACATTCACACCCACGATGAGCCGATCTACGGTGCCGGCATCTGGCACTTCGCCACCTACGTCGACCGGTACGCCACCGACGGCTACGGCGAGCCCCGGACCGTCCTTGACGCGATCAAGCTCGCGGGGGCCGTGGGGGAACTGTCCGTCGTGGACCTCAACTGGCCGTTCCCGCCCGGCGGCATCAGCACCGCCGAGGTGAAGGACGCGCTGGCCGAGCAGAACCTGCGGGCGATCGCCGTGACGCCGGAGTTCTACACCGGCAAGTTCATGAAGGGCGGCTTCACCAACCCTGACCCGGCGCTCCGCCGCGACGCCATCGAGCTGGTCGCCGCCGCCGCCGAGGTGGGCCGCGAGCTGGGCATCGACTACGTCAAGCTGTGGCCCGGCCAGGACGGCTACGACTACCCCTTCCAGGCCGACTACTCCGATCTTTGGGACAAGTCCGTCGACGCGGTCAGGGAACTGGCCCAGGCGTTCCCCGACCTCAAGTTCGCCATCGAGTACAAACCGCGCGAGCCGCGCAACCGCATGGTGTTCTCCTCCGTGGCCCGCACTCTCCTCGCGATCGAGGACATGGGCGTAGACAACGTCGGCATCCTGCTCGACTTCGGCCACTCGCTGTACGGCGGCGAGACCCCGGCCGAGGCCGCGAAGATGGCGATCAGCCGCGGCAGACTCTTCGCGATCGACGTCAACGACAACTTCCGCGGCTGGGACGACGACATGGTCGTCGGTTCCGTGCACCTGCTGGAGACCTTCGAGTTCTTCTTCGCCCTGCGCGACGCCGGCTGGCAGGGCGTGTGGCAGCTCGACCAGTTCCCGTTCAGGGAGGACTCGGTCGAGGCCGCCCGCGCGGGCATCCGCACGATGCGCGCCTTCCACCACGCGCTCAACTACCTCGACCGCGACGAACTGGCCGCCGCCCAGTCCGCCCAGGACGCGCTGGCCGCCCAGCGGGTCGCCAAGCGTGCCCTCTACCGCGCGCTCGCCGAGAGCGAATCCGCATGACCGCCCTGGACATCGCCCCTCGGCCACTCGAACTCGACGAGGCCGCCGCCCGCGCCTACGTCGAGCGCGGCGCAGGCCTGCGCGCGGCCACTCCCGCCGAGGCGGCCCCCGAACTGGCGAAGATCGCCACAGGCATCCGCCGTGACGTCCTGACCACCATCCAGGCGGCCCGGATGGGCCACGTCGGCGGCGACCTTTCGGTGACCGACCTGCTCGTCACCGCCATGTGGGGGACGCTCAGGCTGGATCCGTTCGACCCGGCCAACCCCGAACGCGACAGGTTCATCCTCAGCAAGGGCCACTGCGCCGCCGCTCTCTACTCGACGCTGGCCTCCTGCGGCTTCTTCGCCCGCGAACGGCTGTCGGAGTTCATGGCGCCCCTGTCACCGCTGAACGGCCACCCCAACCGCGTCAAGGTGCCCGGCGTGGAGACCAACACCGGTCCGCTCGGGCACGGGTTCCCGGTCGCCACCGGGTGCGCGCTCGGCGCGAAGCTGCGCGGGGAGAGCTGGCGCACCATCGTGGTGCTCGGCGACGGCGAGATGCAGGAGGGCAGCAACTGGGAGGCCGCCATGACGGCCGCCCATTACGGCCTGGACAACCTCACCGCCGTGGTCGACCGCAACCGCCTGCAGCAGGGCGCCCGCACCGAGGACACCAACAAGCTCGAACCGCTCGACGACAAGTGGGCGGCGTTCGGGTGGGAGGTGCGCATCATCGATGGACACGACCACCAGGCGATCAAGGAGGCGTACGCGCCGTCGACGACCGGCCGGCCCGTGGCCGTCGTCGCCAACACCGTCAAGGGCAAGGGAGTCTCGTTCATGGAAGACCGCGTCGAGTGGCACCACAAGGTGCCTACGGACGAGCAGGTCCGCCTCGCACTCGAAGAGCTGAGCCGATGACCGTCGTGGCCGAGCAGACCCCCACCTTCGACTGCCGGATCGACTTCGCCGACGAGCTGATCACGATGGCTCGCGCCGACGAGCGCATCGTGGCCGTGTGCAACGACTCGGTGGGGTCCAGCAACCTCGTCAAGTTCCGCGAGGAGTTCCCGCACCGTCTGGTCAACGTCGGCATCGCCGAGCAGGATCTCGTCGGCGTCGCGGCAGGGCTGGCCAACGCCGGTTTCATCCCGTTCGTGTCGGCCGCTGCGCCGTTCCTCACCGGCCGGGCGCTGGAGCAGATCAAGGCCGACGTCGTCTACAGCGACCGGCACGTGGTGCTGTGCGGGCAGAGCCCCGGCATGGCGTACGGCGAGCTCGGCCCGACCCACCACTCCATCGAGGACATCTCGTGGATGCGGGCCGTCCCCGGCCTGCCGGTCGTGGTGCCCGCCGACCCGGCCCAGACCCGCGCCGCCGTCCGCTGGGCCGCCGCGTCGGGACGCCCCTCCTACCTGCGCATCCCCCGCTTCAAGGTCCCTGCGGTGACCCCCGCCGACGCCGTCTTCGAAACGGGCAGGGCGACGAGGCTGGCCGAGGGCGGCGACCTGACCGTGATCGCCGTCGGCACCATGGTCTCGCGCGCCCTGGACGCCGCGGCGTTGCTGCGCGAGCAGGGCGTCGAGGCCCGTGTGGTCAACATGACGTTCGTCGAGCCGCTCGACGTGGCCGAGGTCGTGGCCGCCGCCGAGGAGACCGGCGTGATCGTCACGGCTGAGGAGGGCCTCGTCTCGGGCGGCCTGGGCGCTGCCGTGGCCAAGGTCGTCGCCGAGCACCGGCCCGTGCCCGTGCGCATGGTGGGTGTGCCCACGTTCGCGCCGACCGGCAGCACGTCGTTCCTGCTCGACCACTTCGGTCTGAACGCCGACGGCATCGCCAAGGCTGCCCGCGAGGCCCTGGGACGGTCCTGATGGAACCGCTCGTCCTCGCCGTCGACCAGGGCACGAGCTCCACGAAGGCGCTGCTGGTCAACGCCTCGGGCGCGATCGTCGCCCGGGCGAGCGCGCCGCTGTCGCAGACCCATCCCGGCCCTGGGCTGGCCGAACAGGACGCCGCCGAGCTACTCGGCAGCGTCCGCGACGCGGTGACCGGCTGCCTGCGCGAGGCCGGACCGGCCGCGGTGCGCGGCGTCGGGCTGAGCACCCAGCGCGAGTCGGTGGTGTTGTGGGAGGCGAGGACCGGCCTGCCGGTCGCGCCGCTGGTCGGCTGGCAGGATCAGCGGGGCGCGGCGCTGACCGCCGGACTGGCCGAAAAAGGGTACGGCGACCTGGTCAGGCGCCGTACCGGCCTCCCGCTCGACCCGATGTTCTCGGCGTCGAAGATGGCGGCCCTGCTCGACCGGCACGACCCGGCGCGCCGCCGCAGCCGCCGTGGCGAGCTGCGGCTCGGCACCGTCGACGCGTGGCTGCTGGACTCGCTGACCGGCCAGTTCGTCACGGAGGTCGGCAACGCCTCCCGCACCCAGCTGCTGGACCTCGCGACCGGCGACTGGGACGACGAGCTGCTCGACCTCTTCGACGTGCCGCGTGCCGCGCTGGGCAGGGTCGTGGCCTCCGCCGGCCCCTTCGGCGAGATCCGTGGCCTCGGGCCGTTGCCCGACGGGGTCCCGGTGACGGCGGTGCTCGGCGACTCGCACGCCGCGCTGTTCGCGCACGCGGGCTGGCGGCCCGGGGTGGTCAAGGCCACTTACGGCACCGGATCATCGGTGATGACGGTCGCCGAACCGGGCGGCCCCGCGGGCGCCCTGTGCGACACGATCGCCTGGTCGGACGGGAGCCCGTCGTTCGCCCTGGAGGCCAACATCCGCTCCAGCGGGCGGACCCTGACCTGGCTGGCCGATCTGCTCGACGTTCCCGTCGACCGGATCGTCGACCTCGCGGCCGGCTCTGACGCGGGAGACGTGACCCTGGTGCCGGCCTTCGGCGGGCTCGGGGCGCCCTGGTGGGACCCCGGGGCGGTGCCGCTGATCGCCGGTTTCGACCTCGGAACCTCGCGCGCGCAGCTCGCGCGGGCCGCCCTGGAGTCGGTGGCCCACCAGGTCGCCGACGTGCTGGCCGACCTTCCCGGGCTGCGCAGGCTGGTCGCCGACGGCGGCCTGACCCGCAGCGCCGCCCTCATGCAGCTGCAAGCCGACCTCACCGGCGTCGAGGTGGCCCGCACCGCGCATCCCGAGCTGTCCGCCGCGGGCGCGGCCGGGCTGGCCGGGCTCGGTCCGGGCCTGTGGACCATCGCCGACCTGGAGGCACGAGCCGACCGCGACCTGGAGGTCTTCACCCCTGCCTGGGACGACGAGCGGCGAGAGCGCGCCGTCGCGAGGTGGCACCAGTGCCTCAAGGTCGCCAGAGACCTGGGCGCACGCGCTAACGGGAGCTAACGGGAGTACGCCATGACAATTGCGCAGGATCAGCCACCCGGCTGGAGCGCCCCCGCCCGCCGCGGCCCGATCACCCTCGGCCGCGTCAGCCTGATCGTGCTCGTCCTCGTGATCATCGCGATCCTGACGAGCACGACGTACCGGCCGGACACCGCGCCGCGGGCGGGCGAGCAGGCCAAGTTCGACCCGGCGAAGTACGGCGCGCAGACGTACGAGCCGAAGGTGGTGCCGGCGATCCAGGAGAAGGCCGTCGACATCGTCACGCTGCAGAAGGCGATCGCCGCCGACCCCGACGCGGCCGGCCAGAAGTACGGCGCCCGCGACGGCACCGGCCCCTACAGCTTCGCGGTCTCGCTGACCGGCACCGCCGGCAAGCCGGAGAGCGGCCTGCTGGAGGTCAAGGTGCCCGAGCTGGACGACGACACCAGGGTGTCGGTGCAGATCGGCCCGGCGATCAACGGCACGGCGCTGCGCGACGCCGTCGGCTTCGTCAAGTTCGGCCAGTTCACCAACCAGGTCGAGTACGCCGACGCCGGCACGGCCCTGAACAACCAGGTCAAGGCGAAGGTGCTGGCCTCGCTCGACCCCGATGCGCTGGAGGGGAAGAAGGTCACCGTGGTGGGCGCGATGACGCCGCTGACCGCCGACGTGCTGACGGTGACCCCGATCTCGATCGAGGCCGCCTCGTGACCGCGCCGCCCGCCCCCGTCCTGCGCGCGGTCGACGTCACCAAGGTGTACGGCGGGACGCAGGCGCTCAAGGGCGTCTCGCTGGACATCCTCCCCGGCCGGGTCACCGTGCTGTTCGGCGAGAACGGCGCCGGCAAGTCCACGCTCATGAAGATCCTCAGCGCCGTGGAGTCGCCCACAACCGGCCAGGTGCAGCTCGACGGGCAGGTGGTGGAGTTCGGCAGCGCGCGGGACGCGGCCGACCGGGGCATCTCGATCATCCATCAGGAGCTCAGCCTCTGCCCCAACCTCAGCATCCAGGACAACCTGTTCCTGGGCCGCGAGCGCATCCACCGCGGCCTCTTCCTCGACCGGCGGGCACAGCGCTCGGCCGCCGCGCAGGTGCTCGGCCGACTCGACGACGCGCTCAACCCCGACCTGCCGGTCAGCGAGCTGCGCCTCGGCCAGCAGCAGCTGGTCGAGATCGCCCGGGCGCTGCTGCAGAACGCCCGAATCCTGATCATGGACGAGCCCACGTCGGCGCTGAGCGCGCCCGAGGTGGAGGTGCTCTTTCAAGTCATCCACGAGCTCAAGGCGCACGGCGTGGCGATCGTCTACATCTCCCACCACCTGGAGGAGGCGCTCGACATCGCCGACGACGTGGCGGTGCTGCGCGACGGATCCATGGTGGCCACGGCCCGGGCCGCCGACGTGGACCTGGCCTGGGTGGTCCGCAAGATGGTCGGGCGCGAGCAGGACGACCTCTTCCCCGTCCGCGACCCCAAGCTCGGGCCGGTGGCGCTGGAGACGGTGGAGCTGTCGGTCGCCGACCCGGCCAACCCCGACCGGCTGGCCGTCGACGGCGTCTCGCTGACCGTGCGGGCGGGGGAGACGGTCGGCGTCTACGGGCTGATGGGCAGCGGCCGTACCGAGCTCATGGAATGCCTGGCCGGGCGGCTGCCCGCGGCGTCCGGCGAGGTCCGCCTGCATGGCGAGCCGGTCACCGGCGGCGTCCGGCAGCGCATCCGGGCCGGGCTCGCCCTGGTGCCGGAGGACCGCCAGCGCGACGGCCTGGTGCAGACCATGAGCGTCGGCCAGAACCTGTCCCTGGCCGCGGTGACCAGGTTCGTCCGGCGGCTCATCGTCGACCGAGGCGGTGAGCGCCAGGCCGTGCAATCGATGATCTCCGACGTCACGGTGAAGACGGCGGGGCCGGACGCCCCGATCGGCTCGCTCAGTGGCGGCAACCAGCAGAAGGTCGTCATCGGCAAGGCGCTGATGACCGGCCCCCGCGTGCTGCTGCTCGACGAGCCGTCCCGCGGCGTGGACGTCGCCGCCAAAGCCGACGTCTTCGAGCTGATGGCGCGGCAGGCCGAGCGCGGCCTGGCCGTCCTGTTCACCACCTCAGAAGCCGAAGAGGCCCTGCACATTCCCGACCGCCTGCTCGTCCTGGTCCGCGGCCGCCTGGTCGCCGACCTACGGGCGGGCGAGATCACCCGCGACCGGCTGATGAGCCTGGCCGACGGCGCCGACACCAGCGAAGAGACCAGCCATGTCTGACACACTGACCAACGACCACGCGGCCCTGGCGGGTCAACGCCGGCAGGCGGCCGCGGAGGCCCGCCGGCTCAAGACCCTCAACACCATCTTCGAGCTGCGCGCGTTCATCGCGCTCGGCGTCCTGATCATCGTGTTCTCCCTGCTGTCGGACTCGTTCCTGACGGTCGACAACCTGATCACGATGACCAAGCACGTGGCCATCAACGCGGTGCTCGCGCTCGGCATGCTGCTGGTGATCCTCAAGGGCGGCATCGACCTGTCAGTCGGCTCCATCGTCGGCCTGTCGGGGGTGATCGCCGGCGAGCTGCTCCAGGGCGTGCACCTGAGCCTCTTCGGCGTCATCGCCTACCCTCCGGTGTGGGCCGTGGTCATCCTGTGCGTCGCGGCCGGGGCCGTGGTCGGCACGATCAACGGAATCCTCGTCACCCGCCTGAACGTCGCACCCTTCATCGCGACCCTCGGCATGTTGTACGTCGCCCGCGGCGCGGCCCTGCTGATCTCGGGCGGTACGACGTACCCCGATCTAGCCGGCGATCCCAGCACGCACAACACCGGCTTCGACTGGATCGGTGGCGGCCGGCCGCTGGGTCTCCCGGTGGCGATCTGGATCATGATCATTCTTGCGGTGCTGATCGCCGTGCTGCTCCGCTCGACGGCCTTCGGCCGCTGGCTGTACGCCACCGGCGGCAACGAGCGGGCCACCCAGCTCAGTGGCGTCCCCGTGCAGCGGGTCAAGACGATCGTCTACATGGTCTCCGGCGCCTGCGCCGCGATGTCCGGCCTGATCATCGCCTCCGAGCTCACCTCTGCCGCGCCGCAGGCGGGCGACAGCTTCGAGCTGAACGCCATCGCGGCCGTGGTGATCGGCGGCGCCGCCCTGTCGGGCGGGCGGGGCACCGTGCGCGGCACGCTGGTCGGCGCCTTCGTGATCGGCTTCCTCGCCGACGGCCTGGTCATCCTGGGCGTTTCGACGTTCTGGCAGATCGTCATCAAGGGCACGGTCATCGTGGTCGCCGTCATCCTCGACCAGAGCCAGCAGCGCTTCCAGCGGCGCGGAGCCGCCGCGTCGGCGGTCGCCGTGGCCGCCGCGGCCGAACCAGAACCGGCCACCGCGGCCAGATCCGACCGCTGACCCATCCCTTCACCGGCACGTTCCATGCCCAGCCTCATCCCCTTGCCGAGCCGACGGCGAGACACCCAATGGAGGTAACCATGAACCACCCCGGCCGTCGCCTGGCCGTCCAGGCCGCAGCGGTAATGGCAGCAGGACTGCTGTCGCTCACCGCTTGCGGATCGTCATCGTCCGACGCGCCCGAGGGAGCCTCGGCCTCGTCCGGCGGCTCCTCGGCCAGCAGCAATCTGATCGCCATCATCACGCCGTCGCCGGACAACCCGTTCTTCAAGGCCGAGGCCGACGCCGCCAAGAAGAAGGCCGAGAGCCTCGGCTACGAGACCTCGGTCGCCTCGCACGACGACGACCCGAACAAGCAGAGCGAGCTCATCGACGCCGCCATCTCGCGTAAGGCCGCGGCGATCATCCTCGACAACGCCGGCGCCGATGCCTCCATCGGCCCGGTGAAGAAGGCCACCGACGCCGGAGTCCCGGTCTTCCTCATCGACCGGGAGATCAACCAGACCGGCATCGCCAAGGCCCAGATCGTCTCCAACAACTCTCAGGGCGCGCAGCTGGCCGCACAGGAGTTCGTGAAGGGCATGGACGGCAAGGGTAACTACGTCGAGCTCACCGGAAAGGAGTCCGACACCAACGCGGGCGTGCGTTCCAAGGGGTTCAACGACGTCATCTCGCAGTACCCCGACATGAAGAAGGTCGCGGTGCAGACCGCGAACTGGGACCAGCAGGAGGCCTTCTCCAAGATGGAGACGATCCTGCAGCGCAACCCCGACGTCCAAGGCGTGATCGCGGGCAACGACACGATGGCCCTCGGCGCAGTCGCGGCGCTCAAGGCCGCCAAGAAGACCGATGTCGTCGTGGTCGGCTTCGACGGCAGCCCTGACGCCATCGCCCAGATCAAGGCGGGGACCATGCTGGCGACCGCGCTGCAACCGGCTGCTCTGGGCGCCGAACGCGCCGTCGAGCAGGCCGACAAGTTCATCAAGACGGGCTCCACGGGCCAGCCGGAGAAGCAGTCCATCGACTGTGAGCTCATCACGAAGGACAACGCCGACCAGTACGGCGTCTTCGCGAAGCTGTGAGCCGTGACGGCCGAGGGACGAGGCAGGACGCCCGCGTCTCCCCTCGGCCGTTCCCACCGTCTACCATGCAGACCGGACGCTCCACGGGCGCCTTCGGGGGCGTCCGCCGGAGCAAGAGAAGACAGGACGAACCCGTGGCGATCGCTTCGACTCCCAGCCCCGACCATCTGCGGCTGCTGGTCAAGGTGGCCCGCATGTACCACGAGCGGGGCCTGCGCCAGCCGGAGATCGCCTCGCAGCTCAACCTGTCCCAGCCCCGGGTCTCGCGCCTGCTCAAGGAGGCCGTCGCCCGCGGTGTCGTGCGCACCGTCGTGGTCTCGCCCGATGGCGTGCACGCCGAGATGGAGGAGGCGCTGGTCGAGCAGTACGACCTGCGCGACGCCGTGGTGGTCGACACCGACGGCGTCGGCCCCGACGTCATCCCCGCCCTCGCCGCCGCGACCGCCACCTATCTCGACGCCACCCTCAAGGGCGGCGACGTCATCGGCATCTCCTCCTGGAGCGCGACGCTCCTGGAGGCGGTCAACGCCATGCGCGCCAAGACGGTCCCGGTCGCCGAGGAGGTCGTGCAGATCGTCGGCGGGTCGGGCAGCCCCGAGGTGCAACTGCACGCGACCCGGCTCACCAGCAGGCTCGCCGAGCTCACCGGGGCGCGGCCGGTGTTCGCGCCGTCGGCCGCCTTGGTGCACAGCCGCGAGCTGCGCGACCTGTTGTCGAAGGAACCGGCCATGGCCGAGGTGATGAAGTCGTGGTCACGGCTCACCCTGGCCCTGCTCGGCATCGGCACGCTGGAGCCCTCGCCCCTGCTGCGCCGTTCCGGCAACGCGATAGAACCCGCGGACCAGCGCCAGCTGGAGGAGCTCGGCGCGGTCGGCGACGTGTGCACCCGCTACTTCGACGCCGACGGGCGGCCCGTCGAGGCCGATTTCGACGATCGCATCATCGGCATCTCGCCCGACCAGCTCCGCGCTGTCGAGCGGCGGATCGGCGTGGCCGGGGGCGAGTCGAAGATCGCCGCGATACGAGGAGCCGTCCGCGGCGGCTGGGTCAACATCCTCATCACCGACGTCGAGGTCGCCCGGGCCCTGCTCAACCGCGGCACGCGGTTGCGTTAACCCAGGTCAGGAGGCCGACCCCCGGAGCAGCGGCCCCGCCTGATGGCGTCCGGACGGTGCCAGAGGTCCTCGACGTAGCCGGCGGCGATGTCGTCGGGTGGGTTGGTGCACAGCCGCAGGTAGCGGTCGTCGGCGTGGCCGAGGCATGTGCTGAGCCCGGACGCGTGCCGCCGAGCCACACCCCCGAGCGCCCGGTAGCCGCTCCGGCGGACCGGTGCTGTTACCTTCTCCCGTCGGCACTCGTCATAGGGGCGACGACCGAATACGAACGGTCGTCGCACCCGAGTGAATCGAGAACAGGATGCTGACCACCATCATGTACGTGACGATCTACGTCACCGATCAGGACCGCGCGCTGGAGTTCTACACCGAGCGACTCGGCCTGGAAAAGCGGATCGACTTCTCGGGGCCCGACGGACGGTTCCTCACGGTGGGCGTTCCCGACAGCCCGGTGCAGATCCTCCTGTGGTCGCATGCGGCGGCCGCGGGACAGCCGGGCGACGTGGGTCAGCATGCCGCGCCAGGTCCGTTGATCCTCGAATCCGATGATTTGCGAAAGGATTTCGAGATCCTGCGCCGGCGCGGCGTCGTCTTCGAAGAGTGGGAACCCGTGGACTATCCGTTCGGGGTCCGCGTCGAGGCGGTGGACCCGGACGGCAACCGCGTCTCGCTCCGTCAGCGGCGAAAGCCGTGACCGCCCACCCCTCCGGCCTCGTGACCGAGGCGTTCGAAGCCCAGCGCGATCGGCTGCGCGCCCTCGCGTACCGCGTGCTGGGCTCGCACGCCGACGCCGAGGACGTGGTCCAGGAAGCCTGGGTGCGCCTCGTCCGCCAGGACGAGGCGAGCATCGGCAACCTGGCGGGTTGGCTGACCACCGTGGTCGGCCGCATCAGCCTGGACCTCCTGAGATCCCGTCAAGCCCACCCCGAGGCCGCCTACGGGCACGAGTTCGCGGACCTCGTGGTGACGCCGGCCGACGACCTCGCGCCGGACGATCAGGTGGCGCTGGCCGATTCGGTCGGCCTCGCTCTGCTCGTCGTGCTCGACTCGCTCACCCCGAGTGAGCGGCTGGCGTTCGTCCTGCACGACATGTTCGCGGTCCCCTTCCACGAAATCGGCCAGATCCTGGGCAAATCCACCGACGCCACCAAGATGATCGCCAGTCGCGCCCGCCGCAAGGCCCAAGCCACGGACCGGCCGGCGGGCACCGGCCGCGAGCACCAAGAAGCCGTCCAGGCATTCCGCGCCGCCGCGCTCAGCGGCGACTTCGAAGCGCTCCTGCGTGTCCTCGACCCGAACGTGAAGCTGACCGTCGACACCCCCGACGGCGTGGTCGTCACCCTCGGCGCCACCGGGGTCGCCGCCGGCGCCCGCATGTTCTCCGGTGAGGCCGCCCGCCACCGACCCGTGCTGATCAACGGCATCCGCGGCCACATGTCCTGGCGCCCCGACGGAACCCCTCTCTCCGTCATCGCCTTCACCGTCGCCGAAGGCCGGATCACGGGCATCCACATCGTCGTCGACCCGGCCAAACTCGCCTCGATCCATCTGCCGGCCCCGGCCTGAGCCGGTGTCGTCAGGGCGGGCTCGGCCGCGCTCAGCCGCTTGTACCAGGCCGGATCCGCGCAGGGCGATCTGGATCAGGTGGGTGTCGAGGGAGCTGACGGCGGCCCCGATCAGGTGCAGCGCCGGCACGGGCACCTCGACGTTCTCCAGGTCGTGGCCGGAACGGGTCCTCACTGGCGGCCGACCACCGCGTCCAAAGGCCGACTATGGCTCACAGCCTCGAACAGCGGGCGTGGTGCAGGTTGAGGCGGTGTTTCTGGATTGTTACTTGAAACAACAAATGGCGCCCTTCCCAAGCAGGCCGTCCCGGAATACGTTGCCGCAAACAACATTCATCCGGGCCCCTCCGGAAGAAAGGACCCTGCACTATGCGCAAGGGGATCCTCAGCACGACCGCCGCGGCAGCAGCGCTCGCCCTCGGTCTCACCGCCTGCGGGGGCGAAAGCGGTCAGACCACGACGTCGACCTCGTCCGCCGCGCCATCGGCGCCCGCGGGGAAGATCGGCGTCATCCTGCCGGACAGCAAGTCCTCCGACCGGTGGGAGACGGCGGACCGCAAGTACCTCCAGGAGGCCTTCGAAGCCGCCGGTGTGGAGTACGACATCCAGAACGCGCAGAACGACAAGACACAGTTCCAGACCATCGCCGACCAGATGATCACCAACGGCGCCACCGTGCTGATGATCGTGAACCTGGACAGCGGCACGGGCAAGACCGTCATCGACAAGGCCAGGTCGCAGGGCGTGGCCACGATCGACTACGACCGCCTGACGCTCGGCGGCGGCGCCGAGTACTACGTCAGCTTCGACAACACCAAGGTCGGCCAGCTCCAGGGCGAGGGCCTGGTCAAGTGCCTGACCGACAAGAACGCCGACAAGCCGATCGTGGCCTACCTGAACGGCTCGCCGACGGACAACAACGCCACCCTGTTCAAGAACGGCTACGACGGCGTGCTCAAGCCGAAGTTCGACGCAGGAGAGTACGTCAAGGGCCCCGAGCAGTCCGTGCCCGACTGGGACAACACCCAGGCCGGCACCATCTTCGAGCAGATGCTGACCCAGGAGCCCGACATCGCCGGGGTGCTGACCGCCAACGACGGCCTCGGCAACGCCGCCATCACGGTCTTGAAGAAGAACAACCTCAACGGCAAGATCCCGGTCACCGGCCAGGACGCCACCGTCCAGGGCCTGCAGAACATCCTCGCGGGTGACCAGTGCATGACCGTCTACAAGGCCATCAAGAAGGAGGCCGACGCCGCGGCCAAGCTCGCCGTGGCGCTGGCCAAGGGCGAGAAGCCGGCGGCGACCAGCAGCGTCAAGGACCCGGAGACGGGTCAGGACGTGCCCGCCGAGCTGATGGAGCCGCAGGCCATCTACGCCGACAACGTCAAGGACGTGGTGGCCGACGGTTACGTCACCAAGGAGGAACTGTGCACCGGCGACTTCGCCGAGAAGTGCACCGAGGCGGGAATTCAATGACATTGAGGGGTACGGCCTGCGCCACGAGCGGGGCCGTACCCCCTGTTTAGGGAGCCACATGACCCCCCTCCTTGAACTGCGCGGGATCGACAAGAGCTTCGGTCCGGTGAAGGTCCTGCACGACGTCGGGCTCTCCGCGTACGCCGGCGAGGTCACCGCGCTCGTCGGCGACAACGGCGCGGGCAAGTCGACGCTGGTCAAATGCGTGAGCGGCATCTACCCGATCGACGCCGGACAGATGTTCTTCGACGGCCGCGAGGTCCACGTGCACAGTCCCCGCGACGCGGGCGAACTGGGCATCGAGATCGTCTACCAGGACCTCGCCCTCTGCGACAACCTGGACATCGTCCAGAACATGTTCCTCGGCAGGGAACGCAAGAACGGCCTTCTCCTCGACGAGGACACCATGGAGGAGCTGGCGGAACGGACGCTCAGCGGGCTGTCCGTGCGCACGGTCACGTCCATCAGGCAGCAGGTCTCCAGCCTGTCCGGGGGGCAGCGGCAGACCGTGGCCATCGCCAAGGCCGTGCTGTGGAACAGCAAGGTCGTCATCCTCGACGAGCCCACCGCGGCGCTGGGCGTGGCCCAGACCGCGCAGGTCCTGGAGCTGGTGCGCAGGCTGGCCGACACCGGCCTGGCCGTGGTGCTCATCTCCCACAACATGAACGACGTGTTCGCCGTCTCCGACCGGATCGCGGCGCTCTACCTCGGCAGGATGGCCGCGCAGGTCAGGACCGCCGACGTGACGCACGCGCAGGTGGTCGAGCTCATCACCTCCGGCCGGAGCGGCGAGCTGGGCCTCAAGAACGGGGTCACCGCATGAGCAAGGTCAAGGAACTCCCCGGGGAGGCCATCGTCGCGGCGACGCAGGCCCCGTCGGTCAGGAACACCGTCGTCGCGTACGTCCAGCGGGTGCGCGGCGGCGAGATGGGAGCGCTGCCGGCCGTGCTCGGCCTGGTCGTGCTCTGCGCGGTCTTCGCCACGGCCCGGCCGTCCTTCTTCACCGCGATCAACTTCGCCAACCTGTTCACGCAGGGCGCCGCGGTCACGCTCATCGCCATGGGCCTGGTCTTCGTGCTGCTGATCGGCGAGATCGACCTGTCGGCCGGCTTCGCCAGCGGCGTCTGCGCGGCGGTGCTCGCCGTCACGCTCACCAGCGCCGGCCTGCCCTGGTACGTGTGCATGCTGGCGGCCATCGTGACGGGCGTGGTCATCGGCGTCGTGCTGGGCACCCTGGTCGCCAAGGTCGGCATCCCGTCGTTCGTGGTCACGCTGGCCGCGTTCCTCGCCTTCCAGGGCCTGGTGCTGGTGCTGGTGGACGAGGGCACGAACATCTCCATCCGCGACGAGATGGTCGTCGCCATCGCCAACAGGAACCTGCCGCCGTGGCTCGGCTGGGCCCTGTACCTCGTCTGCGTGGCGATCTACGCCGGCGTCCAGCTCCGCCGGGCCAGGAGCCGCACCAGGCGGGAGCTGGCCGCCGACCCGCTGTGGCTGATCGGCGCCCGCGTCGGCACGTTGGCGCTCATCGCCGGGCTCGCGGTGGCCGCGCTCAACCTCGAGCGCAGCCGCAACCCCAACCTCGTCTCGCTGACCGGCGTGCCGATCGTGGTGCCGATCATCCTGGCGCTGCTGGTCCTGTGGACGGTGGTGCTGCGCCGCACCTCGTTCGGCCGCCATCTGTACGCGGTCGGCGGCAACACCGAGGCGGCCCGCCGGGCGGGCATCCCGGTGGACCGGATCAAGATCATGGCGTTCGTGATCTGCTCCTCGATGGCCGCGATCGGCGGCATCGTGGCCGTCTCCAGGGCCAGCTCCGTCGACCCGAACACCGGCGGCAGCTCCGTCCTGCTGTACGCGGTCGGCGCGGCCGTCATCGGCGGCACGAGCCTGTTCGGCGGCAAGGGACGGGTGCTCGACGCCGTGATGGGCGGCGCCGTGGTGGCGGTCATCGAGAACGGCATGGGCCTGATGGGGTACGGTGCCAGCGTGAAATACCTGGTCACCGGGTCCGTCCTGCTGCTGGCCGCGGGCGTCGACGCCCTGGCGCGTAAACGGGCGTCCGCTGCCGGGCTAAGGTGATCAGCGACTCGCGGCCCTTCAGGGAACCCCAGACCATGCGTGCCGGCCCCTCACAGGAGGACATCAGGCGCCACAATCTCGGCGCTCTGCTCCGCCATGTCCACCTCGGCGGGCCGATCTCGCGCTCCGAGCTGACCAACCGGATGGGGCTCAACCGCAGCACCATCATGGCGCTGACCTCCGACCTCACCGCCGCCGGGCTGGTGCGCGAGGAGCTGCCGCGCGAGACGGGCCGCGCCGGGCGGCCCTCTCTCGTGGTGCGGCCGGAGTCGGCGCGGGTCTACGTGTTCGCCTTCGACGTGGGCCCCGACCGGCTCGCCGCCGCCCGCGTCGGGCTCGGCGGGGTGATCCTCGACCGCCGCGAGGCCGTGCGCGAGCGCGGCGCGTTCCAGCTGGACGAGCTGACCGAGGTGCTGGCCGGGTTCGCCCGCCGGATGCGGCGCAAGACCACCGCCGACACCGTCTGCGTGGGAGCGGCGGCCGCCGTGTCGGGCGGGGTGCGCAAGGGCGACGGCGTGGTGCGGTTCGGGCCCAACCTGAAGGCCGAGGAGGTGCCGTTCGGTGAGGAGCTCGCCCGCCGGCTCGGCCTCGGCCTGCCCGTCAGCGTCGGCAACGACGCCAACCTCGGCGCCCTGGCCGAGCACAGCCGCGGCATCGGGGCGGCCGCGCGCGACCTCATCTACCTGCACGGCGACGTGGGCATCGGCGGCGGCATCATCGCCGGCGGCCACCTGCTCGGCGGCCACGAGGGCTACGGCGGCGAGGTCGGCCACATGGTGGTCAACCCCGGCGGGCGGGCCTGCGGCTGCGGCTCCCACGGCTGCCTGGAGGCGGAGGTGGGGGAGCGGGCGCTGCTGGAGTCGGCCGGCCGCTTCGGCGGGCAGCAGGGCCGCGACGCCGTCCGCGCCGTGGTGGAGGCCGCCGACCGCGGCGACATCGTGGCCCAGGAGGCGCTCAACCGGGTCGGCGAGTGGCTCGGGCTCGGGGTGGCGAACCTGGTGAACATCTTCAACCCCGAGATGGTGGTCTTCGGGGGGATGCTGCGGGAGATCTACCTCGGCTCGGCGGCCCAGGTCCGCAGCCAGCTCGCCCTGCACGCGATGGCGCCGCAGCGCGAGCGCCTGCGCCTGCGCACCTCGTCGCTGGGCGACGCCGCCACCCTCGTGGGCGCCGCCGAGCTGGCCTTCTCCAACGTGCTGTCCGACCCGCTGGAAGTGCTGGCGCGGGCGCACGGCCGGCTCAGCTGATCTTGTCCCGGCCGGCTGTCCACGTGTTGCAGAAGCCCGTGGCCCCGCCCCGGTAGCCGCGGTTCTGCCAGAACGCCAGGTTGCGCGGCTTGCCGTGGATGTCGCTCTCGTCGGCCAGGCGGACCGCGTCCATCCACGCCTCCCATCCGATGCCGGGGTCGATCGAGTCGAGCGCGGCGCTGTAGAAGACGCCGGCGAAGCACTCGGCCTGCATCTCCAGCCGGTGGTTCAGCAGCCGGCGGGCGTCGCCGGAGGCGGGGCCGTACAGGGCGCTCTGCGCGGACAGCACCCCGATGAGGCCCTGCACGTGGTGGCCCCACTCGTGGGCGACCGAATGCGCCAGATTCATCCTGAACGGCTCGCGCACGTCCTCCTCGGTGACGCGGATCACGATCGTGCGCTGCTGCGGGCAGTACTGCGCGCCGCTGCCGCCTATCGCCCCGCAGACCGAGTCGTCCCCGGTCGTGATCTGGACCGCCGGCGGCGTGTACGCCAGCCCCGCCGCGGCGAACCGTCCCGCCCAGAAACGGTCGGCGCACTCGGCCGTCGCCCGGTGGAAGGACCGGAGCGAGGCCACCCGGCCCGCCCGGATCGAGGGGATCGCGCAGTCATGCGGGACCACCTCCCCGCCCATCACGCCCATCAGCCCGCCGCCCTGCCCGGGACCGGGGGCCGCCAGGGCCGGTGCGGGCACGCCCAGGACCACACCCAGGATCACGGGCAGGCACAGGAGCGGCGCCAGGAGGAAGATGCGCACGATCGCGGATCCTAGACGTTTCCCGGCCGAGCGGGGAGCGGGCGGCTCAGGTCACGTTGCGGGGGCTGGCGGCCCAGGTGTTGCAGGCGCCCGGTGTGCCCCGGTTGAAGCCGCGGGTCATCCACGCCGCCTGTGTGGGGCCCCTGCCGTGGTCGTTCTGCGGCCAGCCCTTGGCGCCGTTCTTCCTGAACCAGTCGACCGTGTACGCCCAGTCGGCGTCGGTGACCAGCGGCGTGCCCTTCATGGTGCTCATGAAGACCGCCGAGAAGCACTCGGCCTGCAGCTCGGAGTTGCGCGACAGCTGCAGCCGCCTGGCCTTGCCGGCGATCGTCCGCGCGGCCCAGTAGTAGCCCCACACGCCCGAGACCTGCTGCACGTGGTGGCCGTACTCGTGGGCGACCAGGCGGGTGATGCCGAGCGGGAACGGGTTGCGTAACTGGTCCTTGCCGATCATCAGGTAGATCGTGCGGTCGGTGGAACAGTAGACGCCGTCGGCGCCGGTGTTCCACGTCCCGCAGAGCGTCGTGACCCGGCGGGTGATGATGCGCAGCTCCGGCTTGGTGAACGGCAGCCCGGCCTTGCGGAACTGCGCGGCCCACGCCTTGTTCAGGCACTGCGTCACCCGGGTCAGGAAGCGCCGGTACGCCGTCATGCTCCCGGTGGGCAGGTCGCCCGGCCGGCAGTTCACGTCGGTGAGCCGCCCGGTGCGGTAGAGCGGGTTCGCCGTCGCGATCCGCACGCCCTGCGCCGCGCCGCCCCCCTGCTTCTGCCCCGCCTGGTCCTTCGGGGGCGGTGCGGCGGACTGCCCGGCAGCGGCGGGCGGGGACGCCGCCGAGGTCGTGGCTCTGTCGGCCAGCACCACCACCAGGGCGGCCAACACCACGGCAAGAGCCGCGACGGAGGCCACGATCGCTACCACTTTGCCCTTGGTGACGGAATTCATATGGTCCGCAAGACTAGGTCAAGATCGGACATATGTGTGCGCACTTTGACTCGATGGAGTCAACGGGGCCTTTGCGAACTAGACTCTGGGAGGTCGGCGAACAGAGCAGAGGGGAGTCGCATCCGTGAGCGGGTTGCTGGGCTCGATCAAGGGACCGCAGGACGTCAAACGACTCACTGACGAGGAGCTGCCGCGGCTCGCGGGCGAGATCCGTGACCTGCTCGTCGACTCCTGCGCCAGGTTCGGCGGCCACCTGGGGCCCAACCTCGGTGTGGTGGAGCTCACCATCGCCGTCCACCGCGTCTTCGACTCGCCGCACGACCCCGTCGTGTGGGACACCGGCCACCAGGCGTACGTGCACAA
Organism: Nonomuraea terrae; assembly: GCF_004348995.1. GTDB lineage: Bacteria > Actinomycetota > Actinomycetes > Streptosporangiales > Streptosporangiaceae > Nonomuraea > Nonomuraea terrae. The sequence continues at coordinate 50,081 of NZ_SMKQ01000027.1, forward strand.
GATCCTCACCGGCCGCGCCACCGGCTTCGACGCGCTCAAGCAGGAGGGCGGCCTGTCCGGCTACCCGAGCCAGGCCGAGTCCGAGCACGACTTCGTCGAGAACTCCCACGCCTCCACCGCGCTGTCCTACGCCGACGGCCTGGCCAAGGCCTACAAACTGCGCGGCGAGCACGACCGCACGGTCGTCGCGATCATCGGCGACGGCGCCCTGACCGGCGGCATGGCCTGGGAGGCGCTCAACAACATCGCCGCCGTGAAAGACCTGCCCGTCGTCATCGTCGTCAACGACAACGGCCGCTCCTACTCGCCCACGATCGGCGGCCTGGCCTCCCACCTGTCCTCGCTGCGCGTCAACCGCCGCTACGAGGACGTCCTCGAGTACGTCAAGGACAAGCTCGGCAACGTCCCCGTCCTCTACGACGCCCTGCACGGCTTCAAGAAGGGCGTCAAGGACGTCCTGGCGCCGCAGGTGATGTTCGAGGACCTGGGGCTCAAATACGTCGGCCCCATCGACGGCCACGACGAGCAGGCCATGGAGGCGGCGCTGCGCAAGGCCCGCGACTTCCGCGGCCCCGTCATCGTGCACGCCCTCACCCAGAAGGGCCGCGGCTACACGCCCGCGGAGAACCACGACGAGGACCAGTTCCACTCCCCGGGCGCCTTCGACCGCGCCACCGGGGCGGAGAAGCCCAAGGACCGCAGCTGGACCAACGTCTTCGGCGAGGAGCTCGTCCGGCTCGGCAAGGAGCGCGACGACCTCGTCGCCATCACCGCGGCCATGCTCCACCCGACCGGGCTCAACGCGTTCGCCGAGGCGTTCCCCGATCGCATCTACGACGTCGGCATCGCCGAGCAGCACGCGCTGACCAGCGCCGCTGGGCTCGCCCTCGGCGGCATGCACCCGGTCGTGGGCGTCTACGCCACCTTCCTCAACCGCGCGTTCGACCAGCTCCTCATGGACGTCGCCCTGCACCGGCTGCCGGTCACGGTGGTGCTCGACCGGGCCGGCGTCACGGGCGACGACGGCGCCAGCCACAACGGCATGTGGGACCTGTCGATTCTCCAGGTCGTGCCGGGGCTCAAGATCGCGGTGCCGCGCGACGGCGATCGGCTGACCGAGCTGCTGCGCGAGGCCGTGGCGGTCTCCGACGGCCCGACCGTCGTGCGCTTCCCCAAGGGCCCGGTCGCCCAGCCCCTCGATGCCGTCGGCAAGCTGGGGGAGATGGACCTCCTGCGCGCCGCCGAGGCGGAGCCCGACGTGCTGCTGGTGGGCGTCGGCCCCATGGCGCAGGTCTGCATGGACGCCGCCGTCCTGCTCGACGCCCAGGGCATCGCCTCCACCGTGGTCGACCCGCGCTGGGTCAAGCCGCTCGACGACGCGCTGGCCCTGGCCGCCGGCGCGCACAAGCTGGTGGCCGTGGTCGAGGACAACGGCCGCGTGGGCGGCGTGGGCGACGCTGTGGCCCGCCAGCTGCGCGACGCCGACGTCGACGTGCCCGTACGCACCTTCGGCATCCCGCAGCGCTTCCTCGACCACGCCAAGCGGGCCGTGATCCTCGGCCGGATCGGGCTGACCGGGCAGGACCTCGCCCGCCAGATCACCGAGGCCATCGCGAAGCGCACCTCCCCCGTGGAGCCCGCCCGCAGCTGACGAGTTCGCCGGGGCCGGTCGGACCGTCCCCGGCCTCGCGATCCCCCGAGCGGTAAGGGAATCCCGCGTTTTCCACGGGCATGATCACCGGCGGTGTGGGAAGGATCGCCGAGCGTGGACATCTTTCGCACGAAGAGCGTCGAACAGTCGATCCGCGACACAGAAGACCCCGAGCACCAGCTGCGAAAGCGCCTGACCGCCACCGACCTCACCGTCTTCGGCATCGGCGTGATCGTCGGCACCGGAATCTTCGTGCTCACGGGGCAGGTCGCCAAAGAGCTGGCCGGACCCGCCGTGGCGATCTCGTTCATCGTCGCCGGCGTCGTGTGCGGGCTGGCCGCCCTGTGCTACGCCGAGTTCGCCTCCACCATCCCCGTCGCCGGTTCCGCCTACACCTTCTCCTTCGCCACGCTGGGTGAGTTCCCCGCCTGGATCATCGGCTGGGACCTGCTGCTGGAGCTGGCGCTGGCCGCCGCCGTGGTGTCGGTCGGCTGGTCCGGCTACGTGGCCTCCATGTTGTCCTCCATCGGCCTCGGCCTGCCCCCGTCCATCGCGGGCGAGAACCCCGTCGTCAACGTGCCGGCCATGCTGATCGTGCTCGCCCTCACCGTGATCCTGGTGGCCGGGATCAAGTTGTCCTCGCGGGTCAACCTGATCCTGGTGATCACGAAGATCGCGGTGGTGCTGCTGGTCATCGTGGCGGGCCTGTTCTTCGTCAAGGCCGCCAACTACACGCCGTTCATCCCCGAGGCGGTGGCCACGCAGCGGGTGGAGGGCCTCAAGGCGCCGCTCATCCAGCTGCTGTTCGGCATCACGCCGGTCGCGTTCGGCGTCATCGGCATCTTCTCGGCCGCCGCGATCGTCTTCTTCGCGTTCATCGGCTTCGACATCGTGGCCACGGCCGCGGAGGAGACCATCGAGCCGCAGCGCGACGTGCCCCGCGGCATCCTCGGTTCACTGGCCATCTGCACCGTCCTGTACGTCGCCGTCTCGCTCGTCGTCGTCGGCATGCAGCGCTACAGCGAGCTGAGCACGGCCGCGCCGCTGTCGGACGCGTTCACCTCGGTGGGCCACGCCTGGCTGGGCACGATCATCAGCGTGGGCGCCGTCGCGGGTCTGACGACCGTGGTGCTGGTGCTGCTGCTCGGCCAGACCCGGGTGCTGTTCGCGATGTGCCGCGACGGCCTGCTGCCGCGCTCGCTCGCCATCGTCAACCCGCGCTTCGGCACGCCCGCCCGCCTCACGGTCATCATCGGGGTGGTCACCATGGCGCTGGCCGGGTTCGTGTCGTTCGGCGAGCTGGCCGAGCTGGTCAACATCGGGACGTTGTTCGCGTTCGTGGTGGTCTCGGCCGGAGTCATCGTGCTGCGGAAGACGCGCCCGGACCTACCGCGGGCCTTCAGGGCGCCGCTGGTGCCGGTGCTGCCGATCCTGTCGGTGCTGGCCTGTCTCTATCTGATGCTCAACCTGCCGGCGCAGACGTGGCTGAGGTTCCTCATCTGGATGGTCCTCGGCGTGGTGCTCTACTTCACCTACGGCTACTGGCACAGCCGGACCGCGATGCCGTGGCAGAAGACGCGCGGCTGAGCCGCGCCGGCGCCCGCCCCGGGGGGAGAACGGGGGGCGCCCGGCCCGCGTCAGAGCGCGAAGAGCGCCCCGGTGGCCGCCCGCATCTGGCAGCCGTTGGCGTAGACCTTGCCCCACTTCAGCACCTGGCCGTTCCAGCGGCCGACGACCGCGGCGGCGTGCGGCTTGAGCTCCTTCTTGCAGGCCGCCGCCGACTTGATGTTGAGCTCGCCCGGCTGGCCCTTGGCCTTCTCCAGCAGACGGCAGGCCGCCTGGGCGCGGGGGTGGTCGCCGCCGGTGGGCCCGCAGTGGAGCCAGACCGACTTGGTCTCGCCGCCCTTGACCGCGTAGATGACCTTGACCTGCACCTTCGGCGGCGGCGCGGCCAGGGCGGGGGACGAGCCCAGCAGGACGGCTCCGCAGAGCGCGATCGCACCGGCTGCTCTCAGCATGGTGACTCTCCGTTCGTAGGTAGGCATGGAACGCTACGAGAGAGTACACAACCCGGAGTGGAGGCCCGTCGTGCGCGCCTCCAAAACCGGGAGCACCAGATCAGGCGGGGACGGACGCCACCCCGGGCGCGAGGAACCGCGGCTGGGAGATGCCCGACCTGTCCAGGTACGGCGTGATCCCGCCCAGATGGAACGGCCAGCCGGCGCCGAGGATCATGCACAGGTCGATGTCCTCCGGCGCGGCCACCACGCCTTCGTCCAGCATGATGCGGATCTCGGCGGCCAGCGCCGTCAGCACCCGCTCGCGCACCTGCTCGGCGGTGGACGGGGCCGTGCCGCCCTCGAACAGCGCCACCGCCTCCGGGTCGAGCGTGAAGTCCGGACGGTAGACGCCCGGCTTGCCCGCCGCGACCAGCTTGGCGAGGTTCTCCGACAGGCCGAAGCGGTCGGGGAACGCCTCGTGCAGCGTCTCGGCCACGTGCAGGCCGACCGCCGGGCCGACGAGCTGCAGCAGCGCGAACGGCGTCATCGGCAGCCCGAGCCCGTCGAGCGCGTGCTCGGCCGTCTCCAGCGGCGTGCCCTCGTCCACGGCGCTGATGACCTCGCCCATGAAGCGGGTCAGCAGCCGGTTCACCACGAACGCCGGGGCGTCCTTGACCAGCACCGAGGACTTCTTCAGCGACTTGCCGACCGCGAACGCCGTGGCCAGCGTGGCGTCGTCGGTCGCGGCGCCGCGGATGATCTCCAGCAGCGGCATGACGGCGACCGGGTTGAAGAAGTGGAAGCCGACGAGCCGCTCGGGGTGGGCCAGGCCGGCGCCCATCTCGGTCAGCGACAGCGAGGAGGTGTTGGTGGCGAGCACGCATTCCGCCGACACCACGGCCTCGACCTCGGCGAACACCTGCTTCTTGACCGCCAGGTCCTCGAAGACGGCCTCGATGACGAAATCGGCGTCGGCGAAGGCATCCTTGGTCAGCGAGCCGGTCACCAGCGCCTTGAGCCGGTTGGCCTGGTCGGCGGAGACGCGGCCCTTCGCCAGCAGCTTGTCCACCTCGGCGTGCACGTACCCGACGCCCTTGTCGAGGCGGGCCTGGTCGAGGTCGGTCAGCACGACCGGGACCTCCAGGCGGCGGGCGAACAGCAGCGCCATCTGCGAGGCCATCAGGCCCGCGCCCACCACGCCGACCTTGGCGACCTTGCGGGCCAGCGACCTGTCCGGCGCGCCCGCCGGCCGCTTGGCGCGGCGCTGCACCAGGTCGAAGGCGTAGAGCCCGGCCCGCAGCTCGTCGCTCATGAGCAGGTCGGCCAGGGCCTCGTCCTCGGCGGCGAAGCCCTCGTCACGGGTGGCGGTCTCGGCCAGCGCGATGAGGTCGAGCGCCCGGTACGGCGCCGGCGCGGCCCCGTGCAGCTTCATGTCCACCAGGAAGCGGGCGTCGGCGACCGCCTTCTTCCAGCCGTCGTGGGACGGCCGCTCGACGCTCACCTCGCCCTGGAGCACCCGGGCGGCCCAGCGCAGCGACTCCTCCAGGAAGTCGGCCGGCTCGAACATCGCGTCGGCGATCCCCAGGTCGTACGCCTGCGCGCCCTTGATCATGCGGTTCTGCGCCAGCGGGTTCTCGACGATCAGCTTGATCGCGTTCGCCGGGCCGATCAGGCGGGGCAGCAGCTGCGTGCCGCCCCAGCCCGGCACCAGGCCGAGCGAGCACTCCGGCAGCGCCAGCCCGGGCACACCCGAGGATATCGTCCGGTACGTGCAGTGCAGCGCGATCTCCAGGCCGCCGCCCATGGCCGCGCCGTTGACGAACGCGAACGACGGGATCGGCAGCTCGCCCAGCCGGCGGAACACGTGGTGGCCGAGCTGCCCGATGGCCAGGGCCTGCTCGCGGGTGGTCACGTCGGCCGCGCCCTTGAGGTCGGCCCCGACGGCGAAGATGAACGGCTTGCCCGTCACGCCCACCGCGGCCAGGTCGGTGCGCGCGGCGATCTCCGACAGCGCGCCGTTCAGCGCGAGCAGGCCGCGCGTGCCGAACGTGTTGGGCTTGGTGTGGTCGAAGCCGTTGTCCAGCGTGATCAGCGCCATCGTGCCGGCCCCGCCGGGCAGCTGCACGTCGCGTACCAGCGCCTTGGTGACGACCTCGTCCGGGTTGCGCTCGCCGAGCAGCGCGCGCCAGGTCTCGATACCGCTCATGCCAGGTTCTCCCAGATCACAGTGCCGCCCATGCCCATGCCGACGCACATGGTGGTGATGCCGTAACGCACGTCGGGACGCTCGCCGAACTGCCGCGCGAGCTGCGTCATCAGCCGCACGCCGGAGGAGGCGAGCGGGTGGCCGTAGGCGATCGCGCCGCCGTACGGGTTGACGCTGGAGTCGTCCTCGGCGATGCCGAAGTGGTCGAGGAACGCCAGCACCTGGACGGCGAACGCCTCGTTGATCTCGAACAACCCGATGTCCGAAATATCGAGACCCGCCAGGCGGAGCGCCCGCTCCGTGGACGGGATCGGCCCCACGCCCATGACCTCCGGGTCCACGCCCGCGAACGCGTACGACACCAGCCGCATCTTCGGCGTGAGGCCCAGCTCGGCCGCCACGTCGGCGGCGGCCACGACGCAGCCGGTGGCGCCGTCGTTGACGCCCGAGGAGTTGCCCGCCGTGACGTGGCCGTGCGGCCGGAACGGCGTCTTCAGCCCGCTCAGCGCCTCCATCGTGGTGCCGGGCCGGGGCGCCTCGTCCTCGACCGCCAGGCCCCAGCCCTTCTCGGCCGTCCGGATCGCGGTCGGCACCAGGTCAGGCTGGATCTTGCCGTCGGCGTACGCCTTGGCCGCCCTCTCCTGCGACAGCACCGCGTACGCGTCCGCGCGCTCCTTGGTGATCCGCGGGTAGCGGTCGTGCAGGTTCTCCGCGGTCATGCCCATGACCAGCGCGCTCGGGTCGACCAGCTTCTCCGACAGGAAGCGCGGGTTGGGGTCGACGCCCTCGCCCATCGGGTGGCGGCCCATGTGCTCGACCCCACCCGCGATGGCGACGTCGTACGCGCCGAACGCGATGCCGCCCGCGACCGTGGTGACGGCGGTCATCGCGCCCGCGCACATGCGGTCGATGGCGTAGCCGGGCACGGTCTTGGGCAGCCCGGCCAGCACCGCCGCCGAGCGTCCGATGGTCAGTCCCTGGTCGCCGATCTGGGTGGTCGCGGCGATGGCGACCTCGTCCACCCGCTCGGGCGGCAGGGTGGGGTTACGCCTGATGAGCTCGCGGATGACCCGGACGACCAGGTCGTCGGCGCGGGTCTCGGCGTACAGCCCTTTCGGCCCCGACCTGCCGAAAGGGGTGCGAACGCCGTCGACGAACACGACGTCACGAGAGGAAGGCACGGATTCGCTCCTCGTTGCTGGATGTGGTTCCGCGCCCAATGCTACTCGTCGGTAACTACCGCGCAGACGAGGGCTGCCGTGACCAGGAGGTAGACCAGCCACGAGGCCGGCTCCCAGAGGTGCGCGCGGGCCGCGATCAGGACCGCGACCGCGAGGACCGCACCCGTCCGGAGTGCCGGGCCCACGCGTGGGCGCGCGCCGCGGCCGGGATCCCAAGGATCGCCAGGTGACCCACCCGAGCGCACGGCACGCGCCAGTATCCCCACAACGTCCCGTGCCCACCACAGCGCGAACGACACCCCCGCCGCGACGCTGACCACCGACAGCGCCTCGACGGCCCAGCTCAGCGCGTTGGCGAAGGCGTGCAGGGCGGACTCGTGGAAGAAGCGCGGCAGGGTCCAGCCGAGCAGCAGCGTCACCGTCCAGCCGCAGGCGACGGCCAGCCGGGTCAGCGGGCGGGCCCGGCCGGAGCGGGCCAGGCCGTACAGCTCGCGTTCGCGACGCCGGACCCGGCGGGCGCGCACGCCCCAGACGTACTGGGTGACGGCCAGTGCCGGGAGCGCGGCGGCGAAGACGGCCAGCGCCAGCACGGCCAGCGGCAGCGTCTGCTCCCTGGTCGGGGCCCGCTCGGCGAGTAACTGGGTGGTGGCCAGCAGCGCGATCGAGGCGATGACGGCGACGAAGGCGCGGCGGCGGGCGGCGTCGGCCCCGGCCCGCAGGCCGGCGACGTCCCGGGCGCCGGGGAGGGGCGTCATCTCGGTCAACAGCATGAACGTCATGATGACGTCACCGTGTGTCATGGCGCCCGGAATTCGTCGGCTTTGCATGGAGCCCTCGCTGATCGCGCTGTGCGCGTCTACCATCAGCGCGGGGGGACTTCCCTGCGTGCCTGGTCAGGCGGGGGTGTCGGGGCAGACACGTTCTCGTGGTGACGGAGCGGCGAGCCGGCTTTGTGGCCGGAGTCGCCCTCGCGCGCTCCGGCTGGTGACTATGCTTCGCGATCATGGCTCGAGGAGTGGACAGCGTGAGAGGGCAGCGGGACGACGCGGTTCTCGGCCGCCGGGTCGCTCCACCGCCTGCCCCGCCGGAGCGGCGGGGCAGAGGCCGATCCGGGCCGCCGCGCAACCCGCTGACCCCGCTCGGATGGGTGAGCGTGGTCATGACCGTCGTGCTGGTGGCCGGCCTGCTCGGGGCCTACGGCTATTACCGGTACGTCCTGAGCGGCCTGGAGACCGAGCCGATCGAGGCGGGCGCGAACCGCCCGCCCGAGACCGGCGCGCTCAACGTGCTGCTCGTCGGCTCCGACTCCCGCGACGGCGACAACAAGGTGTACGGCGCCAAGTCGCAGGGCACGGGCGAGCGCACCGACACGATCATGCTCCTGCACATCGCCCCCAACCGCGACAACGCCACGGTGATCAGCTTCCCCCGCGACACCATGGTCCAGATCCCCGAGTGCGAGGGCCGGGGCGGCGCAGTCCTGCCGGCCGGCATCCGGCAGATCAACTCCGCCTTCAACGACGGCGGCATCAACTGCACGATCAGGACCCTCGAGTCGCTCACCAACATCAAGATCAACCACTTCGTGAAGGTCGACTTCACCGGCTTCAAGTCGATCATCGACGCCATCGGCGGCATCGAGATCTGCCTGCCCAAGCCGGTCAACGACCCGCAGGCCAAGCTCCAGCTCGGCGCGGGCAAGCACGTGGTCAACGGCGAGCAGGCGCTCGGCTACGTACGCACCCGCTACTCCCTCGGCGACGGCAGCGACCTGAGCCGGATCCAGCGCCAGCAGGTCTTCCTCACCAAGGTGGCCGAGAAGGTCACCGACGGCGGCCTGCTCACCGACCCCGCCAGGCTGAACAGCTTCGTGCAGGCCGCCGTCGGGGCCGTCACCGTGGACGAGGAGCTCACGGTCGATCGCATGCTGGAGATCGCCGACAGCGTCCGCGGCCTGACCGCCAAGGAGCTCAAGGGCATCACGGTGCCCGTCGAGCCGTACCCGCCGGACACGGACCGGGTGCAGTTCGCCCAGCCGGCGGCCGGCAACTTCTTCGAGAGCGTGCGCAACGACGTCGAGGTCACCGCGGCCCCGACGCCCGGCAAGTCCGCCGCGCCCAAGATCGAGCACAGCCAGGTACGGGTGCAGGTCCTCAACGCCACCGGCGAGCAGGGCAAGGCGGGGCAGGTGGCCGAGGAACTGGCCGCCCAGGGCTTCGTCGTCACCCACGTGGGCAACGCCGCCCAGGCCGCGACCACGACGATCCGCTACGCCAAGAAGGACGCCCAGGACGGGCCCGCGTACGGCGACGTGGTGGCCGCGCGGCTGTCGAAGGACAAGCGCACGCCGGTGGAGGGCAAGATCAAGCCGCTCACCGCGGAGCCGTACGAGTCGAAGGCGGCCAAGACGCCAGGCGGTCCGGTCATCCAGCTCGTCATCGGCGCCGACTGGCCGGGCGTGCGGGTGCTGTCGGCGATCCCCGACTCGCTCAAGGACAAGGTCGTCGACACCAGCACCAATCCTTGCCTGTGACCTCGGTCGCGGGGCGCTGATCGGGCACGTCTCCGTAAGTCACACGAAACCGCACGCCATTGGGGCGGTTGTTACGGAGCGTTATTTTAGGTAAACAAGTGAAAATTCCGGACAATGTGTGGTTGATTCTGCTAGGAAAGGGCGCTGTCCGAATACGTGTGAGAGAGGTTCCATCGTGGCGCGCGACGAGAACGACAGGTCGTACGAGGATGGGCAGGGTAGGTCGTCGAACCCCGACTTGACGGGGGACGTGCTGTCGCCGCGGTGGAGCACCGAGGACACCGACGAGCAGCCCGCCATCCAGGTCTCCGGCAACGAGACCTACATCCTGCCGCTGGACAAACCGGTCGAGCCGCGTCCGGGTGAGGGTGTGCGCGACGTGCTCGACGGCCCGGCGCCGTACGACGTGCTGGGCGGCGGTAACCCGTCCCACGACGTGCTGGGCGGTGGCGACCCGTCCCACGACGTGCTGGGCGGTGGCAGCGCGTCTCGTGACGTGCTGGGGGGCGGGAGCTCCTCCCATGACGTGCGGGGCGGCGGGAACTCCTCCCATGACGTGCTGGGCGGCGCCAGTGGACCTCATGACGGGACGAGCGGGCCCCATGACGTGCGGGGCGCCGGGCACGACGACGTCCTCGGCACGAGCGCGATGGCGGGCGCGGGCCACGACTACGGCGACTCCCGCGAGTCCGGGCGGCGCGACGGCGACAGCGGGGCGTACCCGGTGGAGGACGAGCCGTCCTACCTGCCGCTCGACCGCGGCTACGACGCCGACGACGACGACGACCGCCCCCGCCGCGGGTTCCTCGGCTCGGGCTGGACCGACGACTCCCACGACTCCCACGAGCACCCGCGCGGTGAGCGTGAGGTGCGCCGCCGTACCAGGACGCTGCTGGTCGCCGCGGCCGCGGTGGTGGCGGTCGGCGTGGGCGTCGGCTGGATGCTCACCGGCACGTCCGCCGACGACCCCTGCGCGGGCGGCCGGTGCGCGAGCGTCGGGGACGTGAGCGCGCCCTCCGAGTCGTCGTTCCCCGAGGACACACCGGTCGAGGAGGAGGTCGCCGAGGAGCCGACCGAGAGCACGGAGCCGACGAAGCCGTCCAAGCCGCGCGAGCAGGTCGCCGACCAGCCGGACAACTCCGGCTACACCCCGCAGACCCCCGCCGAGCAGCGCGCCCGGCCCACGCGCGAGCCGTCGCAGCGCCCGGAACGCCCGCGCGCCACCGAAACGTCGGCCGAGGAGAACGACGGCCCCGCCCGCGTCTCCGAACGGCGGGTAGGCGACAGCTCCGGCACCGGCAGCAGCGGCACCACGGGCAGCGGCAACACCGGTGACAGCAAGGGCTCGGACAACACGGCCGACGAGTCAACGGGCGACGGCGGCAGCGGCGGCAACACCGAGCAGTCCGACTCCACGCAGGAATCCGCCCCGGCCCAGACC
>NZ_SMKQ01000280.1 GCF_004348995.1 Nonomuraea terrae
GCACACCGTCGTGCTCCACGGCCCCCATGAGGCCGTGGGTCGTGGTCGCGACGGCGGCCAGGCGGGCCAGCGCCGTCTCCAGCGTCGTGACGTCCTCGGGGGTGGCGCCCTTCTGGGGGCCGTAGACGGCGGCGGCGCCGTGCGGGCCGAGCAGCGGGTTGTCCACGTCGCTGGCGACGACGAACTCGACGCCGGAGATGTCGAGGAAGCCTGACAGGTCGATGCGCGCGAGGTCCTTCAGCGCGGCCCCGCCCCGCGGCAGGTCGCGGCCCTCGGCGTCGAGCAGCCGGGCGCCGAGGGCCTGGGCCATGCCCGCTCCCCCGTCGGTGCAGGCGCTGCCGCCGAGGCCGAGGACGACCCGCCCGGCCCCGCGACGCACGGCGTCGGCGATCAGCTCGCCGGTGCCGTAGCTGGTGGCCGTCAGCGGCTCGTGCCCGCCGGGCAGGCGGCGCAGCCCGGAGGCCTCCGCGAGCTCGATCACGGCCGTTCCGGTGGACTGCCAGGCGTACGAGGCGGGCACGCGCTCGCCGGTCGGCCCGGTGACCTCGATCGTGATCCGGCCGAACCCGCCCGCGACGGCGGCGTCGACGGTGCCGTCGCCGCCGTCGGCGACCGGCAGCTCGACGGTGGGCACGCCGAGTCCGGCCGAGACCCGGGAGGCCACCTCGGCCGCCGTCAGCGACCCCTTGAACTTGTCAGGGGCAACCAGAACGTGCTGAACCACTACGAACTCCCACCTGATGATGAACAATGTCCTGACACGCCTTCCTGCCCGGTGCGAGCGGGCAGGAAGGCGTGACTCATCATCACATCCCGGGCCGTTACCCTCACTCCCTGGGAGGGGCCCGCCGGAGAGGAGACGTCGTTGCGGATCTCGGCGCGGCAGCGGCAGGCGCGGCTGGCCCGGCGGCACCGGCTGGCCGTCAAGGCGGCCACGCCGGAGGAGGCCGCGGCGTCCGTGGTGGCGCTGCACGGCACCGACCCGGCGACCGTGTTCCTGTCGGCGGGCGCGCGCCTGTCCGCCCCCGGCCCTGAGCCGGTCGAGCGGGCCCTGTACGCCGACCGCACGCTCGTGCGCATGACCGGGATGCGGCGCACGGTGTTCGTGGTGCCCGCGGAGTTGGTGCCGGTCGTCCACCACTCCTCGACGGTGGCGATCGCCCGCAGGGAGCGCGCGTCGGTGCTGAAGCTGTTCGCCGAGGGCGGCTGGGACGAGGCCCGGGTCAAGGACGTCGAGGCGTCGGTGCTGCGGCTGCTGGCCGAGCACGGCGACGCCACGGCCGCCGAGCTGGGGGCGCTGGAGCCGCGGCTGCGTGAGAAGTTCCTGGTGGCCGCCGGCAAGCCGTACGAGGCCGAGGTGAGCGTGGGCTCGCGGCTGCTCGCCCTGATGGCGATGGACGGCCTGCTCGTCCGGGGCGCGCGCCCGTCCGGCACGTGGCTCAGCGGGCAGCACCGCTGGGGCCTGGCGCCCGAGATGGCGGAGCTCGCCGTGCACGAGGCGCAGGCGCGGCTCGTGAGCCGGTGGCTGGCGGCGTTCGGGCCGGGCACGGAGGCCGACCTCAAGTGGTGGACCGGCTGGACGCTCAAGCAGGTGCGCGCCGCGCTGGCCGCCGTCGGCGCGGTCGCGGTGGAGCTGGCCGAGGGCACCGGGTACGTGCTGCCCGGCGACCTCGACGACCTGGCCGAGTCCGGGGCGCCGGAGCCGTGGGCCGCGCTGCTGCCCGCGCTCGACCCCACGCCGATGGGCTGGCAGGCGCGCGAGTGGTACCTGCCGCAGGAGCACCGCGCCGAGCTGTTCGACCGCAGCGGCAACGTGGGGCCCACGGTGTGGTGGGACGGCCGGGTCGTGGGCGGCTGGGCGCAGCGTCCCGGCGGGGAGATCGTGTGGCGGCTGCTCGAGGACGTGGGCGCCGATGCCCGGTCGGCCGTCGAGACCGAGGCGGCCGCCCTGGCCTCCTGGCTCGGCGGCGTCACGGTCACGCCCCGTTTCCGCACCCCGCTCGAACGTGCCCTGTCCGCCCGCTGAGCGGGAAGCTCTAGGAGACCGTGCGGATGAACTCCTCCAGGGAGTAGCGGCCGTCCTGGTCGGAGTCGGCCTCCTGGCTCAGCGCGCCCAGGGCCTCCGCCGGGAGGTCGGGGAAGTGCCGCTTCAGCTCGGCCTCGCTGATGTAACCGTCGCCGTCGGTGTCGATCGCGGCGAAGGTGCTCTTGAGCCGCGCCAGCCGCTCCTCTGTCAGATCTCCCGCCACGGGACCGCCCTTCTTCCTCGTTCCGGACATTTCACACCATAGTGCGGGCGGTCGCTAGTGCGGCGCGGCGGTGACGCCCTGTTCCTCGGCCAGGCGCAGCAGGCGGCGGCGGGCGGCGGCGCCCGCGCGCCCGGCGGCGTCCTGGGAGAGGGTCCTCAGCTCGCCGTCCGCCACCACCGTGCGCCCGCCGACCAGGACGCGGGCGAGCGGCGGCGGGGGCCCGAAGACCAGCGCGCAGACGGGGTCGGCGACGGCGGCGGTGAAGGGCCCGTCGACCCGCCACAGGGCGATGTCGGCCAGCTTGCCGGGCTCCAGGGTGCCGAGCTCGGAGTCGCGGCCGAGGTTGCGGGCGCCGCCGAGCGTGGCGAGTTCCAGGGCCTGGCGGGCGGTGAGCGCCCTGGGGCCGTAGCGGGCGCGCTGGAACAGCAGGGCCTGGCGCATCTCGCCGGCCAGCGGCGTCAGCTCGGAGGAGGCGCTGCCGTCGACGCCGAGGCCGACGGGCGCGCCGCGGCGCAGCAGCTCCGACACGCGCGCGATCCCGGCCCCGAGCCGCCCGTTGGAGGACGGGCAGTGCGCGGTGCCGGTGCCGGTGGCGGCCAGCTTGCCGACGTCGGCGTCGCCCAGGTGCACGGCGTGCGCGAACCAGACGTCCGGCCCGAGCCAGCCGAGCTTGTCCATGTAGTCGACCGGGCGCATCCCGAACTGCTCCAGGCAGTGCTCGTCCTCGTCGAGGGTCTCGGCGATATGCGTGTGCAGGCGTACGCCCCTGGCCCTGGCCAGGGCGGCCGACTCGGTCATCAGCTCGGCGCTGGCCGAGAACGGCGAGCACGGCGCGACCACCACGCGCAGCATCGACGACGGCGACGGGTCGTGGTAGGCGTCCACGGCCTCGGCGGTGGCGGCCAGGATGTCGTCCAGCTCCTCGACCACGGAGTCCGGCGGCAGGCCGCCCTTCGACCGTCCCCGGTCCATCGAGCCACGCGCCGGGTGGAAGCGCACGCCGACCTCGCGGGCGGCCTCGATCTCTGCCGCGAGCAGGTCGCCCCGGCCCTTGGGGAAGACGTAGTGGTGGTCGCTGGTGGTGGTGCAGCCCGACAGGGCGAGCCAGCTCAGCCCGGCGGTGGCGGCACCGTTGACCACCTCGGCGTCCATGGCGGCCCACACCGGGTAGAGGGCGACCAGCCACTCGAACAGCGTGGCTTCCTGGACGAGGCCCTGGCAGGCCCACTGGTACAGGTGGTGGTGGGTGTTGACCAGGCCGGGCGTGGCCAGGCAGCCGGCGCCGTCGATGCGGGCGGCGCCGGGGACGTCGGGGGCGGGCCCGGGACCCAGCTCGGCGATGCGGTCACCCTCGATCCTGATATATCCGGATCTGATCTCGGGGCCGGCGACCGGGGCGATCGCCACGTCCGTGATCAGCACCGTCTGACCCGCGGCATCACGCATCGCCCGCTCCCTCCGCCTTGCGGGCGGCGGCGAGCCGTACCGCGTCGATGATCTTCTCGTAACCGGTGCACCGGCACAGGTTGCCCGCCAGCGCCTCCCTGATCTCCGCGTCCGACGGACCCGGCACGCGTGCCAGCAGGTCGTGGGTCTGCACCACCAGGCCCGGCGTGCAGAAGCCGCACTGCACGGCCCCGCACTCCGCGAACGCCTCCTGCACCGGGTCGAGGGCGCCCCCGTCGGCCAGGCCCTCGACCGTGCGCACCTCGCGCCCCTCGGCCTGCCCGGCCGCGACCAGGCAGGCGCAGACCGGCACGCCGTCCAGGTACACCGTGCACGAGCCGCACTCGCCCTGCTCGCAGGCGTTCTTCGAGCCGGGCAGGCCGAGGCGCTCGCGCAGCACGTAGAGCAGGCTCTCGCCCTCCCAGACGTCGTCCGCGCTCTGCTCGCGGCCGTTGACGGTGAACGTGACGCGCATCACGCGGCCCTCCGGTAGTCGTTCCAGGCCCAGGTGAGGGTCCGGCGGGCCAGCACGCCGAGGGCGTGCGCCCGGTACGCGGCGCTGCCCCGTACGTCGTCGATCGGCGCGGCGGCCCGCGCGCACAGCTCGCCGAAGCGGTGGGCCAGCGCCGGGTCCAGCGGCGCGGACCAGTCCAGCTCCCGGGCGAGCAGGTCCTCGGCCTCCCGTGCGCGGCGCGGGGTGGGCGCGGCCGAGCCGATGCCCGTCCCGACCCGCCGTTCCCGCGGGTGCAGGGCGATCGCGAACGAGCACACCGCGATCACCATGGCGTTGCGGGTGCCGACCTTGGAGAAGTACTGGGGGCCGGTGGCGGGCGGCACGTGCACAGCCCTGATCAGCTCGTCCGGCTCCAGCGCGCTGCGCTTGACCCCTAGGTAGAACTCGGCGGCGGGGATCATCCTGACCCCGCGCTCGCGCGACTCCACCTCGACCACCGCCCCGGCCGCCAGCAGCGGCGGGTGGCTGTCGCCGGCGGGCGAGGCCGCGCCGAGGTTCCCGCCGACGCTGCCGCGGTTGCGGATCTGCGGCGAGCCGACCGTGCGCGCCGCCTGCGCCAGCCCCGGCAGCGACCCGGACAGCTCGTCGATGACCGTCGCGTACGACACCCCCGCCCCCACCCGGCAGTACCCGCCGGTCATCTCCCATGCGCGCAGCTCGGGCACCCGGGTGAGGTCGAGCAGCGCCGCCGGCCTGCGCACGTCGAAGTTGAGCTCGACCATCACGTCGGTGCCACCCTGCAGGGGCACCGCGTCGGGCCGGTCCGCCTTGGCGGCCAGCGCCTCCTGCCACGTCGTGGGCCGCAAGAAGTCCATCGGCTACTCCCAGGCGAATCGGGCGTCGGGCGCGTCCTCGCGCAGCACACTGCCCTCGATCAGCCCGTACGGGCGGTCGGCGGCGTGGAACACCTCGTTGTCGTTGTCCAGCCCGAACGGCGACAGGTCCACGACGAGGTGGTGCTTGTTCGGCAGCGCGAGCCTGACCTCGCAGATCTCGGGGCAGACGGTCAGGGCGCGCTCGCCCATGGCGTACAGGGTCTGCTGGAGGGAGCGGCTGTGGGTGCCGGCGAACGCGTCGAGCAGGGCCTGCCGGGTCCGCTCGTACGACTGGGCGTACGACGCCGTCTCGCCGGTGTGCCGCCACCGGGCGGTCACGGCGGTGGCGAGAACGCGGTCGCGGGTGGGCGGCAGCGTCGTGTACTCGTCCACGATGTAGCCGTGGAACTCCGAGCCCGTCGTGTTGAGCACCACCAGGTCCTGCAGCCCCGACACGACGGTGCTGTCGCCCTGCCTGTCGTGGTGGACGACGCAGGTCCGCACCTCGCCGCCGTCGCGGACGAACGAGTGCGGCCCGGCGCGGTTCCAGCCGTACTCCTCGATCTCCACGCGGGCGTGGTGGATCGACGGGTGCGAGGTGACGAAGTGCCGGGCCAGCAGCAGGGCGAACTCCTCGATCTGGCCGACGCCGTGCTTCCTGGCGAACGCGTACGCCGTGTTCTTCTGCGTGTCGGTCGGCAGGACGGCGGCGTTGTCGCCGGTGAGGTGGACGGCCTCCGTGTCACCGGACAGCGACGTGCTGACGTTGACGTCCTTGACGCGGTGGACGGGGCCTTCCCTGGCCACGTGGACGAGCCTGGTCTCCGCCTTGCCGTATCGGTTGGGGCCGAGCTTGACGGACATCTAGCTCCCTCGGTAGGTGGAGTAGGCGTACGGGCTGAGCAGCAGCGGCACGTGGTAGTGCTGCGCCGGATCGGTCACGGTGAAGGTGACGACGACCTCCGGGTAGAACGTGTCGGCCAGGTAGGCCCCCGTGTCGAAGACGACGCGGTGCACCCCGGCCTCCGGCTGCCACCCCTTGAGCCGGCCGTCGGCGTCGGTGCGGCCCTCGGCCACGACGCCGCCCTCGTGTTCGAGGCGGACCCGCAGGCCGGCGGCCGGGCGGCCGGTCACCGCGTCCAGCACGTGCGTGGAGAAGCTCATCCGCCCGCCCCCATGAGCTTGGCCAGCCGCAGCCGCACGATGGCGGCCAGCTCGCCGCGTACGACGTCGCGCTCGCTTTCCTCGTCGTTGCGCAGCCGCTCGCGGAGCCGGGCCAGCATCTCGGCGCCGGTCAGCCCGGTGGCACAGACGAGGTAGACGTGCCCGAACCGTCCCTCGTAGTCCCGGTTGCCCTCGGCGAGCGCCGCGCGCAGCCGCTCCTCGACGCCGGACTGCTCCTGGCGCGACCACGTCGCCTCCCTGCCGTCCCCGCCCGCGCGCTCGCCGATGCGGGGATGCGCCTTCAGCGCCTCCAGCACGTCGCCCCACTCCAGCTCCCGCACGACCTTTCCCGCCGTCTCCAGCAGCTCGTCCAGGTTTCCGTACGGCCTGAGCGAGGCGACCAGGCCGGCGAAGGCGGGGCTGGCGCAGCAGGCGAGCAGCTCCCGCTCGGCCTCGGCCGTGGGCAGGACGTTGAAGGCTTCCAGCGTGTCGGGCATGTCAGAAGTACACACATGCGTTCCGTGCCCGGTCCATCCGCGAGAACTCCGAAGTGACCGCCCGGATGGCCCGCACTTTTCGTGCCATGCTCCAACAGCCGCTCTCACATGGTGAACACGGTCTTGCCGCGGGCGTGGCCCGCGGCGATGTCGGCCAGCACGGCGGGCACCCGTTCCAGCGGGATCTGCGCCTGCACCTGGACGCGCAGCTCGCCGCTGTCGATGAGGTCGGCCAGCTCGCTCAGCACCGGACCGGTGACCGTGTTGACCACGTTGATGCCGCGCAGCTCCCTGGCGGCCAGCGCGTCGGGGTCGACGGCGCGCAGGACGCTGCAGATCACTCCGCCGGGGCGCAGCAGGCCCTCCAGCGGCGCCGTGCCGCCGGCGGTGGAGACCAGGTCGAAGACCGCGTCGATCCCGTCGGGGTGGGCGGCGAGCACCTGGTCGGCGACCGGGCCGCCGCGGTGGTCCACCGTCTCGGCGGCGCCCAGGCGGCGTATGGTGTCGGCCGCGTCGGGGGCGGCTGTCGCGATGACGCGAGCGCCGCGCAGCGCGGCGAGCTGCGTCGCCGCCTGGCCCACGCCGCCGGTCGCCCCGACGATCAGCACCGTCTGGCCCTCGTCCAGGCGGGACTCCTCGACCAGCGCCCGCGCGGTCGCGGTGGCGGTGGGGACGGCCGCGGCCTGCTCAAGGATCATGCCCTTGGGGATCGAGGCCACCGGGCCGTCCGCCGCCACCACGCCGTACTCGGCATAGCTGCCCAAACCCCGCGAGGGGTCGGTGAAGCGGCCGTAGACCTCCTCGCCGAGCCGGAAGCCGGTCACGCCCTCGCCGAGCGCGGCCACGCTGCCGGCGCCGTCCTGGCCCAGGACGAACGGGAACGACGGTGACATGCGGTCCCTCATGGCGCCGCCGGCGATCTTGGTGTCGACGGGGTTGTAGCCGGCGGCGCGCAGGCGTACGAGGAGCTCGCCGGGGCGTGGCTGCGGCTCGGGCAGCTCGACGAGCTCCGGGTCGGCCCCGAAGGCGGAAATGGCGACGGCACGCATGGGCTCTCCCCGTCTGGACGGACGTGTTCCGGACGCAGCGGATCGTTCCCCGAGGCGGGGCGCGCCAGGGGGCCCGACGGGGTCTTGGCGCAAGCTTTGTCCGTCGCACCGCGTACGATCGCGCAGGTCAGAGGTCCCGCCGGCGGGGCCTAGACTGGGAGGCATCATGACCCCGACTTCTCTGATCGGCGGACACGTGTCCGTGGCGGGCGGCCTCGCGACGGGCGGCCTGAAATACATGGCCGACATCGGCGCCGAAATGATCCAGGTGTTCGTCACCAACCCGCGCGGCTGGGCGCTCAACGACGGCAAGCCCGACGAGGACGCCAAGCTGGCCGAATCGGGTGTGCCGGCGTTCATCCACGTGCCCTACCTCGTCAACTTCGGCTCGCCGAATGCCGAGACGCTGGCCAACTCCATCGCCGTCGTGCGCCACGCGCTGCGGCGCGGGGTGGAGACCGGCGCCAGGGGCGTCGTCGTGCACACCGGCTCCGCGGTCACCCAGGGCCGTGACGCGGCGCTGCGGCAGCTGCACGACAACCTGCTGCCGCTGCTCGACACGATCCCCGACGACGGGCCCGACCTGCTGCTGGAGCCGATGGCCGGCCAGGGCGCCATGCTGTGCGCGACCGTCCAGGACCTGGAGCCGTATCTCGACGCGCTCGACCGGCACCCGCGGGCCTGCGTCTGCCTCGACACCTGCCACGCCTTCGCCGCCGGGCACGACCTGGCAGCCGAGGGCGGGGTGAAGGAGACGTTCGACGCCCTGCACGCGATCGCTCCCGGGCGGCTCAAGCTCATCCACGCCAACGACTCCAAGGACGTGTGCGGGGCGAAGAAGGACCGCCACGAGAACATCGGGGCCGGCCACATCGGCGCCGGTGCGTTCGCCGAGCTGATGCGCCATCCGGCGGTGGCGGGTGTGCCCATCTGCATCGAGACTCCCGGCAAGGCGCCCCAACACGCCGAGGACATCACGCTGCTGAAGAAGCTCCGCGACGGCTGATCTCTCGCGCCGCCGGGCTCACGGCGAAGGCGGATAAGACCGGTAACCCAGTAGGAATCGTGACAGGGGCGCCTGCTCACGCGATCCGACCGCCCCCGAGGGCCGGATCGCGGGGCCTCTTCCATGGCCGCGCAGACGCCCCTTCACAAATTCGGCTTGGCGGGCCCCACCCCCCGGTCAAGGGCCCGACAGCCGTGGCGACGTGCGTGTCGCCGGTGAAGCCGGCGCATCAGTCCTGTTGTGAGCCTTGCGGCTCGTCCCCCCGATGCGCCGGAGTGGCTTCCCGATGCCGAAACACTACGGTTGCGATCTTGTGGGCGAAACCCCGTTTCCGGACAGCTCGTTGAGCGGTCTGTAGTCATCGACATACGGAGAGTGGCCCAACGACGAGCGGTCACCCGTACGCGACGAGCGGTAGGTTGCAGGGGTTGCACACGCCCATCGCATGCCCCCTCACCGACCAGCGGTTCCACCACCCCCACCGCCCTCTGC
>NZ_SMKQ01000281.1 GCF_004348995.1 Nonomuraea terrae
GGAGGGCGTTCGGCATGGACGTGCTGGCCTGGAGTCAGAACCTGACGCGCGAGCGGGCCGAGGAGTGCGGGGCGCGGCTCGCCCCCGACAAGGACGCCCTGATGGCCGGCTCCGACGTCGTCTCCGTCCACGTGGTGCTCGGCGACCGGACGCGGGGGCTCGTCGGCGCGCGGGAGCTGGGCCTGATGAAGCCCACCGCGTACCTGGTCAACACCTCGCGGGCGGCGATCGTCGACCAGGCCGCACTGCTGTCGGCGCTGCGCGAGGGCCGGATCGCCGGAGCGGGACTCGACGTGTTCGAGGAGGAGCCGCTGCCCGCCGGGCACGAGTTCCGCACGTTGCCGAACGTGCTGGCCACGCCGCATCTCGGCTACGTCAGCGAGCTGAACTACGCGACGTACTTCCGGGAGGCCGTGGAGGACATCGGCGCCTTCCTCGACGGGGCGCCGATCCGGGTGTTGTGAGTCAGTCTCCTTTGGCCCTGGCCCGGAAGGCCGCGGTCTTGACGCGGTTCTGGCAGGCGGTCGAGCAGAATCTGCGGGTGCCGTTGCGGGAGACGTCCACGTAGACGCGGTCGCAGTGAGGGGCCGTGCAGACGCCGAGGCGGTCGTGGAACTCGCTGCCCAGCACGATCGCCAGGCCGGTGGCGCAGCTCGCGGCCCAGCTTCCCGCCGTGGTGTCGTCGCTGCCGTGGAAGTGCAGGTGCCAGGGCTCGCCGTCGTGCCGTTCCAGCATGGGCCTGGCCTGCGTCTCCCGCAGCAGCGTGTTCACCTGCGTGGCCGCGCTGTCGACGTCGCCGTCCGCCACCGCGGTGAAGACCGCGCGCAGCCGCGCGGCGACCGCGGCCAGCTGCGCGCCCTCCTCGGTGCCGAGCTCGCGGTAGGCCGGATAGGCCGTGCGCAGCGCCGCGGTGGCGGCGGCGCCGCCGTCCTCGGGGAGCCGGAAGGGTCGCCCGCGCCGCTCGCCCGGGGTGAGCTCGTTGACCAGGGTCACCGCGACGCGGACCACGGTGTCCATGTGACCGTTGAAGTCCAATTGACCAGTTACACCTTTGTGTTCTATGTTCGTGACTGTCCAAAGCTTAAACGACAGTCACAAGGAGATGTGCTGTGCTCACTCACGATGCCGCAACGAAGTGGATGGCGCGCTGGGACCGCCAGCAGGAGGGCTACCTGCCCGACCGCGAGGAGCGGTTCACCGTGATGATCGACGCGGTGGAGGCGCTGGGGCGGCCCGACCCCGTGGTGGTCGACCTGGGGTGCGGGCCCGGCTCGTTGTCGGCGCGGCTGCTGGAGCGGCTGCCCGAGGCCACCGTGATCGGCGTGGACGCCGACCCGTTGCTGCTCGGGCTGGGGCGGGCGGCGTACCCGCACGTGAGGTTCGTCTCGGCGGACCTGCGGACGAGCGGGTGGACGCGGCTGCTGGGGCTGGAGCGCCCCGTTGACGCGGCCGTCAGCACGACCGCGCTGCACTGGGTCTCCGAGCAGGACCTCAAGAGCATGTACGCCGAACTGGCGGCCGTGCTGCGGCCCGGCGGCCTGCTGCTCAACGGCGACCACATGGAGACCGACGACGCCACCCCCGTGCTGGCGCGGCTGGAGCGCTCCGTGCACGACCGCCAGAGCGAGCGGGTCTTCGGCGCGAACCCGCCCGAGGACTGGCGGGCCTGGTGGGACGCGATCAAGGCCGACCCGGCCTTCGCCGAGCTCGACCAGGAGCGCACCACCGCGGGCGCCGACCACCGCGGCTCGGAGTCCAGTCTGCTCTCCCAGCACGTCAGCGCCCTGCGTGAGGCCGGCTTCACGGAGATCGGCACCCTGTGGCAGCGCGGCCACAACCGCCTCCTGTGCGCCGTGCGCGACTGAGCGGCGGCGACGAGACGGCGTTCCGGACGTTCAACGACATCATGCACCTCGCCACCGCCTCGTCCGCGGACGATCTCGACCGCTGGACGAGACCCCTCGGAGAGCTGGGCGAGCTCTAGGCGTCGCGGCGCAGCGGCGGGCGACGCCACCAGGTGGCCCAGCGCCAGAGCCACTCCAGCGGACCCTGGCGGTGGCGGCGCAGCCACAAGCCCGACAGGACGCACTGCGCCGTGAGGATCCCGGCGGCGATCGCGAGCACGGTGAGCATGTCCCACGTCTCCGGCGACCCGCCGATCAGCTGCCCGGCCAGCAGGACGATGACCGTCGCGCTCAGGTAGTTGGTCAGCGCCATCCGCCCGAGCGGCGCGAAGACGGCCACCAGCACGGGACGCAGGCGGGTACGGAGCAGGACGAGCAGGACGCACACGTACACACCGGCCATGAGCAGCCCGGCCACGGCGAGCGAGATGACGAACGACCTGTCGTCCGGCTGGCCCGCGTACCGGATCTGGACCCACAGGGCGGGTGCGGCGGTCACCGCGAAGACGGTGCCCAGCAGGGCCGGGCCGCGGGCCGAGCGCTCGATCCGGGCGATCACGCCGTACCGGGTCAGGGCGGAGCCCAGCAGGAACAGCCCCGGCACCAGCGGGACGCCGTTCGAGCCGAGGACCAGCGGCGCCACGAGCAGCACCCCCGCCAGCGCCGCCACGACCCCGCGGGGCAGCCACGTGGACGGCAGCAGCACCGCCAGGCCCACGACGGCGTAGATCGTCAGGATGTCACCCCGCCACAGCAGGAACATGTGCGCCAGCCCCAGGGCGAGCAGCGCCAGCAGGCGGCGCAGCAGCACGACCCTCGGCCGGGGCGTCCGCCTCTCGGCCGACTCCAGCATGAGCGAGAAGCCCACGCCGAACAGGAACGAGAAGATCGGGAAGAACCGCTGGTCGACGAGTAAGCCCATCCAGGCCAGCGGGTCGTGGCCGCCGGCCCCGGTCTGGACCACCACGGCGGGGTCCACGTTCGCGATCGGCCGGACGTTGGCCACCAGGATCCCGCACAGCGCGAACCCGCGTACGACGTCGAGGGCGGTGATGCGGCTCCGGGCGGGATGAACCGCAGGTTCATGCGACATGCGGCTCATCCTGCGGAGCCCGTCCG
This sequence comes from Nonomuraea terrae, assembly GCF_004348995.1. Classification (GTDB taxonomy): domain Bacteria; phylum Actinomycetota; class Actinomycetes; order Streptosporangiales; family Streptosporangiaceae; genus Nonomuraea; species Nonomuraea terrae. Next base: position 3,024 of record NZ_SMKQ01000281.1, read on the forward strand.
CGGCCCGCATGAGTCGAAAGCAGGGCCCCCGGCGGTACTTTCGGCCGGTTTCCGCGCTAGGCGAGGATGCCGCAGAAGGCCGAGAGCGCGTCACCCAGCGCCGTGGCCTCCCGCAGCGGGTGCGGCCCCGCCGCGAACGCGATGTCCAGCCGTCCCTCGGCGTCGCGGACGAGCACCACCCGGCCGACGTCCTTGAGGGCCCCCGCGTTGACGGCCAGCCCGGTCACCACGTAGTGGGTCGGGTTGCCGGCCTCGTCGAAGTGCGTGGTCTGGGTGAAGGAGTCGGGCCCCTCGGTCACCACCTTGCCGGTGGCGAGGTTCTGGACGGTGTTGTCCTCCTTGATGTGGGCCTGCTCGCGCAGGAGCCGCCCGTCGGCGTCGAAGAAGTGGGTCAGGCCGGCGGTGAGGTTGATCGTCCAGGCGACGGGGAAGCCGCAGGCCTCTCCCTGGTCGGACACGACGCGATGCTGGGTGAGAGTGGATCGCTCCGGCGGCCGGGCCTGGGCGGGCGAGGCGGTGACGAGCATTGCGCAGACGGCCAGCGCCGGTAAGGCGGCACGCTTCATGACGGCTCCTCGATCATCGACCGGTGTTCGCCTGCACCGTAACCCCCGCCCGGCCGCCTGACCATCCGCCCGCAGGCAGACGACAGCGGGAAAAGATGACAGGCGTTGTCGGGTATCACGGCTACCTTCGAACCATGAACAAACCCCTGGAGGGCAAGATCGCGCTGGTGGCCGGCGGCACCCGCGGCGCCGGGCGCGGCATCGCCGTCGAGCTGGGCGCGGCGGGCGCCACCGTGTACGTGACCGGCCGGACCACGCGCGAGAGCCGATCCGAGTACGGCCGCCCGGAGACCATCGAGGAGACCGCCGAGCTCGTCACCGAGGCCGGCGGCGAGGGCATCGCCGTCCAGGTCGACCATCTGGAGGCCGAGCAGGTGCGCGCCCTCGTCGAGCGCATCGAGCGCGACCACGGGCGCCTCGACGTCCTGGTCAACGACATCTGGGGCGGTGAGCTGCTCGCCCAGTGGGAGACCCCGCTGTGGGAGCACGACCTCGCCGGCGGGCTACGGCTGCTCCGGCTGGCCATCGACACGCACATCATCACCAGCCACTACGCGCTGCCGCTGCTCATCAAGCGGCCGGGCGGCCTGGTGGTGGAGATGACCGACGGAACGAAGGAGTACAACGACCGCAACTACCGCGTCTCGTTCTTCTACGACCATGCCAAGAGCGCCGTGCTCAGGCTCGCGTTCGGGCAGGCGCACGATCTGCGCCCGTACGGATGCGCGGCGGTGGCGCTGAGCCCCGGCTGGCTCAGGTCGGAGATGATGCTGGAGCTGTTCGGGGTGCGCGAGGACAACTGGCGGGACGCCACCGCCCGCGAGCCCCACTTCGTGATCTCGGAGAGCCCGCGTTACGTCGGCCGCGCCGTCGCCGCCCTGGCCGCCGACCCCGAGGTGATGCGCTGGAGCGGCGAGTCGCTCGACAGCGGCCGGCTGGCCCGCGAGTACGGCTTCACCGACCTCGACGGCTCCCAGCCGGACTGCTGGCGCTACCTGGTCGAGGTGCAGGACCCCGGCAAACCGGCGGACGTCACCGGTTACCGCTGAGCCGGGGTCACGCCTCCCAGACGGGCCGGATCTCGATGCCCGCACCGATGGGACAGCGCCGGGCGATCTCCTCGGCCTCGTCCAGGCCGGCGCATTCGATGAGGTAGAAGCCGGCCAGATCCTGCCGCAGCGCCACGAACGGCTCGTCCTCGGCGACCGGCCCGTCGCCGGAGGGCCGCAACGACCTGGCCTCCGCCGCCGGCTTCAGGGCCTCCCCGGAGAACGGGATGCCGCGTTCGCGCAGGTACGCGGCGAACGCGGCATGCTCGGCCACCGCCGCGCCCATCTCCTCCTCCGAGACCGAGTCCCAGTAGTCCTCTGGATCGAACAACAGCAGGGCGAATTTCATCGTCGACCTCCACCCGCGAGCATGCCGGAAAAAGACGGCCGAGGGCCGCTCGTCGGGAGATAGTCTCTTGCGTTGCGGATTGTGCGGGAGAGGCGAGGAGACTGCGTGCTCGACCAGCGGAACCATCAGGGCAAGTTCGCTGAGGACTATGTCCGGGCACTCGCTTCGGCGGCGGGGCTCCTCGTCTACAAGGACGATCTCGATCATGACGGGATCGACCTCGGCTTCCGCCATCCGGGCAGATCCGGATATATCGCCTCACCGGCCATCGAGGCGCAGATCAAGTCCTGGTCCGCCCCCGCGACCCAGGGCCCCGACCTGCTCTTCCGCGGTCTGAACGAGGTCCAGTACAACAAGCTCGCCGCGGGCCCGTTCCTCGTCCCCCGTTACCTGTTCCTCGTCGTGGTGCCGGCGGAGAGCGAGCACTACGCGCGGGTCGAGACGGACGGGCTGATGCTCAGCAGGCTCTGCTACTACCGCGGCTTCGAGGGCGAAGAGCCGATCCTCGATCCCAGCCCGAAGCGGTACGCGACCGTCCGGGTGCCGCTGGGCAACGTGCTCACCGTTCGCGCGTTACGCGAGCTCGTCGGCGCCCCCACCGGGTCGCCGGCGTGACCGGGAGTCTGTCGGTCGCCGACGTCACGAGCTATGTGGCCGCCACCGGCTGGGTCCGCCGGCCCGAGGGCTGGCGCGGCGCGACCGTCTGGGTGCACGACGGCGATCACGAGATCCTCGTGCCCGGCTCGGACGACCTCGCCGACACGCCCCGGCGACTCAGGGAGATCCTCACCGTGCTGGCGAAGGTGGAGGAACGTTCCCGAGAGGACATCGCCTCCGACATCGGCGCCCCCATGGCCGACGTCCAGTGGTATCGCGCCCCCATCGTCCCGCAGGACGGGCAGTTCGGGCTCGTCGACGCGGTCACCGCCTTCAGCAGCGCCCAGGCCGCCCTCGGCGCGGCCGCCCGCGCCGCCCTGACCGGGCCCCGGGCGGTGTTCGACGGCGCGGCGCCCAGACCGGTGCGCGACCTGCTCGCCCGCGTGCGCATCGGGCCGATCGTGCCCTCCGGCGACCTGCTGACCGTACGTGTGCCGTTGGACCGTGCCGACCAGGGAGAACCTCCGCTCGCGCGCCGCACGCTGATCGTGCTCCAGCGGGCGACCACGCTCCTGCGCGAGGCCGGCGACGAGGCCCGCAGGACCGGCGACATCAGCGTCTTCGACCGGGTCGTCGGCGACGGCGTGTCCGCCGACCTGTGCGCGGCGCTCGCCCGGTTCGCCGGCGCCGATCCCGGAGCCCGTTTCGAGGTCGGCTTCCGCTGGGCGCGGGGCCTGCCCTCCGCCGAACCGGCGCGAACGGTCGTCTTCGAGGCCGAGACCGGACGGCTGCTCCGCCGCGTCGCCCACCGGCTGCGGCGGCTGCACCGCGAGCACGCCTCGGTCACCGGTCTCATCGGGACGCTGTTCGACAACGGCGGCGAGGACCGGTTCCGCATCCACGTCCGCGGCGAGGTGTCCCTCGCCGGCGGCGAACCCCGCAGCTCCCTGTGGGTGCGGCTGCCCGGCGAGGCGGCTTACGACGTGGCCGTCGAGGCCCACCGCACCAGGACGCCCGTACGCGCCCACGGCACGCTCATGGAAGTGCACGGCCGTCTCGAACTGATGGCCGACCGTTTCGCCCGAGTCGTCGACGATCGATCCGAGGAGACCTGACCATGGAGAACACCGCCTTCGGGACCCGAGAACGGGCTCTGCTTCTCGGCCTGATGACGCTCGGCGGCTCGGCGTCCAACCCGGAGCTCAAAGCACACATCGGGTACGCGCTCGACGGCGCGGCCAGGATCCGCATGAACAAGCTCGGTCTCGTCGCGAGCGACAAACCCGGCAGGGCCTACCACCACACCCTCACCGAGGACGGCTGGGCCTGGTGCGTCAAAGAGCTGTCCGGCACCGCCCCGGCGAAGACGGGATCGCTCGGCCGCACCCTCTACCAGGTCCTCGACCTGCTCAGGAGCTACCTTGACGCGAGCGACCTGAGCCTGGCCGAATTCGTGGTCAAGGCCCGCGGCGACGAGACGCCCCAGGACGATCTGACCCAGGCGATCAGGGACGCCTACTGGCGGCTGGCCCGCGAACCGCAGGACTGGGTGCTGCTCACCCGGCTGCGCCCGTGCCTCGGGGACGCTCCCCGCGCGGAGGTCGACGAGGCGCTGCGCCGGATGGAACGGCTGCCCGACGTCCACCTGGCGCCGGAGGCCGACCAGAAGACCCTGACCGGGGCCGACCGGGAGGCGGCCGTCCTGGTGAGCGGCATCCGCAAGCACCTGCTGGCGATCGAGGCGCGATGAACGAGGCCGAGGAGCGCGCATTGCGCGCCGTCTCCAGGGTCCTCAACTGGGCGACGACGGCCGAACACGCCTGGAACCCGCCGCCGTTCCACGTCGACCGCATGCATCCGCGGGCCGAGCGGCTGATCCTCGACGGCATCGACGAGGCGTCCGCCGCCACCCGGACCAGCCCGCTCGGCGTCGTGATCCAGGGCGAGGGCGGCGCCGGCAAGACCCACCTGCTCGGCTGGGTCAGGGGCGAGATCGCCCGCGCGGGCGGCTACTTCTTCCTGGTGGACTTCAGCGCGGGCGACGACTTCTGGCGGCGGACGACGAGCGCGATGGTCGAGGACCTGGGCCGTTCCGCGGGCGGCCAGGACGAGCCGATCCAGGCGATGGTGGCGCTGCGCCGCCTGGCCGCCCTCGCCGGCGTGGAGGACCGGATCGAGGCCGCGGTGGACGGCGGCAAGGGCCTCGACCGCGACGACCTCGACGCGCTGGTCAACGGCCTGATCACCAAGGACCGCCGGCTCCTGCGCTGCCGCGACACCATCCGCGCGCTCGCCCTCTACGCCGCGGCCTCCGGCCCGGCCCTCGACGTCGCCCACGACCATCTGATGTCGACGGAGGAGGCCGAGGAGGGCGATCGGCAGGCGTGCGGCATGAGCAAGGGCGTCAAGGAGCCCCACGAGATCGCGGTCGACCTGTCGATGATCCTCGCGATGACCGGGCCCAGCGTGATCGCCGTCGACCAGATCGATGCCATCCTCGAACACTCCCGCCCGGCCGCGGGGGCCGACCTCGCCGGGCCGGCCGGCGCGGAGCAGCGCAAGGACGTGATCGACGAGCTCGCGGGCGGGCTCATGGCGCTGGTCCACGCGACCCAGCGGTCCCTCTGCCTGGTGGCCTGCCTGCCCTCGTCGTGGAGCCTGCTCAGGGACCGCGCCATCGGGACGGTGCGCGACCGGTTCCGGCCGGCGCTGATCCTCGGCACGATAGCGACCGCGGACATCGCCCGTACGCTGGTCGAGCGGCGCTTCGCCGTGGCGTACGCGAAAGCGGGGTTCACGCCGCCCGGCCCCGTATGGCCGATCATCCCTGCGGCGTTCGAGACGGCGCCGGGCCACACGCCGCGGACCCTGCTGCGGCTCATCAGCGCCCACGTCGAGACGTGCCTCGCGGACGGCCGCGAGCGGCTGCTGGAACGTTTCGACGACGGCCCCGGCCACGCGACCCAGGTCGTCGCGGAGCCGGCCCCCGCCGGGGACGACTTCGTCCGGCTCGACGCCCGCTTCGCCGAGCTGCGCGCACAGGCGGACACGTCGGCCGCGTTCGATCCCGAGCACGAGGACGAGCTCGTCCCTGCCCTGCTGGCCGCCGGGCTCCGGGCCTGGATCACGGAACAGGGCGAGGAGGGCCGCGCCTTCTCCGTCGACCCGCCTCCCGGCCGCCGGCCGAGCCTGCACGCGCGGCTGCGCCAGGCGCTGAGCCCCGACTCCGAGGACCAGCGGCACTGGACGTTCCGGATGATCGGCGCGCGGCATCACATCGCCGCGCTCAAGCGGCTGACCGACGGCATGCAGGCGTCGGGGCTGGGGCCGCAGACCGCTGACCGGCGGTTCATCGTGCTGCGCAACCACGCGTGGTCGGAGGGTCCGGCGACCCGGGCACGCGTGGCGGAGCTCAAGGACCACGGCGGGCTGGCGCTGACCGTACGCGATGACGACCTGCGCGTCTTCGAGGCGCTCCGCCGGATGGCGGCGGAGCAGGACCCGGCGTTCGAGGCGTGGCTGCGCGCCCGCCGCCCGGCGGGCAGCACCGAACTCTTCACCACCGTCTTCGCCGCACCCCACCACCGGCCCCAACCCCTCGACCACCCGGCAGGCCCGGAACCGGCTCCGCCC
>NZ_SMKQ01000282.1 GCF_004348995.1 Nonomuraea terrae
CAGGAGTCCCCCGCCTCCGCACCCGCCGCCCACGAGGCCCCGGCCGTCTTCGGGCCGCCGCGGTCCGGCGGTGGGCCGCGCGTGCAGGAGCCCGTCGACGGGGTGGCGCTGGCGCGGGAGGTGGCCGCGCGGAGCTTCACGCTGCTGGCCAACGACGGCGTCCTGCCGCTGCCCGGCCGTCCGGTGATCGCCCTGCTCGGGGCGGCCGCCCGCGAGGCTCGCGTCATGGGCGGCGGCAGCGCGCAGGTCTTCCCCGAGCGGATCGTCTCCCCGCTGGCGGGCCTGTCGGAGCGTACGGAGGTCCGCTACGCCGTCGGGGCCGACCCGCGCGTCCGCCTGGCGCCGCTTCCCGGCCCGGTCACCGCGCAGTTCCTGGACGCGGCCGGCACGGTCCTCAGCGAGCAGCCGCTGTCCACCGGTGAGGCCCGCTGGATGGGCGATCTGCCGCCCGGCGTGGACGGCGACCGGCTGGCGGCGGTGCGGTTGCGGGCGGCGTACACGCCGGAGGCGACCGGCGAGCACGAGCTGTCGATCACCGGCGCGGGCGCGTTCACCCTGACCGTGGACGGCCGGAGCGTCTTCGACGGCCGCGTCGACGCGCCGGGCGACGACCCGGCCGTGGCGTTCCTGACGCCGCCCGAGCACCGGGTGAGCGTGCCGATGACCGCTGGGCGGGCGTACGAGCTGGCGCTGACGCATCCGGCGGGGGCGTTCGGCGGCATGGCGTTCGTGTCGCTCGCCCTCGGCCACGCCGACCCCGCGCCGGGTGAGGACGAGCTGCTGGCCGAGGCCGTGCGCGTGGCCACCGAGTGCGACGTGGCGGTGGTCGTGGCCGGCACGACGCCGCAGGTCGAGAGCGAGGGCTTCGACCGCGAGAGCCTCCGGCTGCCGGGGCGGCAGGACGAGCTGATCCGGGCCGTCGCCGCGGCCAACCCGCGCACCGTGGTCGTGGTGAACGCGGGCGCCCCGGTGGAGCTGCCGTGGGCGGAGGAGGTGGCGGCCGTGCTGCTGACCTGGTTCCCGGGGCAGGAGGCGGGGGCGGCGCTGGCCGACGTGCTGTTCGGCGACGCCGAGCCTGGCGGGCGGCTGCCCACCACCTGGCCGCGGACGCTGGAGGACGCCCCGGTGACCGCCGTGACCCCGGTGGACGGGACGCTCGCGTACGAGGAGGGCGCCTCCATCGGCTACCCGGCGTGGCGACGGTCGGGGCGCGCGCCCGCGTACTGGTTCGGGCACGGCCTGGGCTACACCACCTGGTCGTACGACTCGATCGCGGCCGAGGGCGCCACCGTGAGCGTGGCCGTCACCAACACCGGCCCGCGGCCCGGCCGGGAGGTCGTGCAGGTCTACGCCGGTCGCGAACACCGGCTGGCCGGTTTCGACGTGGTGGAGGCCGGTCCCGGCGAGACCGTGATCAGCACGATCTTCCTGCCGGAACGCGCTTTCCAGGTCTGGGACGGCCGCTGGCGCACGGTCGAGGGCGAACACCCGGTGGCGGCCGGTCGCAGCGCCGCCGACCTCCGCCTCTTCGCGACGGTGAAGATCTAGTCACAGGGCAGGCACGGCGCGGGCGCGTTTTCCACACTGCACCTGTTGGTTTGTATCCTTCTGAGCATGGCAAAGTCCGAGGACTCAGAGAAGCCGGGGCGCATCAAGCAGCTCCGCATGATCGCGAAGATCATCAAGCAGGCCAACCCCAAGGGGATGCCGATCGTCTTCCTCTCGGCGGTGGGCACGCTGGCGGTGGTCATCGTGATCGGCCTGGTCACGGACTACTTCTGGTATTCCCTGTTCATCGGCATCCTGGCCGCTCTGACGGTGGGCCTGGTGGTGTTCGGGCAGCTCGCGCAGCGGGCGCAGTATTCGCTGCTGCACGGCCAGACCGGCGCCGCGGCGGCCGTGCTGCAGGGCATGCGCGGAAACTGGCAGGTCACGCCGGCCATCGCGGTCAACCGCGAGCAGGACCTCGTCCATCTCGTGGTCGGCTATCCGGGCGTCGTGCTGGTGTCCGAAGGTCCGGGCAACCGGGTGGCCAAGATGCTGGCGGCCGAGAAGAAGCGGGTCGCGCGCGTGGTGCTGGGCGTCGAGATCTACGACATCCAGTGCGGTGACGGCGAGGGCCAGGTGCCGCTCGGCAAGCTGCAGCGCCACCTGATGAAGCTGCCGCGCAACCTCAAGAAGCCCGCGGTCAACGAGGTGAAAGACCGGCTGGGCTCGCTGCCGCGCAACATGCCCCTGCCGAAGGGCCCGATGCCCAAGGGCGCCCGCATGCCGCGCGGCCCCAAGCTGCGCTAGTGCCGTCCCTGTCGTCACGCGCCAACCGCTCGTGGTGGGACGGCAACGCCGACGACTACCAGGACGAGCACGGCGGTTTCCTGCGTGACACCGGGTTCGTGTGGTGTCCCGAGGGCCTCGACGAGGCCGAGGCGCGGCTGCTCGGCGACGTGCGCGGGCGGCGGGTGCTCGAGATCGGCTGCGGGGCCGCGCAGTGCGCGCGGTGGCTGCTGGCGCAGGGCGCCGAGGTGGCCGCCTTCGACATCTCCCACCGGCAGCTGCGCCACTCCCAGCGCATCGACCTCGACACCGGGGTGCGGGTGCCGGTGGTGCAGGCGGACGCCGAGGCGCTGCCGTTCGCGGCCGAGTCGTTCGACCTGGCGTGCTCGGCGTTCGGGGCGTTGCCGTTCGTGGCCGACCCGGCGGCCGTCTTCCGCGAGGTGCGCCGGGTGCTGCGGCCGGGCGGCCGGTTCGTGTTCTCGGTGAGCCACCCGATCCGGTGGGCGTTCCCCGACGACCCGGGGCCGCGGGGGCTGACGTCCGACCGGTCCTACTTCGACCGCTCCCCGTACGAGGAGCGCGACGAGCACGGCCGGCTCACCTACGTCGAGCACCACCGCACGATGGCCGACTGGGTCAACCTGCTGGTGGCCTCGGGGCTCACCGTCACCGGGCTGCTGGAGCCGGAGTGGCCGCAGGGGCACGAGCAGGTCTGGGGCGGCTGGAGCCCGCTGCGCGGCCGTCACCTGCCGGGCACGGCGATCTTCAGCTGCGCGCATACCTAGCGGCCATGGCGTGGAAGATCTCCCGGGGCCGCCACCGGGTGTCGTCGAGCATGGTGACCACGCCGTACGAGCCGAGGTCGTCGTCAGTGCGGTTGTAGGCGGCGAAGGTGAACCACAGGGCGGTGTCGACGCCCTCGCGTTCGAAGACGTCCATCAGCTCGGTGAAGTAGCGCACCTGCTCGCCCTCGTCGCGCACCGCGCCCTCGGGCACCGACCACGCCATGCCGCCCAGCTCCCCCGCCCCCTTGTACGGGCAGGTGCCGAACTCCGTGACCGCGACCGGCTTGCCGGGCGCGAACCGCGCGCGCAGCTCGGCCGCGAAGGCGTCCGCGTTGTGCGCCGCCCGGTAGGCGTCCGTGCCGACCAGGTCGAACGGGCTCCAGTCGAGGAACTCCCACGGGCCTGAGGCGTACGTGACGGGACCGCCGAAGCGGGGCCTGACGGTCTCGGCGGCCTCGGCCAGGAAGCCGTTGAAGCGCTCCATCACCGGGCCGAGCGACTGCCACCAGGCGAGGTCGGCGGTGGCCATGCGCTCCAGCCGTTCGCCGTAGGTGTCACCGGGGATGAATCCCGGGCAGAAGGCGCTGGTCTCGCAGCCGGTCACCAACACCACCCGCGCGCCGCTCCCGCGAACGGCCTCGGCGCGTTCCGCGCAGTCGGCGTACAGGCGGAGGATCTCGTCGGAGGGGATGTCGACCGGGAAGGGCGCGAACCAGACCTCCAGGCCCTCGGCGGCGGCCCGCTCGGCCGCGACGCTCAGCCGCGCGGGCTCGCGGCCCGAGACCCGGACGACGTCGCAGTGCAGCTCGCGGGCGATGACGCGCATCTCGCGGGCGACGGCGTCGGGGTCGAAGACGGGGCGGGAGCAGGAGTCGCCCGGCAGGAAGCCAGTGTCGTAGTTGATGCCTTTTTTCACGATATGTTCCCTTTTAGCGATGAAAAGCCGTGTTCGAGGAGGTCGAAGGCCAGCTCGACGTCTTCTGCCAGGAGCCGTCCGGCCTTCTCCAGCGGCACCCCGGTGGAGAGCCGGTGAAAGAACGCCTCCTGCACGGTGGTGACCGCGGCGCTGATCTGGGCGGCCATGAGCTGCGCGGCCAGGCCGTCGCCCGGAACGGCCCGCGCCAGCTCGGCGGCCAGCTCTTGGCGCTGGCCCGCGTATGTCCACTGGAGTCCCGCCAGCAGGGCCGGGCTCGACGAGATCACCCGGATCCGGGTGAAGAGTTCCTCGACATCCACCTCGCCGGCGCCCTGCCGGGCCATCCCCCGATAGTGCGCGCGCAGTGCGTCGAGCGGCGACCGCCCCTCCGGACGCCCGGCCACGATCGCGGCCATGTCCTCCTTGACCGCGTCGAGGACGAGGCACTCCTTGCTGGAGAAGTACGCGAACAGCGTCACCTTGGCGACCCCGGCCGCCTCGGCGACCTCGGCGACGGTCACCGCGTCGTAGCCTCGCTCGTCGAACAGGCGCAGCGCCACCTCGGAGATCCGGCGCCGTGTCTGTTCTTTCTTGCGTTCCCTGAGCCCCGCCATCATGCGGACAGCATAAACCGTACCGGGTTCATTTCTGAACCCGGTACGGTTTATTGTCGCTCGCTACATGCGGACGACCATGGTGTTGGAGGCGCGGTCGTGGACGCCGCGGTGGTCGCGGTCCCAGATCAGGGCCGGCACGGCCAGGCAGAGCAGCACGGTGCGCACCACCACGGGGAGCAGGCGCGGGTCGCCGCCGTCCATCGCGGCGACCCTGATGCCCATGAGCCGGTGGCCGAACGTCTGCCCCATGAAGCCCACGAGCAGAAGGTACTGGAGGGCGAAGACGGCGACCGGCGCCCACGGCGCCTCGGCGGGGTTCATCCGCAGCAGCAGCTGCACGACGACCCACGTGCAGATCATCCAGTCGATGACGAGCGCGCCGATGCGGCGCCCCCAGCCGCTGATCGACCCGCTGCCCTCCTCGGGCACACCCAGGCGCTCGCCCGGGTATCCGAGATCGACGCCGGCGGACCGTACGCCGCCCAGCCAGGTCTGCGTCCACCGAGGCTCGTTGCCGCTCATGCCTCCAACGGTATCCGCCCGGTGGGCCGGCCGGAATCGTGACCCGACCGCGTCGCAAGACCATCAAGATGTACGCCATGCCACACGGAGATGACCTTGATACGCGCTTCAATGAGTTGGTCTCACAGATCGACAAGGAGGAGCAGCGCAGGATGCGGGCGGCGGCGAGAAGAGCCGCCAAGACCGGGCGTCCGGGCGGCGGGACCGATCGCTTACCCGGGTACTTACCGGAGCCCGAACCCGCGCCGCGCAGCAGGCGGGGCTGGCTGATGGTGGCCGCGGTCGCGGCGCTGATCGTCGCCGGGGCTGTGGTCGTCACGTACCGCCCGGATGTGCTGGCCCCGCTGAGGTCGGCGGCGTCGGGCGCGGTGCCGGAGGAGACCATGCCGGTCGTCGCGGCGCCGCTGGACCAGCTGGTCATGGGGCCGGCGGACGGCTCCGGCACCGACCTGGCCGACCCGTTCGCCGGATCACCGGCAGAGAAGTACGCCGAGGGGATCGACGGGTTCGCGATGCCGGAGGCCAAGGCGCTGGGCGGCCTTCCGGAAAAGGACGTCGCCAAAGGGCTGCGGCGCACGCGCGAGCTGCTGGCCGCCGCGTACCTCGACAAGAAGACGCTGCTCGGCGGCGCTCCGGACGCGTTCGCCCGGCTGCTGGACCGCGGGCAGCGCGACTGGTTCCGCGAGGAGCTGGACGACCCGGAGGAGACCACGCGGACGCTCGTGAACAGCTTCGCGCCGAAGACCGCCGAGCTCACCACGGACGTCATCAAGGTCAAGGGGCGGACCACGCTGACCACGTTCAAGGAGAAGGGCCTGCGCGGGGTCAAGGCGAAGTTCAACTACCTCGTGGTCTACGCGGTGCAGCGCCCCGGCCGGCCCGCCACCGCCATGAGGCTCGTCACTCACCTCACCGGCACCGTACAGATCTACCACGAGGCCGGCCGGCTCGTGGTCTGGGTGAGCAGCTGGGACGGTAGCGCGACGCCCGCCCGCTGCGACGTGGAGGACGGCTTCATCCACCCCTACTACGACGACTCGCCGCCCGACAAGGTGCCCGCCACCGGGGCGCCCGAGGACCCCTACGACCTGGAGGACGAGCCGCGGCACGACGACGGCTGCTCGGCATCACAGGCCACCTGACCTGCGTAACACGTGCGAAACAATCGGGACACCGTATGGAAACGGCCCCGGCCTAGCGTCGCAATGATGACCAGTCCCCAGGGAGGTTCGAGAGTGTTCAACTCCGCCGACGACGTCCTGAAGTTCATCAGTGACGAAGGGGTGCAGTTCGTCGATGTCAGGTTCACCGACCTGCCGGGGACGACGCACCACTTCACCTTCCCGGTTGAGAACTTCGGCGCGAGCGTCTTCACTGACGGTCTGATGTTCGACGGCTCGTCGATCCGCGGTTTCCAGCAGATCCACGAGTCCGACATGCTTCTGCTGCCCGACCCTTCGAGCGCCGTGGTGGACCCGTTCCGCCAGCACAAGACGCTCAACATCAACTTCTTCGTGCACGACCCGCTGACGGGCGAGGCCTACAGCCGCGACCCGCGCAACGTGGCGCGCAAGGCCGAGGAGTACCTCAAGGGCACGGGCATCGCCGACACGGTCTACTTCGGCCCCGAGGCCGAGTTCTACATCTTCGACGACGTGCGCTTCGAGACGAAGCAGAACGCCGGCTACTACTACATCGACTCCATCGAGGGCGCCTGGAACACCGGCAAGGCGGCCGAGGGCGGCAACCTCGGCTACAAGCCGCGTTACAAGGGCGGCTACTTCCCGGTGCCGCCGATGGACCACTTCACCGACCTGCGCTCCGAGATGGTGCGCCACCTCATCGAGTGCGGCATCGACGTCGAGATGCAGCACCACGAGGTCGGCACCGCCGGTCAGGCCGAGATCGACTTCAAGTTCGGCACGCTGCTCAAGACGGCCGACAACCTGATGCTGTACAAGTACATCATCAAGAGCACCGCCATGGAGAACGGCCGCACGGTCACGTTCATGCCGAAGCCGCTCTTCGGTGACAACGGCTCCGGCATGCACTGCCACCAGTCGCTGTGGAAGGACGGCTCGCCGCTCTTCTACGACGAGGTCGGCTACGCGGGCCTGTCCGACACCGCCCGCTACTACATCGGCGGCCTGCTCAAGCACGCGCCGTCGCTGCTGGCGTTCACCAACCCGACGGTCAACTCCTACCACCGCCTGGTGCCCGGCTACGAGGCCCCGGTCAACCTGGTCTACTCCCAGCGCAACCGCTCGGCCTGCGTCCGCATCCCGATCACGGGGTCCAACCCGAAGGCCAAGCGCATCGAGTTCCGCGTGCCGGACCCGTCCTGCAACCCGTACTTCGCCTTCGCGGCGATGCTGATGGCGGGCATCGACGGCATCCGTAACAAGATCGAGCCGCCGGAGCCGGTCGACAAGGACCTCTACGAGCTCCCGCCGGAGGAGGCCCGCAACATCCCGCAGGTGCCCGGCTCGCTGCCCGAGGTGCTCGCCGCCCTCGAGGCCGACCACGACTACCTGCTGGAGGGCGGCGTCTTCACACCCGACCTCATCGAGACGTGGGTGTCGTACAAGCGCGAGAACGAGGTCGACCCGATCCGCCTTCGCCCGCACCCGCACGAGTTCGAGCTCTACTACGACGTGTGACGACCAGCGACCGCGCGGTGACCTGCATGGTCATCGCGCGGTTTCCGTCTGGTTGTGACGGCTCTGTTCACTGCGGCCCGTCTTCGGTCGGATGCCCCAACGCTTCGCCTTCACGGACAAGCCATGTCGGGGTGGGTTGCCAGTGTTAGATCGTCTTGTCGCTGGAAACAGGAATGGTCCGCAACGTCGCGAATACCCGCGACTGACCATTCTGGAGGAGCGCATTTTGGGTAGGACCGGCCGGAAGAGGATGCTGGCGGCGGCCGGCGGGGGCGGCCCCGCCTCTCCCCTCCAGCCCATGGAGCGATCATTGCCGCTTCTGCATCGAAGCGCCAGAGTCACCCAGGTATACGAGGCTTAGGCCGAGAGCTGGTCCACCGAGCCCTTCTCATCCTGAGTAGCGGCCCTCTTCGACGGGCCGCAGGACCAGGACGCCTGGACGATCGGGGCGCCTGGATGCCATATGGAGCGGGCGTTCCTCTGGTGGCTCTTCAGTCACAACCGGGGGTGACAGTCCTGACGCCGGCGGATCTCCTCGGGTAGGGCGGACGCGTCCCGACATCAGATCGGTGTGGTTGTTCGCCCGGCGTGTCAGGTATCAAACCGATACGGGAACGGTCCATTGGGGCGTGCGAGCGTCAATATGCTCGGTTCGCATCATTGCCGACACCCCCCGGAGTCTCCTCGTGCGTACCCGATCTCTGCTGACGGCCGCGGTGCTGACCGCCGGCATGACCCTCGCCGCCCAGCCCGCCTACGCGGCGGCGCCGGTGGTCCAGATCACCAAGATCTACTACGACTCCCCCGGCTCGCCGGACAACGGCGGGAACAGCAGCCTGAACGGCGAGTACGTGCAGATCAAGAACACCGGCAAGAAGGCCGTCAGCCTCAAGGGCTGGACCGTGCGCGACCAGACGAGCCGGTCGGATCACGTCTACCGGTTCGGTACGTTCACCCTGAAAGCCGGGAAGACGGTCACCGTGCGCACCGGCAAGGGCGAGAACACCGCCTCCAACCGCTACTGGGGCAGGAGCGGCGGAACCCTCGCCTACATCTGGAACCAGAACGCGGACACCGCCTACCTGCGCAACGCTTCCGGGAAGCCGGTCGACTCCTGCTCGTACAACTCGACGAAGCAGGACTACAAGACCTGCTGACCCGCATCCCGCGACCGTGCGGCCGTGGTGGCGGATGCGGGTGGGGCGTGCTCAGTGGTTCAGCAGGCGCAGGTGAGGGCGTTCGCCGGGGCGGTC
>NZ_SMKQ01000283.1 GCF_004348995.1 Nonomuraea terrae
CCTGGCCGACGGCGGGGACGGCCGAGGGGCCCACCGGCTGCATGCCCGTGGTGTCGGGGTGGGAGACGCGCCCGCCGTGCATGATCTGCGCGAAGATGCGCCCGCCGTTGGTGTGCACCGCGTCGGTGACCGGCCGCCAGGCTGCGACCTGGGCGTCGGTGTACAGCCCCGGGGTGCCCGGGTTGGACTGCCCGACGAGGCTGGGCTGGATCCCTTCCGTCACGATGAGGCCGGCAGTGGCGCGTTGCGTGTAGTACGCCGCCATCGACGGCGTCGCCAGGCCTCCCGCGGCCGCACGGACCCGGGTCATGGGGGCCATCACCACACGGTTGGGCAGGGTCAGCGCGCCCAGGTGGTAGCGATCGAACAGAGTCGTCATCTCCGCGTACCTTTCAGGATTCTCCGTAGACGGTCACGCCCCTCAAGGGGGCCGCGACGACTAAGCTAGAACCTGACATTGACGTCAGAGGCAAGCGTTCGGCGGAAGATTTTTTCGACGGAAGGGAAAAGGCGATGCGGATCGGGGAGCTGGCGTCACAGGCCGGGGTGAGTGTCCGGTCTCTGCGCTACTACGAGGAGCGGGGCCTGCTCAGCAGCACGCGCAGCGCCAGCGGGCAGCGCCGGTACACGGACGACGAGGTCGAGCGGGTCCGGTTCATCCAGCGTCTGTACGCGGCCGGGCTCTCCAGCCGTACGATCGCCGAGCTGTTGCCATGTGTCGACTCACCGAGTGAGCGGAACGACGACGAGGGGTTCGAGCGGCTGACACAGGAGCGGGAGCGGATCGACCGGCACATCGAAGAGCTGTGCGAGACCCGCGAGGCCCTTGACCGGCTCATCGACGCCAACCGCGCACACCGCGCACAGCTGGCCGGCGGTTCGCCGGCCTAGAGCCCTGCCTCCCGGCCGAGCCGGGCGCGTCCGCGCCCGGGCCGGTGACACGACGGGCGGCCTGCCCGTCGGAGAACGCCCGTCAGCGCAGGCGGCGGCGGAGGGTCGGGTCGATGGAGACGTTGCGGCCGGCGTCCGGCGGGACGACGACCTCCTGGGAGGCGGCCACGCCACCGGCCAGCAGCGGGGCGTCCACCGGGACCGTGCGTTTGACGACGGCCAGGGCGATGGGGCCGAGCTCGTGGTGGCGGGCGGCCGAGCCGACCACGCCGACCTCCTGGCTCTCGAACATCACCGGAGCGCCGTGCGGCGGCAGCGTGTCGACGCTGCCGTCGAGGTGGAGGAACACCAGGCGGCGCGGCGGATGCCCGAGGTTGTGGACCCGGGCCACGGTCTCCTGGCCGCGGTAGCAGCCCTTGGTGAGGTGGACGGCCGAGCCGATCCAGCCCAGCTCATGGGGGATCGTCTTGTGGTCGGTCTCGAACCCGAGCCGTGGCCGGTGTGCCTCGATGCGCAGCGCTTCGTACGCCCACAGCCCCGCCAGCGGCCGGCCGAGATGATCGGCCAGCTCGGCGCGTGGCACCAGGAAGTCTTCGGAAGCCGTGGAGAGCACCGCGAGGTCGTCGGCCCGCGACACCTCCACGCGCAGCATGAACCGCATGCGGTCGAGGTAGTCGATCAGGCTCTGCGCGGTGCCCGGCTCGACGTGGGCGAGCACGCTCTCGCCGTCGTCGACCAGCGTCAGGTGGTGTTGGACGCGGCCCTGCAGGTCGAGGTCGAGGGTTTGGGTCCACTCGCCGGGCCGCAGCGTGTCGAGCTTCTGCGAGGTGAGGTCGTTGAGCCATTTCAGCCGGTCGGCGCCGGTGACGCGGATCACCTCGCGGTTGCTGCGGTCGACGACCGCCTCTCCCTTGGCCAGCGCGCGCTGCTCGGCGTACAGGTCGCCGTAGTGCGCCGCTACGTCGGAATCCGGAGCGTCCGCCGGGACGGCACCGGGGAGATCGAGCAGAGGGCTACGCATGCCCTCCAGGCTATCCGCACCCGCCGGGACACCCGCGCGGGGTACGCCCACAGCGTCATCCTGCGGCGTCATCCCTTGGCGCGGCGGCAGTCGCGGCAGCGGCCGAAGACCGTCAGGTGATGGACGTCGGCGTCGAACCCCAACTCCTCGTCGAGTCCCTTGACCAGCCCCTCGGCCAGCTCGGGCCGCACCTCGAACACCTCGTCGCAGCTCCGGCACACCAGGTGGACGTGGTCGGCCTCGGCCGCCAGGTGGTAGGTCGGCGCGCCGTGCCCGAGGTGGGTGTGGGTGACCATGCCGAGCTCTTCGAGCAGCTCAAGCGTGCGGTAGACGGTCGAGATGTTCACCCCGCGAGCGGTCTCGCGGACTTTGACGCAGATCTCCTCCGGTGTGGCGTGCTCCAGCTCCTTGACCGCTTCGAGGACGAGCTGGCGCTGCGGAGTGACCCGGTAGCCCTTTGCGCGGAGTTCTTCGTGCCACTGCGTCTCCGTCATGTCCCGAGTCTACGGCGCGGGGATATTCACTTGCTCCTCTCGCGGACGACCGCATAGCTTCGTGGGTACGCGGAAAGGAGGTGGTCCGAATAATGGTGATTCATAGTCGGGCTAGCGAGGTGGTTGTCCGCTAACGTCGCGGACTCGTTGTCTCGTTGACGTCAGCGAATACGAGGCAACCACCGGGGCCCCTGGCAGCCGGAGGGCGGGATCGTCATCCCGACCATGGTCCATCCGGCCCACCTGCGCGGCAGGTGGAGTGTCGCCCGGGGCCCTTTTTCAATGCTCTCCCTTGGCGGGGATGCCGAGCCGGCCACACGCCTCGCGGTAGAGGCGCACGACGGCCTCGCGCACCTGGGCGCGCTCGGTCAGCGTCTCGCCCCACCCCACCCGCACCCGCTCGCCGCCGTCGATGGTGAACTCGATGCCCTCGGCGTCGACGCCGCTCGTCATCGCGGTGGACGCCTCGGGGCGCTCGGCGAGACCCTGAACGATGATCAGCGCGTCTTCCGCGTGGTCGTCGTTCATGTGGCGCTTGATCGCCTCGACCGCTTGGGGGGTGAACGGCGTGCTCATGCGACCTTCTTCAGCTCCGCGGACATGTGGTCGGTGAGCGGGTGGCCGCCGGCCGCCATCTCGTAGGCCCACATGAGATTGCCGTTGACCAGGCCGTACAGGCGGTGGCCCGCGGTGTACTCCTTGGCCGAGGCGGTGCGGGCGACGACGTCGGTGCGCAGCTCGATCTTGTGGAAGACGACCTCGCCGATGTAGATCTCGACGATGCCGGTCGGGTGGGAGAGCACGACCTCGATCTGCCGTTCGGGCTGCGTACGCCAGTAACCCGACTCCGTCGCCAGCGGTTTGACGCGGTTGCCGTCGTCGTCGAGCAGCCAGGTGCGGCTCACGTACTCGAGGAACGGCTTGCCGTTGTGCGTGAACTCGATCTCCTGCCCGAAGTTGAAGCTCTCGATCGTGGGATAGCCGCCCACGCCGGCGCCTTCCCAGCGCCCCAGCAGGAACGCGATCGGCTCCAGGTCGGGGTGCACCTCAGGTTCTTCCATGCTCACCAAGCCTAGTGCCGCTCGGCGCGTACGGCGTCGGCCGGAGGCGTAGGGTGACGGATATGGCACGATCACTGGTGATCAAGGTGACCGCCGGCGCCGACGCCCCCGAGCGCTGCAACCAGGCGTTCACGGTCGCGGCCACGGCGCTGGCGAGCGGCGTACCCGTCTCTCTGTGGCTGACCGGCGAGTCGGCGTGGTTCGCGCTGCCGGGGCGGGCCAAGGAGTTCGGCCTGTCGCACGCGGCGCCCCTGACCGACCTGCTCGACGCCGTGCTGGCGGCCGGGCGGGTGACGCTCTGCACCCAGTGCGCGGCCCGCAGGGACATCACGGTCGACGACGTCATCGAGGGTGTGCGCATCGCGGGGGCGCCGGCGTTCGTCGAGGAAGTGATGAGCGAGGGCGCTCAGGCCCTGGTCTACTGACCGCCCACGGCGGTCAGGTCATGCCGGCAGGGGTTCGCCGGTCTCCAGGAGCGTCTTGAGGCTCGACAGCAGCTCGGGCCAGCCCTCGCCGATCGACTTCCTGACCTCGCTGCCCGGCTCGAACCCACCGTGCACGACGGTCAGCTTGACCATCCCGCCCCGCGGCTCGATGTCGAACGTCACCCTCGACCTCCGTTCCTCGGCCACCCTGGCGACGCCTTCGGCGTCCTGCTCCATGGCCTCGGCGAACTCGGGGGTGAAGGAGTGCCAGGTGTAGGCCAGGCGGCGGGGCGGGTCGGACTCCAGGACCACCTGCTCGGGGTCCTCGATCGTGGCGCCGTTCATCCGCCAGGTCACCGTGGAGCCGACCTTCCAGTCCGACTCCAGGGCGATCCCCCAGTAGCGCTGGGTGAAGGCCGGCTCGGTGAGCGCCTGCCAGAGGCGTTCGGCGGTGGTGTGGATGTATGTGGTGTACACGAAATCGGACACGCGACTGTCCTCCAATGCCGTTTTCAGGTCGACCAGGGCGCCGGCTCGCCGGCGGTCGTACTGGTTGATCCAGCGGTCGGCGATGGCGTTGATCGGCATGGCGTTGAGGTAGTGCAGCTTCTCCCGGCCCCGCCACACGGTGGTCACCAGATCGACCCCCTCCAGCACGGCCAGGTGCTTGCTGACCGACTGCCGGGTCATCTCGAGCCCTGAGCACAGCTCGCGCAGCGTCTGCCCGTTACGGGCGTTGAGGCTGTCGAGCAGCCTGCGGCGACTGGGGTCGGCCAGCGCCTTGAACACCTCGTCCATCTACCGCCATCCCGAACATGCAACCGTTTGGCTGCATGAGGGACGATAGGCAACCGGACGGCTGCACGTCAACCGGTGTGCTGCAATCGGTGCATGGACCTGGACGAGCTTCGCACCCTGCTGGCCCGGCACGTGCGGCCCGACGGGAGCACGGCCATCGACGGCGTGCTGATCTCGAAGGTCGAGCGCCCCGAGCCGCCGTCGCCGTCGATGTCCGGCACGGTGCTGGCCGTCATCGCCCAGGGCACGAAACGGCTCGCGCTGGGCGAGCGGGTGTACGAGTACCGCGCCGGGCAGTACCTCGTCGCCTCGGTCGACCTGCCGGTCACCGGCCACTTCATCGAGGTGAGCCCGCAGTGCCCGGCGCTGGGGTTCGGGCTCACGCTGGAGGCGTCCGCCGTCGCCGAGCTGTTGCTGCGGGCCGCGCCGGGCGACGTCCCGCGCGCGGACGGCCGGGCGGCGCCGGGGATCGCCGTCAGCGACGCACCCGACGAGTTGCTGGACGCGGTCGTCCGGCTGCTGCGCCTGCTCGACCAGCCCCGCGACCGGGCGGTGCTCGCCCCTCTGATCAAGCGCGAGATCGTGTGGCGGCTGATCACCGGCGCCCAGGGCGGCGTCGTACGCCAGCTCGGCCTGGCCGACAGCAACCTCAGCCACGTCGCGCGCGCGGTGCGGTGGATCCGCGACCACTACGCCGAGGCGTTCCGGGTCGAGGACGTGGCGCGGCTGTCCGGCATGAGCGTCTCCGCCTTCCACCGCAACTTCCAGGCGGTGACCGCGATGACCCCCATCCAGTTCCAGAAGCAGATCCGGCTGCAGGAAGCCCGGCTGCTGCTGGCCACCGGCCCCCATGACATCACCGGCGTCGGCCACCGCGTCGGATACGACAGCCCGTCACAGTTCAGCCGCGAGTACCGCCGCCAGTTCGGCGTGCCACCCAGCCAGGACGCCGCCCGCCTGCGCACCCCCATGCCCGCTCTGCCGTGACGGGCACGATCGTGCAAGGGCGTAAGAGGATCTTTCTACTGTCACCCCAGGTCAGGCTGCTTCCATGAAGGAGTCAGGTTCTCGATGACTCCCACAGGAGGCACACCATGAAGGTCGCCATCGTCACCGGCGGCAGCTCCGGCATCGGACAGAGCGCGGCGGTCCAGATCGCCAAGCGGGGCGCCGGGGTGATCCTCACCTACGGCGCCAACCGGCAGGGGGCCCTGGACACCGTCGCCGCGATCGAGAAGGAAGGGGGCACGGCCGCCGCCCTGCCGCTGGACCTCGGCGACACCGGCGGCTTCCCGGCGTTCCGCGAGCAGGTGATCGACGCGCTGAGCGGCCTCTGGCAGCGCGACACCTTCGACTTCCTCGTCAACAACGCCGGCTTCGCGCAGATGTCGATGTTCGAGGACACCACCGAGGAGCTGTTCGACCGGTTCTCGCGGGTGCTGCTGAAGGGGCCGTACTTCCTGACGCAGAAGTTGCTGCCGCTGATGACCGACGGCGGCGCCGTCGTCAACGTCTCCAGCAACTCCGCGATGGCCTCCGGCCTGGAGGCCGGCTACTCGGCGTACGCGACGATGAAGGGCGGACTGATCGTGCTGACCCGCTACATGGCCAAGGAGTTCAGCACGCGCGGCATCCGCGTCAACGCCGTCTCGCCGGGCTCCACCCGCACCCGGCTCGCCGACAACGCCTTCGAGCGGTTCCCCGAGGTGATCCCGGCCCTCGCGGCGAAGACCGCGCTGGGCCGGGTGGGCGAGCCGGACGACATCGGCATGGTGATCGCCGCGCTGGTCTCCGAGGAGGGCCGCTGGATCACCGCGCAGAACATCGAGGTGGCCGGCGGCTACAACCTCTAGGGCTGCAGGACCGTGCTGAGACGCTCCTGGCGGAGAGCCTCGTAGGGGGAGTCGTCGAGCGACGTCAGCTGCCCGGCCCGCCACGACAGCAGGAGGTCGGCCAGCGCCGGGTTGCGGGCCAGGGCGGGGCCGTGGAGGTAGGTGCCCACGACGTGGCCCGCGTAGCAGCCCTCGAAGCCGTCGCCGTTGCCGACGCCCTTGACGGTCTTCGACAGCGGCCGGACGCCGGGCCCGAGGTGGGTGACGCCCATGTGGTTCTCGAAGCCGGTCAGCGTGGGCAGGCCGAGCGCGGCGTCGACCTCGGCGACCAGCTCGCCCACGGCCCTGGCGGGGCCGCGCGAGCTGGAGATGTCGAGCAGGCCGATGCCGCCGACCGGCTGGCCCTCCTCGCCGCCGAACGTGCTGCCCATGATCTGGTAGCCGGCGCACACCGCGAGCAGCGCCGCCCCGCGCGCGATCGCGCGGTGCAGGCCGCCGTCGCGACGCAGGCGCTCGGCCGCGAGGATCTGCGGGCGGTCCTCGCCGCCGCCGATCAGGTAGATGTCGCCCGTCTCGGGGACGGGGTCGGCCGAGCGTACGTGGATCGTCTCCGTCTCGATGCCCCGGCGGCGCGCACGCTGCTCCAGGACGAGCACGTTGCCCTGGTCCCCGTACGTGCTCAGCAGGTCGGGGTAGATCCAGACGATGCTGAGGGCGCTGTCAGACGGCACGTCCGAACTCCGATCGGATCTGCTGGAAGGCGGTGTAGTTGGCGATCACGTCGACCCGGCCGGGCGGCTGCATGGCCAGCGCCTCCGAGAACGTGTTGCACAGCGTGAACGGCACGTCGGCCACGTCGAGCCGCAGCGCCAGGTCGAGGCGGCGTTCGCCGGTGACGAAGACGGGACGCCCGCGCAGGATGCGGTAGTCGACGTCCCACAGCCACGAGGTGTCGCGGCCGTCGGGGCCCTGGGCGTTGACCGACAGGATGATCGGCAGCTGCGGATCGGCCACGTCGAACGCCTCCAGCCAGCCGGCCGGGTTCTTCGCCAGCAGCAGCCGGGCGTTCCTGCCGTCGCGCTCGACGGTGGTGTAGCGGCCGGCGACCGAGCGGACCTCGCGCAGCCGGGGCAGCGCCCGGTCGACCGGCAGCCCGAACGCCTCGGCCACCGCCAGCGCCATCACCGCGTTGGAGCGGTTGGCCAGGCCGGGAAGCTGGATGTCGAGCAGCCATCGCTGCCCGCGCGGGTCGACGGCCACGTCGTCGTCGAGCGCCCACTGCGGCTCCGGCCGGTGGAAGGTGCACTCGCGGCACGCCCAGTCGGCGTCCTTGCGGTCGAGCGGGCCGCCGCACTCGGGGCAGCACCAGGAGTCTTCCTTCCACCGCTGGCCGCCGGCCACCCAGGTGACCTTGGCGGCCGTGGAGGCGCCCCAGGTGACGAGCGGGTCGTCGCAGTTGGCGATGACGTGGGTGGGCTTGCCCGACAGCGCCCTGCGCCACTTCTGGGCGAGCAGCCAGATCTCACCGGCGCGGTCCATCTGGTCGCGGCTGAGGTTCATCAGGCACACGACGCCCGCGCCGGTGGTGTCGAGCACCTCGGGCAGATATTTCTCGTCGACCTCCAGCACCCCGTAAGGGGCGCCCTTGTGCTGGGACAGGGCGGAGACGTGGCCGGCCGGCATGTTGGCGCCGAAGGCGTTGGTGGCCACCTCGCCGAGCTCCAGGAGCGCCGAGGTGATCAGCCTCGTCGTGGTGGTCTTGCCGTTGGTCGCGCTGACCAGGGACAGCTTGCGGTCGCGTGCCAGCTTGCGCAGGAGATCGGGCTCGAGCAGCAGGCCGACCCGCCCGCCGATCACCGAGCCGTCACCGCGCCCGGTCATCCGGGACAGTGTGGCGGCACTGCGGCCCAGGGCGCTGGCGAGCTGTGCCCGCAGAGGAAGCTGGGTCATGTGCATGGATCCTAGTCGGAAGTGCCCCGTAGTCTGGGAGACGCACACGAAACCAGCCGCCGTGACGACCGCCGAGTCAGGACATCGGGACGGGGGCCGGGGCGGGGAGTTCGGTGAAGGTGAGCTCCGGCGCGCCTCCGTGGTCGAACGGCAGCACGAACCGGCGCGGCCACGCCAGCACCCCCTCCAGCCAGCCCGCTCCCATCGTCTGCCCCACGTGCCGGATCCTGGCCGACGACTCGACGCCGATGGCCACGGTCGTGATGTCCCGGTGCACGCTCTCGTGCTCGTCGTCGCCGAGGATCACCCGCCAGGCCAGCGCCCGGTTGTGGTCCACCTCCATGGACAGCGGGTGGTGCCGCAGCGCCTTGGCCCGGTGGCCGAGCAGCTCGGCGTGGGAGAGGTCGCCGCTGCCGTTCTGCGCGCGGAACAGGGCGTACTCCATGGGCGGGGCGGGGCTGCGCAGGTTCGGGG
>NZ_SMKQ01000284.1 GCF_004348995.1 Nonomuraea terrae
GTCCTGGTGCCAGGGTGAGGTGAGGACGTGCCGGCGTCGGGCTGGGGAGCGAAGGGGGTGTCGGGCTGGGGCGGGGAGGTCGGAGTGTTGGGGAGAGGGATGGCGGTGGCGGAGAGGGGTTCGTCGCGGGAGACCGGCGGCAGGGGAAGCTGGGACTCCGTGCGGGCGGCCGCGTGGAGGACGGGGGTGACCTGATCGAGCGGCGGCCGGGCGGCAGGCTCCTTGGCGGTGCAGGCGTCGATCACGCCCCAGAGGGTGTCGGACATGCCCTCCAGCCGCCGCGGCGCCATGTGCAGCGCCGAGTGCAGCGCGCTCAGCCCGTGGCCACCCGCGAACGGCGGACGCCCGGCCAGCAGCTCGTACAGCAGCATGCCGAGCGCGTAGACGTCGGCCGCCGGCGAGGGACGCTCGCCGCGCAACACCTCGGGCGCCAGGAAGACGGGCGTGCCCGCCACGGAGCCGGTGGTGCTGGCCGTGGAGCTGTGCAGGATGCGGGAGACGCCGAAGTCGGTCAGCCGCAGCGCCCCGGTGGCCTGGTCGACGAGCACGTTGGCGGGCTTGACGTCGCAGTGGACGACGCCCCGCTCGTGGGCGTGGGCGAGCGCCTCGGCCAGCGAGGCGGTCATCGTGGCGGCCGTGGCCGCGGGGAGCGTTCCGGAGCGGCGTACCAGGGCGCTCAGGTCGCCGCCGGTCACCAGGTCCATGACGATCGCGATGCGGTCGCCTTCGAGGACGAAGTCGCGGATGGACACGATGCCCGGATGGCGTAACCGGATCAGAACCGTGCGTTCGCGGACGAACCTGGTGACGGTGTCGGGCTCGCGCGTCAGCCGGGGATGCAGGAGCTTGGCCGCCACCTGCTCCCCGGTGCGGCGGTCGAGCGCACGCCACACGGTGCCCATGGCGCCCTCGCCGAGGATCTCGACGAGGCGGTAGGAGCTGCCGAGGGAATCGTCCATAGCGGCGATCATGCTAGCAGGCTGTGACCGATCCGCTCAGAAGATCTGCTGGTAGAAGGCAAGCTCGGCGGCGAGCGCCGCGGCCCGCGTCTCCGTGCGGCGAAAGCCGTGCGACTCGCCCTCGAAGGCGAGGTACGTGCACGGGACGCCACGCTCGGACAGCGCATCGGCGAACGCCTCCGACTGCTCCGGCGGCACCACGGGATCGTCGAGCCCCTGGAGGAGCAGCATGGGGCAGGTCACGCCGTCGACCAGCGCGAGTGGCTCGCGGGCGGCGTACACCTGAGGGTCCTCCTGGCCCACCAGCCACTCCACGTAACGCGACTCGAAGTCGTGGGTGTGGGCGACCAGCGGGGCGAGCGCGCTGATGCCGTAGTAGGAGACGCCGCCGGCGAACACGTCGGAGCGGCAGCAGGCCGCCATGACCGTCCAGCCGCCCGCGCTGCCCCCGCGTACGGCGATCCTCCCGGCGTCGGCCAGGCCCTCCGCGGCGAGCCAGCGGGCGGCGGCGACGACGTCGTCGACGTCGGCCAGGCCCCACCGGCCCCTGAGCCGCTCGCGGTAGGCGCGGCCGTAGCCGGTGGAGCCGCCGTAGTTGACGTCGAGCACGCCGATGCCGCGCGAGGTGAGGAACGCCTTCTCCAGGTCGAGCGCGGAGTCGGCCTGAGCGGTCGGCCCGCCGTGCACGAAGATCACGTACGGGGGCGTGTCGCCCTCGGTGGCCGGGGCGTACGGCGGATAGAGGAAGGCGTGCACCTCGCGCTCGCCCGGCACGCGCACGGCGCGGGGGACCGGCAGGTAGTCGGGGTCGGGCAGTGAGGTGAGGTCGCTCCCGAGCGTGAGATGGCGCCCGGTGGCCGTGTCGGCCCGCACCACCGAGCGCGGGGTCGTGGCGGCGTACGCGACGCCGACCACGGACGTGCCCTCGGCGGCCAGCGCGGCGTCCCAACCGGCGTAGGGCAGGTCGAGGTCGGTCAGCGCCCCGGACTCGGGGTCGAGCACGCCCAGCCGCAGGTCTCCGCGCCCGTGCAGCACCGCGAGCCGCCCGTCGGGCAGCACGGTGTACGGCATCCCGCCCAGCCGCCACGGCGGCAGCGCGAACTCCTCCTCGGACGGGTGCACGGCCCGCGCGTCGTCGCCGTGGAGACCGATCTCGTAGAGGTTCCACCAGCCGGTGGAGTCGGAGATCAGGTAGAGGCGGGAGTCGTCCTTCCACGCCGGGGCCAGCACCGACTCGGCCGGGCCGCCCTTCACCGTCCAGGAGCGGCCGTCGGCCAGGGAGGTGACGCGCAGCTCGGTGCCGTCCCAGGGCATGCGGGGGTGGTTCCAGCAGATGTAGGCGAGGTGCCGCCCGTCGGGGGAGACGGCGGGGGAGGCGAAGAAGTCACAGCCGTTGGCGCGTTCGAGGATCTCGCCGCCGTCGAGCGGGACGGACACGATCGCGCGGCTCACCTTGCCGTCGCCGCTGTGGCGCTCGCGGACGCACCACACCTGGCCGTCGTGGACCAGCAGGTCGGCGTAGCGGGCGCCCTCGGGGGTGAGCGGGCGCGGATCGCGGTCGCCGGCGAGGAGGTAGAGCCGCTGGTCCTGCAGGTTGGCGAAGATGATCTCGCCCGCGGGGGCCACGGTGTAGGGGCGCCCGCCGTACTCGTGGACCCGGGTGCGGGCCGACCACGGGGCGGGCAGTAACTCGGTGCGGGTGCCGTCGGGAGCGCGGCACACGATGGTGGTGCGCCCGCCCTCGTCGGGACGCTCCTCGGTCCACCACACCCGGCCGTCGCGGGCGATGGGCCAGGCGGGGCGCGTGCCGGAACTCGCCACGTCTCTGGTCGAAATGGGGGAGGGCCAGAAAGGCATACCCGCATCCTGCCGGAAGATCTGCGCGAACGCAGGGGGCTCCCGAGGTTCAGCCGCAGCGCTGGAGGCGGGGCATCGAGGCGGGCAGCTTGAGCCCCGTCCCGCCGAACCACTTGCGCAGCAGGTGCGCCGCCGTGCCGTCCTGCCACATCCGGATGATCGCCCGGTTCACGGCCTCGCAGGTGGCGATGTCGCCCTTTTTGATGCCGACGCCGTACTTCTCGTCCGAGATGGGGTCGTTCAGCAGCCGGAACCTGCCGGGTTGTTGCTCGGCGTACCCGGCGAGGACCAGGTCCTCGGTGCTGACCGCGTCGAGCTGCCCGGCGGCGAGCTTGCGTACGCAGTCGGAGTAGTTCGCCGCGGGCACCAGGACGGCGGGCAGGTTCAGTAGCCCGTCCGGTGGCGGGTCCACGATCCGGCGGTAGGAGTTGGACCCCTCGGCGAGGCAGATCCGCTTGCCGCGCAGGTCGGTCGTCTTCCTGATGCTGGTGTCGCCGGCCCGCACCATCGTGTCCTGCCGGGCGATCACGTACGGCCCGGCGAACGTCACCCTGGCCGAGCGGGCCGGCGTGATGCTGTAGGAGGCGACGACCAGGTCGACGGTGCCGTTCTGGAGCAGCGCCTCTCGGGCCGACGACGGCGACTCCCGCCAGGTGATCCGGACGTCGTCGCCGCCGGCGAGCTGCCTGACGATGTAGCGGGCCACGTCGACGTCGAAGCCCTGAGGCTCGCCGGCGCCCGTGCGCAGGCCGACGCCCGGCTGGTCCGCCTTGGTGCCGACGACGGCCGTGCCGGTGTTCCTGATCTTGTCGACGGCGGTCGTGTACGAACCGCCGCCTCCGCACGCCGTCAGGGCCAGCACCATGACGAGCCCCGCGTGCGCCGCCCCCCGCATGCTTCCCCGACCTCCTTGCAAGGAGGCTACCTGCGGAGGGGCGCCCCCGGACCTGCGGCAAAGCAGACCTGGGGCTTTCTTGGCTGTCCCGGGAGGCGGCGGGCGCGCGGGCCCGCCGCCCCGCCGTCACTCCATGCCGCGGCCGGCCGCGACCCCGCCGCCCTGCGGTCCGGTGCCCGCCCCGGCACCGATGGCGGGCTGGCCGGGGGGCTCGATCGGCGCCGCCGAGGTCTTGCGGCTGCGCCGGCTACGCCGCTCCAGCCACGTGGCGAGGAAGCTCAGCGCCATGTTGAGTGCCACGTAGATGACGCCGATGACGATGGCCGCCGGGATCAGCGAGCCGAAGAAGCGCGCCGGCAGGATCTTGAAGCCGGTGTTGAGCAGGTCGACGTAGGCGATGATGTAGCCGAGCGCGGTGTCCTTCAGCAGCACCACGAGCTGGCTGACGATCGCCGGCATCATCGCCGTGACGGCCTGCGGCAGCAGCACCAGCCGCATCACCTGGTTCTTGCGCATGCCGATCGCGTACGCGGCCTCCGACTGGCCCTTGGCCACGGACAACACGCCGGCCCGGACGACCTCGGCCAGCACCGAGCCGTTGTAGAGCATCAGGCCGACGACGACCGCCATGAACGTGTAGTCGCCGGGCCCCGCCACGGCAGGCGCCAGGTAGAAGATGAAGAAGATCAGCAGCAGCAGCGGGATGGCCCGGAAGACCTCGACCACCACGCCCGCCGGGACGCGGATCCAGCGGTGGTCGGACAACCGCGCCAGGCCGAAGACCGCGCCGAAGACCAGGGCGAGCACCGAGGCGACCGCGGCGGCCCGCAACGTGCCGAGCAGGCCGGGGAAGATGTAGAACTCCCACGTCTCCCACTCGAGGAACGGCTGCCAGATCTCGGCCCGCCACTGGCCCTTGGCGTCGAAGCCGCTGTAGATGCCGTACAGGGCGGCGCCGACCAGGATGACGCTGGCCACCGTGAGGAGCGCGTTGCGCGTCCTCGCCCGCGGCCCGGGAACGTCGAACAGGACAGAAGTGCTCATCGGGCCACCGCCAGGCGCCGGGCCAGCCGGCCGGTGAACCAGCCGACGGGCAGGGTCACGGCCATGAAGGCGACCACGATGCCGAGGAAGATCGGGATCGAGGCGCCGACCTGGTCAAAGGACTCCTTCATGTTGGCCGCCGACTCGGCGGCGAACCCGCCCGCCACCGCGACGGTGGTGTTCTTGATCATGGCGATCATCACGCTGCCGAGCGGCGCGACGACCGCGCGGAACGCCTGGGGCAGGATGATCATCCGGAGTGACTGCATGAACGTCAGCCCGATCGCCCGGGCCGCCTCCGCCTGCCCGAGCGGCACGGTGTTGATGCCCGAACGCAGGGCCTCGCAGACGAACGCCGCCGTGTAGGCCGACAGGCCCATCGCGACGATCCAGAACGAGTTGATCCTGGGCTCGGCGGAGAAGACCAGCCCGAGCTGGTCGCTGAGCCCGAGCGCGGAGAAGGCGAGCACCAGGGTCAGCGGGGTGTTGCGGATCACGTTGACGTAGAAGGTGCCGGCCACCCGCAGGACGGGGGTGGGGGAAACTCTCATCGCCACCAGGATGGTGCCGAGAATCAGGGAGGTGATCGCGCCCACGATGGAGAGCTTGATGTTCTCCAGGAACCCCAGGGCGAGGTCGGGCGCGTACCTAATCAGATCTTCCATCGTGCTCCACCACATAGGGCGGCGGCGGCCGGGTCGCCGGCCGCCGCCTCATGTGTGATCAGGCGCAGCCCTCGGGCGTCGGCGCGGTGTCGGACAGCTTCAGGCCCTGGATGCCGCCGAACCACTTGTCCAGCAGCGTCTTCATGGTGCCGTTGTCCCACAGCGCCTTCACCGCGGTGTTGACGGCCTCGCAGGTCTTGGTGTCGCCCTTCTTCACGCCGACGCCGTACTTCTCGTCGGTGAAGCCCTGGCCGAGGACCTTGAACTTGCCGCCGGACTGCTGCGCCTGCTTGGCGAAGCCCGCCAGGATCAGGTCGTCGGTGGTCACCGCGTCGAGGTTGCTGCCGGAGAGCTTCTGCACGCACTCGGAGTAGTTGGCCGCGTCGACGGTGGTCGCGTCGAGGTCGAGCTCGCCGTCCGGGGGCGGGTCGGTGATGCGGCGGTAGGAGTTGGAGCCGGCCGCCTTGCAGATCCGCTTGCCCTCGAGGTCCTGCGGGGTGTTGATGGTGGTGTCGTCACCGCGGACCATCACGTCCTGGTGCGCGACGACGTACGGGCCGCCGAAGGTCACCTTGGTCTTGCGCTCCTCGGTGATGGAGTACGTGGCGAAGATGATGTCAACGGTGCCGTTCTGGAGGAACGGCTCACGGTTGGAGGAGGCCGACTCCTTCCACTCCACCGCCACGTCCTTGCCGCCGTTCATCTGCTTCAGCACGGCCTTGGCGACGTCGACGTCGAAGCCCTCGGGCTCGTTGCCCATCTTCAGGCCGAGGCTCGGCTGGTCCCATTTGGTGCCGACCACGATCGTCTCGCCGGCCGCGATCTTGTCCGCGACCGTGGCGTAGGTCTGTTCGCCGCCGCCACAGGCGGACAGGCCGGCGGCCAGGGCCGCCACCGAGAGCAGTGCTCCCGCTCGACGCATGTGCATGTGTACCTGCCTCAATCTTCAGTGCGTGAGGATCTTCGAAAGGAAGTCACGCGCTCGGTCGGTCTGCGCGTTGGTGAAGAACTCGTCGGGGGTGTTCTCCTCCGCGATCTGGCCGTCGGCCATGAACACGACGCGGTGGGCGGCCCGCCGGGCGAAGCCCATCTCGTGCGTGACGACCATCATGGTCATCCCGTCACGCGCCAGCCCGATCATGACGTCGAGCACCTCCTGCACCATCTCGGGGTCGAGTGCGGAGGTGGGCTCGTCGAACAAGATCATTTTCGGGTCCATGGCCAGCGCCCTGGCGATCGCGACGCGCTGCTGCTGGCCGCCGGAGAGCTGGGCCGGATATTTGTCGGCCTGCGATGCGATGCCCACCCGTTCGAGCAGCTCCATCGCCCGCTTGTCGGCGGCGTCCCTCGCGATGCCGCGCACCTTGGTGGGGCCGAGGGTGACGTTCTCCCGGATGGTCTTGTGCGCGAACAGATTGAACGACTGGAAGACCATCCCGACTTCGGACCGAAGTCTGGCCAGCCCCTTGCCCTCGGCGGGCAGGACGTTGCCGTCGAAGACGATCCTCCCGCCGTCGATCGTCTCCAGCCGGTTGATCGTGCGGCAGAGCGTGGACTTCCCGCCGCCGGACGGGCCGATGACGACCAGAACCTCGCCACGAGAGACGGTCAAGTTGATGTCCTTCAGGACATGGAGCGACCCGAAGTGCTTGTTGACGTTCTCCAACTGCACGAGTGGAGTGGCGTCTCCGTTCTCCGTCATGGAACGAAACGGTAGAGGGCGTTAGAGCGCTGGTCACTAACCGAGCGGTACCGATCCGATCACATCATGCCATCAAGCTGGCCTTTTGGAACGGTGAGGGTCCTGTCAAGTCCGACTGCGACTACCCTTGAAGACGCCATGACTGTGACCCAGGAGGGCGCCCGCACATACGAAGTGCGCACATACGGGTGCCAGATGAATGTGCACGACTCCGAGCGGCTGTCGGGCCTGCTGGAGAACGCCGGCTACGTGCCCGTTCCCGACGGGGAGACGGCCGACGTGGTCGTGTTCAACACGTGCGCCGTGCGGGAGAACGCCGACAACCGCCTTTACGGCAACCTCGGCCACCTCCGCCCCGCCAAGACGCGCAACCCGCGCATGCAGATCGCCGTGGGCGGTTGCCTGGCGCAGAAGGACCAGGGCGAGATCGTCCGCAAGGCCCCGTGGGTCGACGTGGTGTTCGGCACCCACAACATCGGCTCGCTGCCGGTGCTGCTGGAGCGGGCCCGCGTCGCGGGCGAGGCGCAGGTCGAGCTGAAGGAGTCGCTGGAGGTCTTCCCGTCCACCCTGCCGACCAGGCGCGAGTCGCCGTACGCCGCGTGGGTGGCCATCTCGGTCGGCTGCAACAACACCTGCACGTTCTGCATCGTGCCGTCGCTGCGCGGCAAGGAGAAGGACCGCCGGCCCGGCGACATCCTCGCCGAGGTCAGCACGCTGGTCGGGCAGGGGGTCCTCGAGGTCACGCTGCTCGGCCAGAACGTCAACACCTACGGCGTCGAGTTCGGCGACCGGCTGGCGTTCGGCAAGCTGCTGCGCGCCTGCGGCGACATCGAGGGGCTCGAACGGGTGCGCTTCACCTCGCCCCACCCGGCCGCCTTCACCGACGACGTGATCGCCGCGATGGCCGAGACGCCCAACGTCATGCACCAGCTCCACATGCCGCTGCAGTCGGGCTCCGACCGGGTGCTGCGCGCCATGCGGCGCTCCTACCGCGCCGAGCGCTACCTCGGCATCATCGAGCGCGTGCGCGCGGCCATGCCGGACGCCGCCATCTCGACCGACATCATCGTCGGCTTCCCCGGTGAGACCGAGGACGACTTCCAGCAGACGCTCGAGGTGGTCCGGCGCAGCCGCTTCGCCAACGCCTTCACCTTCCAGTACTCCATCCGTCCCGGCACCCCGGCGGCCACCATGGACGACCAGGTGCCCAAGGAGGTCGTGCAGGAGCGCTACGAGCGGCTGGTGGCCCTGCAGGAGGAGATCTCCTGGGAGGAGAACAAGAAGCAGGTCGGCCGGACGCTCGAGGTGCTGGTCGCCGAGGGCGAGGGCCGCAAGGACGAAACCACCCGTCGGCTGTCCGGGCGCGCGCCGGACAACCGCCTGGTGCACTTCGCGGCGGGCGACGAGACGCCGCGACCGGGCGACATGGTCACGGTCGAGGTGACGTACGCGGCTCCGCACCACCTGGTGGCCGACGGGCCGCTGCTCGGCGTCCGGCGCACCCGGGCGGGCGACGCCTGGCAGGCCCGCCAGGGACGCCCTGCCGGGCAGGGGGCGGGAGTGCCGCTGGGCATGCCGACCATCGGCCGCCCGCAGCCGTCCGCCGCGGCCACGGGAGGCTGCTCGGCCCACTGACGGGAGTCGGCTTGGCGGAGGGCGGTGCCGTGCGGCGCCGCCCTTCGCCGTTCTCAGCGGATGAGGCGGTCCAGGAACGCGTGGCAGGCGCCGCGGCGGAAGTCGTCGAACGTGGCGCAGGGGTCGGGGA
>NZ_SMKQ01000285.1 GCF_004348995.1 Nonomuraea terrae
CACACGAGCAGCCCCGCCGCCAGCGTCGCCCCCGCACCGCCCACCGCCCGTACCGCCGTCCGGCGCGCGGCGACCGCGCAGACCGCCGTGACCAGCAGCAGCCCGGCGGCGACCGCCCCGGTGGCCTGCCGGTCGGCCAGCGCCCAGCACGCGGCCAGCACGCCCGCGTACCCGCCCAGCCACAGCGCGGCCCCGGAGCGGCGGTCGGCCGCCCACAGCAGCGCACCGCACAGGGCCACCAGCACCGCCGGCGACGCCGGGTACGGCAGCCCCGCCGCCACCGGTGCGGTCAGCACGGCCAGGGAGCCGGCGACCAGGCAGACGGCCTGCCGCAGCCCGGGCGTCCACAGGTCTCCGCGTGAGGGCACGAGCGCGGAGCCCAGCGCCGCGGCCGCCATGACCACGGGGGTCGCGACGGAGTCGTCCCACCGGATGCCGGACGGGCTCAGCAGGCCGAGGTCCGGGGCGTCCGGCCAGGCGGACATGACCCAGCCCAGCGGGGCGAACGCGACCGTGGCGACCGCGGCCGCCTTCCACGCGGCGGCCGTCCCCAGCACGAGCAGCCCGCCCGTACGGACGCCGTCGCGCAGGCGCGCGGGCAGCCCGATCGCGGCGGCCAGCACAGGACAGGCCGCGCCCGCGACCACGGCCGCCACCCACGAGCCGGGCACGACGTGGACGGGCACCCCGAACAGCGCCGCCGCCGCGGCAAGCGCCGCGCAGGCGCCGATCACCCCGCGCGCGACCGCCCCCCGCGTCGCACCGGCCCACGACAACGCCACCAGGGACGCCACTCCCAGCACGCCCGCCAGCGCCGGCAACCCGAACGCCCCACCCCAAGCCACCGCGGCCAGCCCAGAGCCGGCCGGCCCAGAATCGGCCAGCCCAGAGCCGGTGAGGCCCGTGTCGGCGGGGCCTGTTCCGGGCAGTGCCGTGCTTGTCAGGCCCACGCCTGCCAGTCCCACGCCGGCGAGCCACGTGATGGAGCCGGCGGCGGCGGAGGTGACGTACTCGGCGGCGGCTCGTGCGCGCCGGGCCGCCCGCCACAGCAGCAGGTCCAGGGCGGCGGTGGCGACCAGCGCCCCCGCCGGCCACGCCCCGCCCGCCGGCAGGTCCGCCTCCATGGCCAGCCCGGCCAGCGGCAGCGGCGTCTGGGCGAGGACGATCGCGACCGGCGCGGGCAGCCGCAGCGGGGCCCGCCACGCGTACAGGGCCCACACGGCGGTCAGGGCGGCGGCGCCCACGGCCACACCCCACAGCGGATCCAGCCAGGGCCCAGCGGAAGGACCGCCGTCGTCGCCGGAGATCCGCAGCACGGCGACGGTGTCCAGCGGGATCAGCACGAGCCCGATCAGCGCCACCGTCTCGGCGGTCGCGACCAGGCGGCGGCGCACGAGCAGCCAGGGGGCGGCGAGCACCGCCAGCGTGAACACCGTCAGGATGAGCGCCCGCAGGGCCGGCACCTGCCAGCTCACCAGCGTGAACACCACCGCCGCGATCGACAGCAGCACCCCGCCGAGCAGCAGGAGCAGGTTCTGCACGGCCCGATGCGACAGGTCCCGCCGCGGCCCGGCCGCCTTCTCCTTCGCCGGAGGCTCGGACGCGGCCGGTGATGCCGTGGAGTCCGGCTCGGGAGCCGCCTCCAGGGAAACCACCCCGGTGCTGTCCGCACGCTTCTGGGTGAGCGCCCCGGCGCTGTCCGCGCGCGTCCGCGTGAGCGCCTCTGTGGTGGCGGCGCGCATCCCTGTGAGCGCCTCCGCGCGGCGCTTCGCCAGCGCCTTGCGTCGTTCCTCCAGCTCGGCGAGCTCGGCAGAGAGGGCCAGGTACGCCTCGGCGGCGGACCCGCTCAAGAGCAGGCCGCAGCCGGGGCACGACGCTGCGCGGCCCTTCAAGGCGGCACCGCAGTCGGGACAGCGCGGCAAGTCCATGCGGGGAACCTCCCGAAGATCGGGTTCGCTCCCGACCATGCCGCACGATTTCCTGCTTTGTCTGGTAATCCCGAATATCTAATCGAGTACCGAGCGAGTACCGAGTGAATGCCGAAGTGCGGCACGAAGCGAACACCGAAGCGAACACCGAAGCGGGCGCCGCTTCCCGGCCGCGACCGTCTGGCGGCGGGTGCGGAGTGGGCGGCGAGTTTGCCAAAACAGGACAAAAGCCCTATCTCGCCGCGTCCACCAGGGGCATGGGAGATGTGTGAGCCGGTACCCATCTCTCGCCCCCTATGAGAGCACCGCCGCCACGGCGAAGCTCCGCTCTCAGCTGGAACGCGTTCGCGGCCGGATGCGCGACAAGGCCGTCCTGGACCAGGCGGTCGCCAAGCTGGCGACCAGGGAGAACATCCGGCCCTGCGAGGCCGCCGAGCGACTCGCCGGAATGGCCCAGTACAGCGGGCTGGAGCCGGACGAGGTGGCCAGGCGCGTGCAGGCCCCGCCCGTCCCGGACCTCCCCCTGCCTGACGTCGGCGAGTGGGTCAAGCCCATGCTGGAGACCTTCCACGACTCGGCCTCCTACTCCTGCCCGGTCAAGGATTCCTTCGGCCGGGTGGTCGACTTCTTCGTCGTGGCGGTCAACAGCCACTGCAAGACCCCGGACGGGCGTATCGGCGAGGAGCTGAAAGGGCAGCGCCTGCTGACCATCAGCCCGGGCGTGGCGGCCTCCGGGCTGCTCGACGAGTACATCACGGCGTTCGAGACGGGCGTTCCCTTCCACCGCGCGCTGATGGAGCACGTCGAGATCATAGGCGAGCGGCTCTGGCCCTCCACGATGAGCGTCCGCGCCGCCCGGGTGGCGGACGGCCTGCTGCTGAGCTGGTGCGTGCTCGACGACAAGGACATGCTCGTCTCGGGCTGGAGACGCGCGCAGGACGCGGTCGGGCTCGGCTGGGGCGAGTGGAACCTGGCCACCCGCCAGGCGATCTGGACCCATCAGATGTACGAGGTGTTCGGCCGCGACACCGGCGCGGGGCCCGTCGCGCTGGAGGACATCCCGGCCATGGTGCTCCCCGAGGACCTGCCTGTGCTCGACGACGTGATCGACTCGCTGCTGGAGGCCAGGGAGTCGATCGAGACCGAGTTCAGGATCCAGCATCGCTACGGCGTGCGGCACGTGAGCGTCGTCGCCGAGCCGCTGCTGGACACCGTCGGCGTCCCGGTCAAGCTCCGGTTCCTCGTCCAGGACGTGACGAGGGTCCGCCGCAGGGAACGCGCCGAGGCCAGGGCGCAGGAGCGGGCGGTCCGGCAGCAGGAGCGCGCCGAGGAGGAGCACCGGGTCGTCGACCACCTGCAGAACACCATCCTGCCGGTCGGCCGGGGCGTCAGACGGCTGCCCGGACTGGCCGTCGCCGTCCGCTATCTGCCCGCGGAGGACCTGGCCTGGCTCGGCGGCGACTGGTACAAGGCCCGTGCCGTCCCGGACGGCAGAGCACTGCTCGTCATCGGCGACGCGATGGGCCATGGCCTGACAGCGGCCGGCATCATGCTCCAGATGCGTGCCGGCCTGGCCGGTCTCGCCTACACCGGCGCGCCCGCGCACCAGCTCGCCCTCTGGCTGAACACCCTGCTGACCGGCACCAACGAGGGCGTGACGGTGACCGGCACGGCGATCATCGGTCACTTCGACGCCAAGAACCGCACGTTCGCCTGGACGAACGCCGGCCACCCGAACCCCCTGCGCGTGAGGGACGGCCACGCCGAGCTGCTGGAGGGCAGCCGGGGCCCCTTGCTCGGCGTCTTCGACGCCGAGTACGAGCTGACCACCACCCGGCTCGAACCCGGCGACGTCCTGCTGTTCTACACCGACGGGGTCGTCGAACGGCGCGGAGAGGACCTGGACACGGGCGTGCGCACGCTGATCCAGGCCGTGCAGGCGTGCGTCGCGGAAGACCCCGACGAACTGATCGACTGCGTGCTGGAGCGGCTCGGCGGAGACCACATGG
This sequence comes from Nonomuraea terrae, assembly GCF_004348995.1. Lineage (GTDB taxonomy): Bacteria > Actinomycetota > Actinomycetes > Streptosporangiales > Streptosporangiaceae > Nonomuraea > Nonomuraea terrae. The sequence continues at coordinate 3,938 of NZ_SMKQ01000285.1, forward strand.
AGGACGACGTCTGCCTGCTCGCCGCGCGGGTGCTCTAGCTAGAGCCCGCGTTCCTGCCGGTCGAGGATGGCGATGGAGACGGCGACCGCCCGGGCCGGGTCACCGTCCTCGATGGCCTTCAGCAGCTCCCCGTGGGAGTCGTCGGGCTCGAGGGCGGCCTCCTCGCGATCTCTGACGCTGTCGCGCAGGGCCTCGATCATGGTGCGGTAGAAGTCGCCGAGGAGGGCGTTGTGCGCGGCCTCCGCCACCCGCAGGTGGAACTCCGCGTCGGCGTCGGCGAACCCGTCGAGGTCGCCCGCCCCGCCGGCCGCGTCCCTGCGGGCCAAGGAGGCACGCATCGCCGTCAGGTCCTCCTCCGTGCGCCGGCCCGCCGCCAGCCGGGCGGCGACGAGGTCGAGGCCGCGGCGCACGTCGATGATGTCCATGGCCGCGGCCGTGTCGAGGCGGCGGCGCAGGGCGACCTGTGACTCGTCCGTCGCCGTGACGTACGTGCCGTCGCCCTGCCTGGTGTGCAGCAGACCGGCATGGGCCAGCACCCGCACCGCCTCGCGTACGGACAACCTGCTCATGCCGAGGCTCTCGGCCAGCTGGTGCTCGGACGGGATCTTGGTCCCGACCGGCCACACCCCTTCGGCGATCTCCCGGCGGAGCTCCGCGATGGCGGCGTCCACGAGTGACGTCCGGGCGACGTTCCGCATGCACCCACTCCTCATCGGCTGGAGGACTTCCACCCTAGATTCCGTACGCCGCCCCGTGGCGGCGGCGGCGTTCAGGACAGTTCCGCGGCGAGGCGCTCGATCGTCTCGCGGCCCTCCAGCGGGCGCAACCAGGCGGCGGGCAGGACGGCGGCGCCGTGCCGGGCGCCCAGGAGGTTCCCGCAGACGGAGCCGGTCGAGTCGCTGTCGCCGGAATGGTTGACCGACAACAGCAGCGCACTCTCCACGGAGGGTTCGGCCAGCGCGCAGTACACCCCGATGGCGAGGGCCTCCTCGGCGATCCAGGCGCCGCCCAGCGACTCCACCCGTTCGGGCGACGGCGCACCTTTGTCGGCCAGCGCCACGGCCGCGCGCAGGGCCGCCGTCGTCTCCTCGTGGCCGGGGTGGCGGGCCAGCAGGCCCATCGCGTGGCGGACGGCGGGCTCCAGCTCCTCGCCGGTCATCAGGTACGCGACGATCGCCGCGAACGCGCCGGCGGCCAGGTAACCGGTCACGTGCCCATGGGTGATCTGGGCGCAGGCGGCCGACCACTCGAACGCCTCCCGCGGCGAGGGCGCCACCAGCCCGAACGGCGCCGAGCGCATCACCGTGCCGCAGCCCTTGGACCCGGGGTTGACGGGCCCGGGCCGGCCCATCGGCGACGGGCCGGGGAAGGACTGGTGCAGGCCCGACAGGCAGGCGTTGCCGGGGGCCCGCCGTGAGTACAGCCAGCCCTCCTCACGCAGGCGTCCGGTGCGGTGGGGGAGATCCGGCGGCGGAGGCGCCGGATGGTTCTGCGTGTCGAGCCATCGCAGATACGCCTCCCGAACCTCCCGCACGACCTCAGCATGCGAGTCGCGGGCTCCGGCCAGGGCCTCGGCCGTGAAGAGCGTCATCTGGGTGTCGTCGGTGATGAGCCCCGTCCGACCCCGCCATGTCGCGACAAATCCGGTGATGCCGTCGGCCCCGTGATCCCTGCGGATCTGCCGTAACGAGTGGAACTCGATCGGCGCCCCGAGCGCGTCGCCGATCGCCCCGCCCAGAAGGCAGCCGCGGACCCGTTCCTGAACATCCATGCTGGGATCTTGCCAGCTTCCTGCGCGTCTGGAAGATTTGCCACTAATTTTGATCACCTGTCCCGGAGGTCACGAGTGTCACAATTACGCCCAGCCCTCCTCGCCGTCGCCGCCCTGGCCCTCTCCCTCACCGTCGCGACCCCGGCCCAGGCCGCAGCGGCTCCCGCGATCACCGTCGAGGACGGCCGCACCCAACCGGTCTTCTCCTACGCCGACGCCGTGCGCGAGCACGTCTACGTGGAGGCGCCCGTCGACAGCGACTCCGACGGAAACCTGGACAAGGTCCGGGTGGACATCATCCGTCCCAAGGAGTCCGGTCCCGGTCTCAAGGTTCCGGTCATCATCGACGAGAGCCCCTACTACGACAACTCGGGCCGCGGTAACGAGTCGGAGCGCAAGGCCTACGACGCCGCCGGAAATGTCACGAAATTTCCGCTCTTCTACGACAACTACTTCGTACCCCGCGGCTACGCCGTCCTCCACGTCGACATGATCGGCACCACCCGCTCCGGCGGCTGCCCCGACATGGGCGGCCCGGCCGACGTGCTCGGCGGCAAGGCCGTCATCGACTGGCTGAACGGCCGCGCCAAGGGCTTCAAGGCCGACGGCAGCCCGGCCCTCGCCGACTGGACCACCGGCAAGGCCTCGATGATCGGCAAGTCGTACGACGGCACCCTGGCCAACGCCGTCGCCGCCACCGGCGTCGAAGGTCTGGAGACGATCGTGCCGATCTCGGCGATCAGCTCCTGGTACAAGTACCAGCGCTCCAACGGCGTGATCTACAACTACGACTACATCTCCTACCTGACCAACGCCGTCGACACCGACCCCGACGCCAAGTGCCAGGCCGTCCGCGACGCGCTGGACGCCGCCGACGGCGACGACACGGGGAACTACAACCCGCTGTGGGCCGAGCGCGACTACATCGACGGCACGCTGGCCGACGCCTCGAAGATCAAGGCGAGCGTCTTCGTCGTCCACACGGTCAACGACCTCAACGTCAAGCCGGACAACTTCTCCACCTGGTGGCAGGCTCTGGCCGACCGGGACGTGCCGCGCAAGATCTGGGTCGGCCAGACGCAGCACGTGGACCCGTTCGACTTCGAGGGCCGGCGCGGACTGTGGGTGGACACCCTGCACCGCTGGTTCGACTACTGGCTGCACGGCGTCCAGAACGGCATCATGAGTGAGCCCCGCGCCGACGTGGAGGTCGGCCCGGCACAGTGGATCACCCAGCGCGACTGGCCGGCGCCGTTCGCGGTCAAGGCCCCGCTGCGCCCGTCCCCTGACGGCTCGCTCGGCCTGTCCCGCGCCGCCAAGGGCAGCACGGCGACGTTCACCGACACCCGGATGAACGAGAACGCCATGGTCGCCGACATCGGCACGCCGAACCCGGGCCGGGTGGCGTTCACCACGGGTGAGCTGCCGGTGGACCTGCGCCTGTCCGGCACGCCGACCGTGGACCTGCGCGTCAAGCTGGACAAGCCGACGTCCAACCTGACCGCGCTGCTCGTCGACTTCGGCGAGGACACCCGCGTCGACTGGCGCCGCGGCCAGGGCATCACCACCCTCACCGAAGAGGACTGCTGGGGCGAGAGCACCGCGGCCGACGACGGCTGCTACCGCAAGGTCGTCACCAACGTCGCCACCCGACCGCTGGAGATCGTCGCCCGCGGCTGGATCGACGTGCAGAACCGCGAGTCGCTGAGCGAGTCCGCGCCGCTGCCCGTCGGCGAGTACGGCAAGGTCAAGTGGCAGACGCTGCCGCAGGACTACATCTTCAAGAAGGGTCACCGGCTCGGGCTGGTGATCGCCGGCACCGACTCCAACTACAGCGACGAGGCGGGAACCGGCGCGCGGGTGACCGTCGATCTGACGAAGAGCAGCGTCGTCGTGCCGTTCGCGTCACCGCTGTCCGGCCTGCCGAAGGACAAGGTCAAGTTCCACGGGCCTGACCGGGTCGAGCTGCCGCAGCCCGACTCCGAGTTCCGCTTCTTCTAGAAGACCCAGGCGTAGGGCCTCGGGCTCCGCGGAGCCCGAGGCCCTACCCGCACCGGCTCCACGCCACGTCGAGGGTGAGCGTGCCGCCGCCGGTGGCGGTGCCGCCCGTGCGGCGGCCGTCGCCGGTGGTGCGGCCCTCCCACCGCAGGGTGATCTCCCCGCGCTCCACGCCGGGGACGCACACCATGGGCTCCTGGACCCGGAACCGGGTGCCCGACACCTCGATGCCGTCCGTGGCGGAGACCGAGGTGATCTCACATGAGCCGGTGCACGACAGCCGGAACGACCCCGTACGCTCCGGGCCCAGCCACAGCGACGACGGCGACAGCCGCGCCACCGGCGGGTCCGGCCTGGGCAGGTCGGCCTTCCTCGGCACCGGCGTCATCGCGGACCCGGCCGCCTGCGGGGCGGTGACCTCGGCCACCCACCGCGAGGGCCGCTCCAGCAGCACGCTCGTCTGCGCGGCGGCCTTGGTGATCGTGACCGGGTGCTCGCGCGCGTTCATCACGGCCCACACCAGACCGGCCGCCAGCAGCGCCACGCCCATGACCAGGCCGAGCCTGGCCACCACCCGGAGCGGCGCGCCGGTCTCGGAATCGTCGTCCTGCGGCGGGTCCCGCCAGAACTCCTGCCACCGGTCGCCGTCGCCGCCCGCCGTCAGGTCGATCCCGCCGTAGCGGATGAGGGCGCCGTCGCGGTGCTCGCCGTTGCTCTCACCCTTGGTGGACACGGTGTAGACGAGCTTGTCGCCGTACGCGCCGCCGCGGAAGGCCCGGGTACGGCTCGGCGGCGTGAACGGATGCCGCCCCCGCACCGCCGGCACGGCCGGAAGGTCCCGAGCCGGGGCGTCCGGCAGGTTCCGGTCGCCCTGGGGCGGGATGTCCGGCAGGTTCCGGCCGGCGTCCCGAGACGGAACGTCCGGAACGTTCCGGTCGGCGTCCCGGGGGGGTGGGT
>NZ_SMKQ01000286.1 GCF_004348995.1 Nonomuraea terrae
GGGGAAGGTTCTGTCACGGTGTTCCTCGGCGACATGCTGGGGTGCTGGGCTGAGGGCTGGTCTGGGAGCTGGTCTGAGGGCTCGACGGCGCTGGGTGGCGGCCGCTCCGGCGAAGACACCGGTAAGGCGTCCAGGACGGCCGTCGCCGCGCCGGGGGGGTCGGTTCGCGGCATGCTCAGCACGTGACCGTACCCGCCCTCATGGTGGGCGTCGAGGACGGGTCGGTGGCCGTCGGGCAGGCGGCAGCGCCTCGACGGCCTGTGCCAGGCAGTCCAATCATGATCTCGATCTTCTCACGGCATGCTGCGCCCGCGCGCGCTTCGCTACGATGATCGGCCATCTACCGGGAGCAAACGGGGAGATCATGGCGGACTTCGGCCTTCTGTGCGTACACGCCCATCCCGACGACGAGGCCGTCTGGACGGGCGGCGCCCTCGCCCGCTACGCCGACGAGGGCGCCAGAACCGCCGTGGTCACCTGCACCTGGGCCGAGGGCACGGTACGCGCCGGCGAGCTGGAGCGCTCCCTCGCCATCCTCGGAGCCGGCGAGCCGCGCCTGCTCGGCTACGCCGACGCGCGCAAGCCCGAGTCCGCCCCCGGCCGGCCCCGATTCCTCGACGTCCCGCTGGAGGAGGCGATCGGCCGCCTGGTGGCCCACATCAGGGACGTACGGCCCGACATCGTGCTGACCTACGACGGCTACGGCTCCTACGGCCACCCCGACCACGTGCACGCGCACCGGCTCACGCTGGCCGCCGCCGAGGCGGCCGGGTACGACCAGCTCTACCCGGAGGCCGGCCAGCCGTGGCGGCCGCGCGCGGTCTACCTGGCGACGATCCCGCGTTCGGTCGTGGTCTCGCACTGGCGGGCGGTCTTCGGCGACGACCCGCCGGCCGGCCAGGCGCTGCCCGGTGTCCCGGACGACCAGATCGGCGCCCATCTGGACGTGGCGGCGTGGGCGGGGCGCAAGTGGGCGGCCATGCACGCGCACGAGTCGGAGGTCGGCCGCGGCGCCTCGATGACCCTGCTGACCTCGCTGCCCGAGCCGGCCCGCGCGCAACTGCTGGGCAACGAGTGGTACCGCCGGGTGTCCTACACCGGCGACGCCGAGGTCACGCTCGGCTGACTAGCCGCGCGGGGCGTACATGATCACCGCCACGCCCACCAGGCAGATCAGCGCGCCGGCGACGTCCCAGCGGTCGGGGCGGAAGCCGTCCACGACCATGCCCCAGGCCAGCGAGCCGGCGACGAAGACGCCGCCGTACGCGGCCAGGATGCGCCCGAAGTGCGGGTCGGACTGGAAGGTGGCGACGAACCCGTACGCGGCCAGGGCCAGCACTCCGGCGCCGATCCACAGCAGGCCGCGCTGCTCGCGCCAGCCCTGCCAGACCAGCCACGCGCCGCCGATCTCCGCGACGGCGGCCAGGACGAACAGGGCGATCGAGCGCAGCACGGTCATGCGGCTCACCTTAGGGGAGCCTCAGGGTGGGCCGAGGTCGAGCCCGCACCGGCTCAGGCGGGGGCGTCGCCGGCGAGGAGCACCACCAGGGTCAGGGCGGCCGACGTCAGGAGCACCGCGCACAGCACCGCCAGCAGCTCGCGCCTGCTGGCCTGGGCGGCGAACCGTTGCGGCCCCTCCCGCTCGGCCCTGGCGGTGAACTCCTCCAGGCGCCGGGCCAGCCGTGATCCGCCGCGCCGCAGCTCCCGTTCGATCGCGGCCAGGATCTGCTTCTCCTGACGCGAGAGCCCCACGGCCGTCACTCCGTTCCCGCGGCCCCGCCGGCATGCGGGTGGTGCAGGTCGAAGGCGGGCCGTTCGGAACGGATGCGCGGCAGGCTGGTGAAGTTGTGCCGGGGCGGCGGGCAGCTCGTGGCCCACTCCAGCGAGTTGCCGAATCCCCAGGGGTCGTCCATGGTGACCCTCTTGCCGCGCCGCGCGCTGTACCAGACGTTGAAGAAGAACGGCAGCGTCGAGGCGCCCAGGATGAACGCCCCGATCGAGGAGATCAGGTGCAGGTCGGTGAAGCCGTCGACGGCGCTGTAGTCGGCGTAGCGGCGCGGCATGCCGGCCACGCCCAGCCAGTGCTGGACGAGGAACGTGGTGTGGAAGCCGATGAACAACATCCAGAACTGCAGCTTGCCGAGGCCCTCGTTCAGCATCCGGCCGGTCATCTTCGGCCACCAGAAGTAGAACCCGGCGAACATGGCGAACACCACCGTGCCGAACACCACGTAGTGGAAGTGGGCCACCACGAAGTAGGTGTCGGTGAGGTGGAAGTCGAGCGGCGGCGAGCCCAGGATCACGCCCGTCAGCCCGCCCAGCAGGAACGTGATCAGGAATCCGACCGCGAACAACATCGGCGTCTGGAACGTCAGGTGCCCCCGCCACATGGTGCCGGTCCAGTTGAAGAACTTCACCCCGGTGGGCACCGCGATGAGGAAGGTGAAGAAGGAGAAGAACGGCAGCAGCACCAGCCCGGTGCCGAACATGTGGTGCGCCCACACCGTCATCGACAGGCCGGCGATGGCGATGGTGGCTCCGACCAGGCCGACGTACCCGAAGATGGGTTTGCGGCTGAAGACCGGGATGACCTCGGTGATGATGCCGAAGAACGGCAGCGCGATGATGTACACCTCGGGGTGGCCGAAGAACCAGAACAGGTGCTGCCAGAGCATCGGGCCGCCGTTGGCCGGGTCGTAGACGTGGGTGCCGAGCTTGCGGTCGGCCTCCAGGACCAGCAGCGCGGCGGCCAGCACCGGGAACGCCATCAGCACGAGCGTGCTGGTCAGCAGGATGTTCCAGGTGAAGATCGACATGCGGAACATGGTGAGACCGGGCGCCCGCATGCAGATGATCGTCGTGATGAAGTTGACCGAGCCGAGGATCGTGCCGACGCCCGCCAGCGACAGGCCCATCACCCACAGGTCCCCGCCGATGCTCGGCGTGAAGATCGCGTCCGACAGCGGCGTGTACGCGAACCAGCCGAAGCTCGCCGCTCCCTGTGGCGTCAGGAAGCCGGAGACGGTGATCAGCCCGCCGAACAGGAACAACCAGTACGACACCGCGTTCAGCCGGGGGAAGGCCACGTCCGGCGCGCCGATCTGCAGCGGCATGATGACGTTGGCGAAGCCGGCGAACAGCGGAGTGGCGAACAGCAGCATCATGATCGTGCCGTGCATGGTGAACAGCGCGTTGTACTGCTCGGCGTTCACCAGCTGCAGGTTCGGGTGGACCAGCTCGGCCCGGATGATCAGGGCCATGATGCCGGCGATGACGAAGAACACGAACGAGGTGATCAGGTACAGGTAGCCGATCACCTTGTGGTCCGTGGTGGACAGCCAGTTCGCCAGCAACCGCCCCTTGCGGCCGGCCCTGAGCGGCGCCGCCGCGGATGTGAGCGGCTCGTCCGCGCGTGATTCGTCGATGCTCACCGGAGATCCCCCTGTGGTGCCGCCGGCGCTCCTCCCCGGAAGGTGCTCTGGCAGGTCAGCGCCACTACGATGTGTGCCTTACCCGTCACTCTCAGGTGATATGCCCCACTTCAGGCAACCGTCCCACAAGCCCCGACTGTCCCGGAGTTTCCTGGTCGTACCGGGATGAGCCTTTCCGGATGCGCTCCGATAACCTCCTGAAACGTCCAGTTCGGGAGGTATGGGGTTGTCGGGGGTTGTCGCGGCGTTCGCCGCCCTGGTGTCGGTCGCCGTGCTCGGCTACGTCATCGGCGCCGTCAAGGTGCTGCGGGCCAGCGACGAGCTGGTGCTGTCGCGCCTCGCGTTCTTCGTGGCCACCCCGGCGCTGATGTTCGCCACCGTCTCGCGCGCCGACCTGGCGGCGCTGCTCTCCCCCGTGCTGCTGACCGAGGTCATCGCGGTGATCTGCACCCAGCTCGTGTTCGTGCTGGTGGCGAAGCTGGCCTGGCGGCGCGGCACCCGGCAGGCCACGATCGGCGCGCTCGCCTCCTCCTACGTCAACGCCGGCAACCTGGGCGTGCCCATCTCGCTGTACGTGCTCGGCGACGCCGCCCTGGTCGCGCCCATCCTGCTCTTCCAGCTTCTGGTGCTGACCCCGGGCGCCTTCCTCATCCTGGACAAGGGCTCCCGCTCGGCGCGGGCGGTGCTGCTGCTGCCGCTGCGCAACCCGCTCACCGTCGCCTCCCTGCTGGGCCTGGCGTTCGCGCTCGCCGGGATCTCGCTGCCGGTCACGGTCATGCGCCCGATCGAGCTGCTCGGCGGCGCGGCCGTGCCCGTCGCGCTGCTGGCCTACGGCCTGAGTCTGTACGGCTCCCGCAGCGCCCCCGCCGCCCCCGAGGAGGCCGGCGTCGGCAAGGACATCGCCCTGGCCGCCGCGCTCAAGGCGTTCGCCCAGCCCGCCGTCGCGTACGTGACCGCCCGCTTCCTGCTCGGCCTCGACGGCACCCAGTTGCTGGCCGCGACCCTGTTCGCCGCCCTGCCCACGGCCCAGAACATCTACGTGTACGCCGTCACCTACGACACCGGCCGGCGCATGGCACGCGGGACGATTCTGCTGACCACCGGCCTGTCCATCCCGATCATGACCGCGATCGGAGCCGTTCTCGGCTGACCCGGAAAAATTTCTCCGGCACGGTGTCGATTCCGCGCCCGGGCGTTCGACGCGTTGACGAGAACACCACGAGCGACGCCCCATGGAGGGACACGCCATGCAGAAGATCACCACGTTCCTGTGGTTCGACAACCAGGCCGAGGAGGCCGCCTCCTTCTACACCTCGCTGTTCGCGGACTCCCGCATCGTCGAGGTCCAGCGCCGCGGCGACGGCGAGCCGGCCATGATGGTCACGTTCGAGCTGGCCGGCCAGCGGTTCCTGGCGCTCAACGGCGGTCCCACGTACCGGTTCACCGAGGCGGTCTCCCTGTACGTCGACTGCGAGACGCAGGAGGAGGTCGACGAGCTGTGGGCCAGGCTGACCGAGGGCGGCGAGGACTCGCAGTGCGGCTGGCTGAAGGACCGCTGGGGCCTGTCGTGGCAGATCATCCCCCGCCGCCTGTCCGAGCTGCTGACCCACCCCGACCCGGCCACCGCCCAGCGGGCCGCCCAGGCGATGATGGGCATGCAGAAGATCGACATCAAGGCGCTGGAGCAGGCCGCCGGGGTCTGACCACGCTCGGCGGGGGCCTGGCCGGCCAGGCCCCCGCCCACGGGCCCGGAGGCGACCCACTACCGTGATCCCATGGCGTCATGGGCTGAGCGGACGGTGTTCTGGCACGTCTACCCACTTGGCTTCACCGGGGCGCCCAGCGCGGCCGGCGGTCCCGTACGCCATCGGCTGCGCCACCTCGAGGCGTGGCTCGGCCACGCCGCCGAGCTGGGCTGCACCGCCCTCATGCTGGGCCCGGTCTTCGCCGCCGAGACGCACGGCTACGACACCGTCGACCACTTCGCCCTCGATCCGCGCCTGGGCGACGACGCCGACTTCGACTCCCTGGTCGCCCGCGCCCGCGAGCACGGCCTGCGGATCGTGCTCGACGGCGTGTTCAACCACGTCGGCCGCTCGTTCGCCGGGGACCACCGGTGGCTCAGGAAGGGGCCGGACGGCGCGTACGACACCTTCGAGGGGCATGGTCGCCTGGTCGCGCTCGACCACGGGCAGGAGGCCGTGCGGCGGCACGTCGTCTCGGTCATGGACCACTGGCTGAGCAGGGGCGCGTCCGGCTGGCGGCTCGACGCGGCCTACGCCGTGCCGCCCGAGTTCTGGAGCGCGGTGCTGCCGGAGGTGCGGGCCCGCCACCCCGAGGCGTGGTTCGTCGGCGAGGTCATCCACGGCGACTACGCCGATTACGTCACCCGCTCCGGCCTCGACTCCGTCACCCAGTACGAGCTGTGGAAGGCCATCTGGAGCTCGCTCAACGACCGCAACCTGTACGAGCTGGCGCACGCCCTGGGCAGGCACGACGACCTGCTCGCCACCTTCGCCCCGCTGACCTTCGCCGGCAACCACGACGTCACCCGCCTGGCCACCCGTCTGGACGACCCGCGTCATCTTGGCCACGCCCTGGCGGTGCTGTTCACCGTGGGCGGCGTGCCGAGCGTCTACTACGGCGACGAGCTGGGCCTGCGCGGGGTCAAGGAGGAACGCGAGGGCGGCGACGACGCCGTCCGCCCCGCCTTCCCGGCGTCCCCCGCCGAGCTGGACGGCTCGGGGCGGGAGGTTTTCGAGCTGCACCGGCGGCTGATCGCGCTGCGGCGACGGCACCCGTGGCTGGCCAGGGCGCGCACGCGGGTCACCCACCTCGACAACCGCACCGCCGCCCTGCACACCAGCGCCGGCGGGCCGGCCCTGCTCACCCTCCTCAACCTGGACGACAACCCGTACCGTTTCCCGCTGCCGGACGACGGCCCATGGGCCGCGGGCGACGACGGCGATCCGGCTCTGGTGCCCGCCCACGGCTGGCGCGTCCTCACTACTCGGGGCCCGGTAATAAACGTGTCATGAGTCCCAAACGGAGTTGATCTTGTTGTGACTTGCCTGGTCAATGCCGGTTGGTCATGAAGCACCCCCGATGCACATCGACGAGCTGGTCGAGCACTGGACGATCCTCGACGAAGAGCGCGACCTGATCGCCGGAAAGCGCGACGCCACTCGACTCGGCTTCGCGATCTTGCTGAAGTTCTACACGGGCTGACCCCGCTGTTCTGGCAGCACGTCCAGCCATACGGCGAGGTACGGCTGGATGTGGCCAAGCGCCTTTCGCTCGGCGGCGCTGTGCAAGCTCCGGAGGCAGGCGACCCGGCCTAGCTTCATGATCGCGGTAGGGGCCGGTGCGCGTCCGCCTGGCAGGACGGCGCGCATCGGGCCTGGGCCAAGGCCCCGTCGTCAGGTAGGCCGTCCCTCTCTCGCCTGATCAAGTCCTCGAAAGTGTGGGGCAAGGGTGCTGCTAGCTCTGTCCCGGCTCCGGGACCGGCTGCCTGCTCTTCTCCGCCCGGTACACCTGGTAGGCGGCCCAGAAGCCGGCGAGTCCGATCGCGACCATGACGACGATCACCGGCCACTGCCACGGTTCGGGTACGTGCAGGGCGAGGAACCAAACCTTGTCCTGCGAGCCGCTGAGCTTGATGGGCCGGGCACCAGGGCGACGACGGAGACCCATGCCAGCAGGCCGGAACCGCCGCCGAGCGCGGCGAGGGTGGCGGCCAGCGCCCACGGCACCAGGGCGGCGTCGCCGTGCAGCAGGCAGCAGGCGAGTGTCAGCGCCAGCGTCAGCGGTCCGAAGACGGTCAGCCACGCCAGCTGGCGGGCACGGACGTCGGCCTTCTCCTTGCCCGGCACCGTCAGGGTCAGCCAGAGTGCCGTGCCGTCTTGGCCGTAGGAGTTGGCGCAGGTCGCGGCGGCCATCAACGCGCTGGCCGCGCCGACGAACGGGAACCCCGCGGTGAAGCCGAAGATCAGCGGGAACAGCACGGTGATGATCGAGAAGGCCGTTGTCGGTGGGGTTGTGCCTGGCGCACATGGCGGCCGACAAACGGCCGTGGCTGGGACGGCTCGGGGTGAACGCGGCCTGGCCGATGAGTGGCAAGCCGCGCGAGATCTTCACCGACAACGCCACGGAGTTCAAGAGCGAGGCGTTGCAGCGGGGCCGCCCGCCGGCGCCCGTAGATTGTCAGTGCCCGCGCATAGCGTTGGCTCACCCCCCGGACGCCAACGACGACGGGCGGGCCGAATGGCGCTTCACCCACGCACTGAGCCGTGCCGGCGCGGTGGCGTCCTTGGGTTCCAGCCGCAGCGCCGGCAGGAGAGCGGCCGCGTGCATGAGTGACTGCGTGATCTTCGTCCCGGCGAGGGCTCCCAAGCGTCTCCGCCGTAATCACTCGTGAGCGGGCCATTCCTCGGCCAGGAGCGCGTATGAGAGACCGTCGAGCCATCCCTTGGTGCGGTGGAGTGAGTCTCTCACCGTGTGCTGTTCGCGGCGCATCCCGACCCGCTCCATCAGCCGCCACGAGGATTCGTTGTCGTAGAAGCAGTCCGCGTGCAGGCGGCGCAGGCCAAGACTCTTGAAGGAGATGTCGATGAGGGCGCGTACCGCTTCGGTGGCGTAGCCCTTGCCGCCGTAGGAGGGATCGAGCGTCCACCCGAGCTCTCCTTGGACGCTTTTCGCCTGGTCAGCGACCTCTTCCTGGGCCCAACCGTCCTGGACCTTCAGTGTCAGGTCGCCGATCACCCGGCCGTCCAGTTCGACGATGAGCAGGTCTACGAGCCGCTCCTCGCGGAGGAAACGCTCACGGTAGTCGTCGTAGGTCTCTGTGGCGGCCGTGACCCATTCGTGAGTCTCCGGCAGCTGCCGGAAGGCCCAGGTCGCGTCCAGGTCGTCGGGGGCAGCGCGGCGCAACAGCAGCCGCTCGGTGGAAATCGGCCAGTCCAGCGTGTCAAGAGGGTGACGCATGGGCCCTCATACTGACAGCGGGCTGTGGTGATACACAAACGAATTACTGCGGACGACGTCTCCGACAACGACGCGGCGATCGCCCTACAGGAACCGACAGGACACCGAAGCGACCAGGGCTCCCGGAAACCCGCGTCCTGAAAATCAAGTGGGCCCGGAGGCCGGGGCGGGATTGGTCGGGTGTCACAGGGCAGGCGGGGT
>NZ_SMKQ01000287.1 GCF_004348995.1 Nonomuraea terrae
GCCGGGCGGGGCACCTGCTTCTCCGTCGGGCCCGGCACGTCGTCGAAGCCAGCCGCGATCACGGTCACCCGCACCTCGTCGCCGAGGGCGTCGTCGATGACCGTACCGAAGATGATGTTGGCGTCGGGCGCCGCGGCCATCGACACGAGCTGGGCCGCCTCGTTGATCTCGAACAGGCCCAGGTCGGAGCCGCCCGCGATCGACAGCAGCACGCCGTGGGCGCCGTCGATGCTGGCCTCCAGCAGCGGGCTGGAGACCGCCATCTCGGCTGCCGCCACCGAGCGGTCGTCGCCGCGCGCGTGGCCGATGCCCATGAGCGCCGAGCCCGCTCCCGACATGACCGACTTGACGTCGGCGAAGTCGAGGTTGATCAGACCGGGCGTGGTGATCAGATCGGTGATGCCCTGGACACCCGACAGCAGCACCTGGTCGGCCGCCTTGAAGGCGTCGAGCACGCTCACCTGCCGGTCGGAGATCGACAGCAGCCGGTCGTTGGGAATCACGATCAGCGTGTCGACCTCGTCGCGCAGCGTCTCGATGCCCGCCTCGGCCTGCATGGCGCGGCGCCGGCCCTCGAAGCTGAAGGGCCGCGTCACGACGCCGATGGTCAGCGCGCCGAGCGACCGGGCGATGTTGGCCACGACGGGCGCGCCGCCCGTGCCGGTGCCGCCGCCCTCGCCGGCCGTGACGAAGACCATGTCGGCCCCCTTGAGGACCTCCTCGATCTCCTCGCGGTGGTCTTCGGCGGCCTTGCGGCCCACGTCGGGGTTGGCGCCCGCGCCCAGACCGCGCGTGAGCTCACGGCCCACGTCGAGTTTCACATCGGCGTCACTCATCAGCAGCGCCTGGGCGTCGGTGTTTATCGCGATGAACTCGACGCCCTTGAGTCCCTCTTCGATCATCCGGTTGACGGCGTTCACTCCGCCGCCGCCGATGCCGACGACCTTGATGACCGCGAGGTAGTTCTGCGGTGCTGCCACGACGAGGGGCCTTTCCGCTCGTTGACTTGCCATTTCGGTGCGGATTGTCTCCGCTTTTTCTCTGTTCGGGTATCTCTCAACCTCAGGTTGAGATTTAGATTTATGTCAACCTGAGGATTGATACGGACAGTAGGAGTTACGCTCCGGGCGGGTCAACTAACCGCGCCGCAAGCACGTCCGGCGTGTCGCGGGCTGTCCGATTCGCTCCGCGCGCACGCCAGGTCGCGGCCCTCCACTGCCGAAAGTCCGGCTTACAGGCTCTCACGCCGCGCGCCGCGTCTCGCACAGGCTCGGCGATGCCGTTGCCCCCGGGTTGCCAGACCCTGACGATCACGATCACTTCAGCGTCACCACGTCGGGAGAGCTGACGTCGTACTGGGAGGCCTTCTCGCGTTTGAGCAGGGAGGTCAGGATGCGGCCCTTCTCCTGCGGGCGGTCGGTGCCGCCCCAGATCACGGTGCGGCCGTCGGACAGCTCCAGGGTGACGCCCTCGGCCGTGCCGGCGCGTACCTGCCTGACCTTGCCCGCCACCTCGTCGGGGACCGCGTCGATGACCTGCAGCGCCGCCATCATGGCGGGGTCGCCCTCGGCCGGGCGGTCGACCTTGAGCACCGGCAGCAGCGGCGGCAGGGCGGTCTCGATCTCGATCACCACGCCGTGCTTGTCGATGATCGCGTACTTGTCGCCCGCCTGGATCATCGCCACCGGCTCCCGCTCGACCACCTCGATGCGCAGCGTGCCGGGCCAGATCCGGTCCACCTTGGCGCCGGCGAGCTGCCTGATGCCGAGGACGCGGCCCTGGACCTCGGCGAGGTTGACGGTGGCGAGGGGATGCAGATCCGGCACACCGGCCTGCTGTTCGATGCGCTCCTCCGGTACTGTGAGATTTCCCACGATCTCGATCGAGCGCACCCCCAGCACCGGTGAGAGGAACACCAGCCACGCGGCCGTGCCGACCACCCCCGCGGTCAGCAGCACCAGGAACGCCTTGCGCGCCTTCATCGCCCTCCCCGCATGATCGTCACTGCATGATCGGCACAGAACCTACGCCGACGCGCGGCGTGAGCGCGCCCGCCACGCCCGAAGCGGGGCCTGTCAGGAGAGGCGGGCGACGATCTGCGGGCCCAGCTCGGTGACGTCGCCCGCGCCCATCGTGAGCACGATGTCGCCCGGCCGCGCCCGCGCGGCCACCAGCGCCGGCACCGCGGACCGGTCAGGCGCGTACGCCACCTGCTCGGGCGGCAGCGGCACCCGCCCGGCCACCATGGCACCGGAGACGCCCGGCTCGGGGTCCTCGCGGGCGCCGTAGACGTCGAGCACGATGGCCTCGTCGGCGAGCCCGAGCGCCTGGCCGAACTCCTCGGCGAAGAAGCGCGTGCGCGAGTAGAGGTGCGGCTGGAAGACGGCGATGACCCGGCCGGTGCCGGAGTAGGAGGCCACCACGTCGCGGGCGGCCCGCAGGTCGGCGGTCAGCTCGGTCGGGTGGTGGGCGTAGCTGTCGAAGACGGCGATGCCGCCGGCCTCGCCCTTGGCCTCGAAGCGGCGCTTGGCCCCGGTGAAGGCGCCCAGGCCGTCTCTGATCTCCTCGAACGGCAGCCCCAGCTCGTCGGCCACGGCGATGGCCGCGGCGGCGTTGAGCGCGTTGTGCGCCCCGGGAACGGCCAGGCGCACCTCACCCTTGCCCTCGATGCCGAACACCGTGCCGAACCCGTCGGGGCGGACGTCGCAGACGCGGTAGTGCTCGCCCTGCGTGCCGTACGTCTTGACGCGCTGCCCGCGCTCGGCGGCGCGCCGCGCCAGCTCGGCCGCGCCCGGGTCGTCGGCGCACACGACGAGCAGCGAGCCGACCCGGTCGGCGAACCTGGCGAAGCTGTCGTGCACCGCCCGCGAGTCGCCGTAGTTGTCGAGGTGGTCGGCCTCGACGTTGGTGACCACGGCGATGTCGGGGGCCAGCATGAGGAACGAGCCGTCGCTCTCGTCGGCCTCGGCCACGAACACCCGGCCCTGCCCGTCGTCGGCGCCGAGCCCGGTCGTGACGAGCTGGCCGCCCACGCAGTAGGACGGGTCGGCGCCGCACTTCTGCAGCGCCACGGTGAGCATCGAGGTGGTGGTGGTCTTGCCGTGCGTGCCGGCGATGGCCACCGCGGTGCGCCCGGCCATGACGGAGGCCAGCGCGGCGGCCCGAGGGATGATCCGCAGCCCCTGCTTGAGCGCCTCGCCGAGCTCGGGGTTGGAGTCGCGGATGGCGGTGGAGACGATCACCGTGTCGACGTCTCTGATGTGGGAGGCCGCGTGCCCGATGTGGACGGTGGCGCCCAGCTCGCGCAGCTCGGTGATCAGCTCGGAGCTGCGCGCGTCGCTGCCCGACACTCGTATGCCGCGCTTGAGAAGGATGCGGGCGATGCCCGACATGCCGGCGCCGCCTATGCCGATGAAGTGCACCCGTCCCAGATCTGCTTCGGCGACGGGATCGACCAGCTTGACGAGACTCATCGGGCTATCTCCAACACTTTCCGGGCAAGCGTGATATCGGCGTCCTTGCGCCCCAGCCGGGCGGCCGCCTCCGACATGACGGCGACCCGCTCGGGGTCGCGGAGGATGGGCAGGACGTTCTGGATGATCCAATCAGGTGACAGGTCGGCGTCGTCGACCATCAGGCCGCCGCCTCCCTGCACGATGCGCTCGGCGTTGATCCGCTGCTCGCCGCTGCCGTGCGGCAGCGGCGCGTACGCGGCCGGCAGCCCGACCGCGGTCAGCTCCGCGCAGGTCAGCGCCCCGCTGCGGCACAGCGCCAGGTCGGCGGCGGCGTAGGCGAGGTCCATGCGGTCGACGTAGGGCAGCAGGACGTACTGCGGGTCGCCGGGCGGGGGCTCCTGCTCGACCGTGTTCTTCGGGCCGAGCACGTGGAGCACCTGCATGCCGGCCGCGCGCAGCGCCGGCGCGGCGGCCAGCGCGGCCTGGTTGATCGACCGGGCGCCCTGGGAGCCGCCGAAGACCAGCAGCGTCGGCCGGTCGTTCTCCAGCCCGAACCACGAGCGCGCCTTGTCTCCCGTGGACAGCCGGTCCAGCGTGACGATCTCGCGGCGCAGCGGCGTGCCGATGTAGTGGGCCTTGGGCAGCGCGGCGTCGGGGTAGCCGGTGAACACGTGCTCGGTCAGCCGCGCGCCCAGCCGGTTGGCCAGCCCCGGGCGGGGGTTGGCCTCGTGGACGACGATCGGCAGGCCGCGCCGCCGGGCCGCCAGGTACGCGGGGGTCGCGACGTAGCCGCCGAAGCCCACCAGGATGTCGGCCTTGACCCGGTCGAGGATCGCCGACACGGCGTTGATCGCCCCGGCCAGCCTGCCGGGCACGGTCAGCAGACTGGGGGTGATCGCCCGCGGCAACGGCACGGCCGGCACCAGCTCCAGCTCGTATCCCCTGGCGGGCACCAGCCGTGTCTCCAGGCCGCGATCGGTGCCGACGCACGTGATGCCGATGCTCGGGTCAAGGTGACGCAGCGCGTCAGCAAGGGCCAGCGCGGGCTCGATGTGCCCGGCTGTCCCCCCACCGGCGAGGACCACCCTCATCTCGGTCACTCCCTAACGTCTCATCCGGCCTCTGGTCATACCCCCCAGGCCCAGCCAGCTTAGGGCCCGGGAGACCGGCCCGGGGCCACGAGCCGCCAGCGCCTCCCGCGCACCCGGTTCCCGCTTGGCGAACGACAGCAGCATGCCGAGCGCCGCCAGCGTGGGGAGCAGTGCGGATCCACCGTACGAGACCAGCGGCAGGGGGATGCCGGTGATCGGCAGGACGCTGAGCACGGCGCCCATGTTGACGGTGGCCTGGCCGACGATCCAGGCGACCATGGCGGCCGCCGCCAGGCGGATGAAGGGGTCGTTGACGCGCACGGCGACGCGCAGGCCGGCGTAGCCGAGCAGGCCGAACAGCGCCACCACCATGAGCGTGCCCATCAGGCCGAGCTCCTCGCCGAGGATGGCGAAGATGAAGTCGCTCTCGCCGTGGGGCAGCCAGCTCCACTTCTGCCGGCTGCTGCCCAGCCCGAGCCCGAACCAGCCGCCCGAGCCCATGGCGATCTGTCCCTGAACGGCCTGGTATCCGGCGCCCTGAGCGTCGGCCCATGGGTCGAGGAAGGCGCCGATGCGCGCCATCCGGTACGGCTCCACCTTGATCATGATGACCGCGGCCAGCACCGCCAGCGCCAGGATGCCGCCGAACAGCTTGATCGGCGCGCCCACCACCCACAGCAGCGCCAGGAAGATCATGAAGAGCACGAGCGTGGTGCCGAGGTCGCGGCCGAGCATGACCATGACGGACAGGAGCGCGGTGCCGGGCATGAGCGGGATCAGCATCTGCCGCCACTCGATCCGGCCGTGCCGGGCGCGCCTGGCCAGCAGGTCGGCTCCCCACAGCAGGAGCCCGAGCTTGGCCGGCTCGGACGGCTGGATGGTGAAGTCACCGATGTAGATCCACCGCTGCGCGCCCAGTTCCGACGAGCCGATGAACAGCACCATGATCAGCGCGATGATCGACAGCGCCATCAGCGGATAGCCGGCCCAGCGGAAGAACTTGACCGGCAGGCGCGAGCAGACGTACATCACCGGCACGCCGAGCGCGGCCGACAACGACTGCTTGATGAACCACGAGAACGGGCTGCCGGTCTTCTGCAGCGCCTCGATGCTGGAGGCCGACAGCACCATCATCAGCCCGAGCGCGAGCAGCAGCGCGCTGCACATGATGATCAGATAGTAGGTGGTCAGCGGCTTGCCGAGCAGGTCCTTGACCACCGCGAGCTGTTCGCGGGCCCACGTGCCCGGCCCCTCTTGCAGCGGCGCGGCGGGGCGCGCGCGTTCCTCAGCGCTCGTGCTCACGCCGTGCCCTCAGCTCGCGTACGGCACGCGCGAAGGCCTCCCCCCGCGCCGGATAGTTGGCGAACATGTCGAGGGAGGCCCCCGCCGGGGAGAGCAGCACGGTGTCCCCTGGTGAGGCCAGCCGGGCGGCTTCGGTGACGACTCGTTCCATCGCACCAGTCTCCCGATCCGGAATGTCCACGACGGGGACATTCGGCGCGTGTCGCGCGATGGCTTCGGCGATCCGCGCACGGTCGGTGCCCAGCAGCACCGCGCCGCGCAACCTCGGGGCGGCCTCGCGGACGAGGTCGTCCACGTCGGCGCCCTTGAGCAGGCCGCCCGCCACCCACACCACCGACGGGTACGACGCCAGCGCCGCGGCGGCGGCGTGCGGGTTGGTGGCCTTGGAGTCGTCGATGTAGTCGACCTCGCCGATCCGGTCCACGTGGGCCAGCCGGTGCGGGTCGGGCACGAAGTCGCGCAGCCCCTGCCGCACGGCCTCCGACGGCACCCCGAGCGAGCGGGCCAGCGCGGCGGCGGCCAGCGCGTTGGCCACGTTGTGCGGCGCGAACGGGCGTACGTCGTCGAGCGTGGCGAGCTCCTCGGCCGCCTCGACGGGGTCGGCCACGAACGCCCGGTCGACCAGCAGGTCCTCCACCACGCCGATCTGGCCGCTCCTCGGCACCCGCAGCGTGAAGCCGACGGCTCGCGGGTACGGCGCCGCCAGCCGGGTCGCCTCGGGGTCGTCGGCGTTGTAGATCACGGTGCCGGCGCGCTCGAAGATGCGGCCCTTGGCGGCGGCGTACTCCTCCATGGAGCCGTGCCAGTCGAGGTGGTCGGGCGCGACGTTGAGCACGGCCGCGGCGTGCGGGGCGAGCGTGCTGGACCAGTGCAGCTGGAAGCTGGACAGCTCGACGGCCAGCGCGTCGTACGGCTCCGCGACGGCCTGCACCACCGGCACGCCCACGTTGCCCACGGCGACCGCCTTGCGCCCGGCGGCCAGCAGGATCGAGGTGAGCATGCGCACGGCGGTGGTCTTGCCGTTGGTGCCGGTCAGCGCCAGCCACGGGGCGGCCTGCTCGGGACGCAGCCGCCAGGCCAGCTCCACCTCTCCCACGACCTCGACCCCGGCCCGCAGCGCCGCTGCGATCAGCGGGTGGTGCGGCGCCCAGCCGGTGGTGACGACCCGTGTCGCCCCGTCGGGCAGCACCGGCTCGCCGAACCGGGTCTCGGCGCCCACCCGCGCCAGCTCGGCCGCGGCGGCGAGCTGGCGCTCGCCCTCCGTGGACTCCACGACCACGACGCGCTCGCCGCGCTCGGCCAGCAACCTGGCCACGGCGGTGCCGGACACGCCGAGCCCGGCGACACAGGTGAGACTCATGCCCCAGGCATCCATTCGACGTAGAACAGACCGAGCCCGAGCGCCGAGCAGAGCATCGCGATCAGCCAGAAGCGGACCACGATCGTGGTCTCCGCCCAGCCCTTGAGCTCGAAGTGGTGCTGCAGCGGCGCCATTCTGAACACCCGTTTCCCGGTCAGCTTGAAGGATCCGACCTGGATGATGACCGACAGCGTGATGATCACACACAGGCCGGCCAGGATGATCAGCAGGAGCTGGGTGCGGGTGGCGATGGCCAGACCGGCCAGCACGCCGCCGAGGGCCAGCGAGCCGGTGTCGCCCATGAAGATGCGCGCGGGCGGGGCGTTCCACCACAGGAACCCGATCAGCGCTCCCAGCACCGAGGCGGCGACCACGGCGAGGTCGAGCGGATCTCGTACCCAGTAGCAGTTGGGGCCCAGCTGGTCGATGCAGTTGTTGCGCAGCTGCCAGTTGCCGATCAGGATGTACGCGGCCAGCACGGTGCCGGTCGCGCCGCTGGCCAGCCCGTCGAGGCCGTCGGTGAGGTTCACCGCGTTGGAGAACCCGACGATCATGATCAGCACCCAGATGGTGAACCCGACGATGCCGATCGACGGGCCGATGTCGCGCAGGAACGACAGGCGGGTCTCGGCGGGGGTGATCCCGTACACGTTGGGCTCGCGGACCACCATGAAGGCGAAGACCGCGCCGACGACGAGCTGGCCGAGGGCCTTCGCGCCGCTGCGCAGGCCCAGGCTGCGCTGCTTGTAGATCTTGATGAAGTCGTCGAGGAATCCGACCGCGCCGAGCCCCGTCATGAGGAACAGCACGAGCAGGCCCGACACGGTCGGCGGCTCCAGCGTGGCCAGGTGCGAGCCCCCGTAGGCGAGCAGGGCGGCCAGCACGATGACCGTGCCGCCCATCGTGGGGGTGCCGCGCTTGCCCTGGTGGCCGGAGGTCGAGGCCGCGAGTTCCTCGCGGATCTCCTGGCCGTAGCCGCGCCGCGAGAACAGCCGGATCGCCAGCGGGGTGCCCAGCATGGAGAGGATCAGGCCCACCGCGCCGGCGATGATGATGTTGGTCACTGGGCGGCACCCCCGAGCAGCAGCTCGGCCGTCCGCTCCAGGCCCATGGCCCTCGGTCCCTTGATCAGCACCGCGTCACCGGGGCGCAGCCAGCCGGCCAGCTCGACCGCGGCCGCCTCGGCGTCGGGCACGTGCACGATCCGCGCCCCCTGCCCGAGATGCGCTCCCCCGCCTGT
>NZ_SMKQ01000288.1 GCF_004348995.1 Nonomuraea terrae
GGCGCCGGCGGCCCGGGAGATCTGGGAGGGCATCCTCGGCCTGCGGGAGCGGCGATGATCGCGGTGGGCGGGCGGCGGCGGATCGTGTGGGCGCCGTCGCTGGGCGCCTCCGACCGGGTGCTGACGGTGCTGGCGGTGGCGCTGTCGGCCGCCGGGCTGCTGCTGGTGTGGTCGGCCACCCGGATGACGGGCGACCACGCGCTGCTGGTGCGCCAGGCCGTCGCCGTCGCGGGCGGGCTCGTGCTCATGTGGCTGGTCTCGCGGGTGGACCTGCGGGTGCTGCGGGCGTACGTGCCTGCGGCGTACGTGCTGGCGGTGCTGGCGCTGGCCGCGGTCCTCAGCCCGCTGGGCGTGCGGGTGAACGGCGCCCACTCGTGGATCGTGCTCGCGCCGGGGGTGCGGTTCCAGCCGTCGGAGCTCGCCAAGGTGACGCTGGCGCTGGCGTTCGCGGTGCCGCTGGGCGAGCTGCGCGACGGCCGGCGCCGGCCCGGGTTCGGCGGGGTGGTGCTCGCCCTGGCGCTGGCCGCGGTCCCGATCGGGCTCATCGCGCTGCAGCCGGACGTGGGGACGATGCTGGTGTTCGCGGCCATGGTGGCGGGCGCGCTGCTGGTGTCCGGGGCGCCTAAACGGTGGCTGCTGGTGCTGGCCGCGGGCGCGGCGGGGGCGGGCGCGACGGCCTGGCAGCTCGGGCTCGTCCGGCCGTACCAGCTGGAACGGCTGCTCGTGCTGGCGAACCCGGCGGCCGACCCGGGCGGTGCCGGCTACAACGCCGCCCAGGCGCGCATCGCGATCGGCTCCGGCGGCCTGTACGGCAAGGGCTTGTTCAACGGTGAGCAGACGGCCGGGCACTTCGTTCCCGAGCGGCACACCGACTTCGTCTTCACCGTCGCGGGCGAGGAGCTCGGATTCGCCGGGGCCGCGGCCATCGTGCTCGCCCTGTGCGCGCTGCTGTGGCGCGGCCTGTCCATCGCCCGCGACAGCGCCTCGCCGTACGGTGCGGTGCTGGCGGGCGCGCTGGTGTCGTGGATCGGGTTCCAGGCGTTCGTGAACGTCGGCATGACCGTGGGCCTGACGCCGATCGTGGGCGTGCCGCTGCCGTTCGTGTCGTACGGCGGCTCGGCCACGGTCGCCGGCCTGGTGGCCGTGGGGCTGCTACAGGCGGTTCACCGGACCAAGCCCATGCAGCCGTAGCAGGTTCTCGCCGAGGATCTTCCGTTTGGCCTGGTCGGTGAGTTGCGGGTAGCCGTACCCGTCGCACAGATCCTGCGGGATCTCAAAGTCCCTGAACGCGCGCAGCGCCCACCTCGTCCCACACGACCTCGACCTCCGCCTCGCGGACGCCGGGCTGCTCCTCGATACGGTCGCGCACCTCCGTGAGCACCCGGGCGGCGAACGGGCACCAGCCCGAGGTGAGCAGCAGCTCCACCCGGGCCCGGCCGTCGTCCACCTCGACCGATCTGACCAGGCCCATCTCCACCACGGAGATGCCCTTCTCCCTGCAGCACGGGTCGTAGACCCCCGACAGCGCGTCACTGGCCCACTGCGGTATGTCCGGCATGGCCTCATCGTCGGACGGGTGTGCCTTCCGGGGTAGGCGTGCGATTTTCAGATGGCGCACATGCTGAAGGGATGACCGGTGAACCCCCCAGCGATCTGATCCGCAGCGTCTCCCGCGCGCTCCGTGTGCTGGAGGAGGTCGCGCGGGCCGACCGGCCGCTGCCGGTCAAGGTCATCGCCCGCCGTTGCGGCCTGAACCTGTCCACCTCCTACCACCTGGTGCGCACGTTGTGTTACGAGGGCTACCTGCATCGGCGGCCCGAGGGCGACTACCTGCTCGGCTCGCAGGTGGCCGAGCGCTTCCACGAGATGGTGCGGGCCTTCGAACGGCCGCCGCGCGTCCGGGCGGTGCTGGGCCACCTGGCCGCCGTGACCGGGCACACCGCGTACCTGGCGCGGCTGGCCGACGGGCGGCTGGTCGTGATGGAGGTGGCGGAGGGGCCGTGCTCGCCATGGCTGGAGGACCTGCAGGCGGGCCTGGAGACGGCGCCGCACGCCACGGCGCTGGGCAAGGCGCTGCTGCTGGCGCTGCCGCCCCGGGCGCGCCGGGGCGTCCTGCGCGGGTACGGCCTGCGCCGCTTCACCCCCGCGACGCCCGCCGGCGTGGAGGACGTCGAGGAGGAGCTGGCCGGGCTGCGGCCGGGGCAGGTGGTGGAGGAACACGGGCAGTTCCGGCCGGACGTGGCCTGCGCCGGCGCGGTGGTGCCCGGCACGCAGGGGGCGATCGGCCTGTCGGCCCGCGGCCTGCGCGTCCCGCGCACGGCCTCCACGCGGCTGGCCGAGGCCGTGCGGGATCTGGCGTGCGCGTAAAGGTGTTGCCCCGTGGTGCGGGTCTTCGCCACGGTGATCTCCATGAACGTGCCCCTCCGCCAGATCCGCGCCCTCCACACCGAGGAGACGATCACGGTCTACCAGGCGTACGACGCCGGGATCGCCGGGCCCGCCCTCGCGGCCCAGCGCTTCGTGCCGCCGTTCAAGCGGGACCGGATGACGTGGATCAAGCCGTCGTTCCTCTGGATGATGTACCGGTGCGGGTACGCGACCAAGCCGGGCCAGGAGCGGGTGCTGGCGATCGAGCTGACCCGCGAGGGGTTCGCGTGGGCGCTGGCGAACGCCTGCCTCAGCCGGGACGACGGGCGGCCCGGATGGGCGCGGCGGCTCAAGCGCAGCCCGGTCCGGATCCAGTGGGATCCCGAGCGGGGGTTGCGGCACGAGGCGCTGCCGTACCGGTCGATCCAGATCGGGTTGTCCGGCGAGGCGGTGCGGCGTTACGCCGAGGAGTGGACGGCCTCGATCACCGACGTCACGGACCGGGTCCGCGAGCTGCGGGAGGCGCTCGGGCGCCGCGCCGACGTGAGCGGGCTGCTGCCGGTCGAGCGGCCGTATCCTGTGCCTGCCGACCTCATCGAGACGATCGGGGCGAGTCCGGGATGAGGGTGATCCTCTTCGGGGCGACCGGGGTGATCGGGCGCGGGGTGCTTCGCGAGTGCCTGCTCGACGACCGGGTCACCAGCGTGCTCGCGGCCGGCCGCGTTCCCGAGGGGGTCGTCCATCCCAAGCTCCTTCTCACCGGCGAGCCGGCCGGATACGACGCGTGTTTCTGCTGCGCTCCCGGCGAGGCTCTGCCTGCCGCCCGTACGCTGGCGCCCGGTTCCACGTTCGTGTACGTGCGGGGCGCCGGGGAGACGGACGCGACGCAGGACGCGGTCCTGGCGCTGCCGCTGGAGGCGTACGTGTTCCGGCCCGGTCGTGTCCCGTCGGGCAGGCCGCCCTTCCGGCTGGCCTACGTGGTGACCCGGCCGCTGTTTCCGCTGCTGCGCCGGTGGTCGGGCGCGCAGGCGACCACGCCGGAGCGGATCGGCCGGGCGATGATCGCGGTCGCCGAGCGCGGCGCGCCCCGCCGCGTCCTCGGCCCCGCCGACATCAACGCACTCGCCGCGGGCTCCTGACCCGGGCCGGCGCCAACGGGACGGCCAGCAGGGCCGCCCCCGCCGCCAGGCCCCACACCGCGTGCCACGAGGTGAGCTCCAGGACCACCGGAACGAGCAGCGACGTGGCGAAGCCCGCGCCGAAGAGCGCCGTGCCCAGCAGGCCCAGGGCGCTGCCGGCCCGCCCCGTGCCCGCCATCGCGGCGATCTCCGTGTACGCGACGCCGTGCCAGGAGTTGGCCAGCAGGCCGCCGACCGCCAGGGCGCAGGCCGTCACCAGGATGGGGGCGTCGGCGAGCACGGCGGCCGCCGCCATCGCGACGCCGCTGAGCGCGCCGATGCCGCGCACGTGGGCTCGGCGGTCTCCGCCGCGGTCGGTGCGCCGTCCGGTCCAGATGCGGGCGGCGCCGCCGCCGATCTGGGCGATCAGGACCGTGGCGGCGGCCAGCCCTGAGCCCTGTCCCTTGGCGTCGTGCAGGAAGATCGCGGTGAAGGAGAGGACGGCGAACTGCGGCACGGTCAGCAACGCCCCGGCCACCGCCAGTCGCCATACGTCCCACCGCAGAAGCGGCGACCGCTCCTTCACCGGCCGGCCACCGGTCCCAGAGGCGTCCGCCGAACGCCCCGCGCCGTACGCCTCCGTCTTCGCCACGGGGTGCGGTCCGCCGTGGGGGTCCGGCTTTGAAGGTGACGGGGGTTCGTGGAGCCAGCGCCAGGTGGCCGCGGCGGACAGGAGGCAGAGGGCGGCGGGGACCGCGTAGGCGGCGCGGAAGCCGTACGTGCCGGCGAGCCAGGGCAGCAGGGCCACGCCCACCGCGCCGCCGGGGTCCTCACCACGCCGCCCGAGGCGGACGACGACGACCTCGCCCTCGCCCTGACGCTGCGCGAGGCGGTCTACCGGCTGGCGTCCGCGGCCCGCACGAGGGCGCCGTACGCGGAGGAGGACCGGCGGGTGCTCAACGCGGCGGCCGGGCACCCGCCGGTGAGCGTGCTGCTCGGCGAGCACGGCGTGGTACGCGACGGCGGCCTGCGCGCGGCGCTGTCCAGCGTCGCCCGCGCGGCGGTCGAACTCCTCGGCGGCCCGCAGACGGCGCTGATCCGCGAGTGCGAGGCCGCTCCCTGCACGCGGCTCTACGTCGACGCCTCCCACCGGCGGACGCGCCGCTGGTGCGACATGCGCGGATGCGGCAACCGGGCGAAGGCCCGCGTTCGCGAGAGCTGACGGCGGCACCCGGCGCCGGTCGCGCGGGCGGCCGCGGCGATCCGTGAGGGCAGGCGCTAGTCCGCCCCGCGACCGGCTCAGGAGCGACGGGCCCGCGTCCGCGAGGGCCCGGCCAGGCTGGGCGGCAGAGCGGTTCGGCGCCCCAGGGCTCGCGGTGGCGGGGGATGCCGGATGATTGGAATATCTCGCGAGGGCACGACGCTCTAGAGGTCAAACATTCAATAGTCATGGATGGTGACTAAATTGCAGTTCGGGATCTTCAGTGTGGGCGACGTCACCCCTGACCCCACCACCGGCAGGACGCCGACCGAGCACGAGCGCATCAAGGCGATGGTGGCGATCGCACTCAAGGCCGAGGAGGTCGGGCTCGACGTCTTCGCGACCGGCGAGCACCACAACCCGCCCTTCGTCCCGTCCTCGCCCACCACCATGCTCGGGTACATCGCGGCCAGGACCGAGCGCCTCGTGCTCACCACCGGCACGACCCTCATCACCACGAACGACCCGGTGAAGATCGCCGAGGACTTCGCGATGCTGCAGCACCTGGCCGACGGCCGGGTCGATCTCATGCTCGGCCGCGGCAACACCGGCCCGGTCTATCCGTGGTTCGGGCAGGACATCAGGCAGGGCATCCCGCTGGCCGTCGAGAACTACGCGCTGCTGCACCGGCTGTGGCGTGAGGACGTCGTCGACTGGGAGGGCCGCTTCCGCACGCCGCTGCAGGGCTTCACCTCGACGCCGCGCCCGCTCGACGGGGTGCCGCCGTTCGTCTGGCACGGCTCGATCCGCAGCCCCGAGATCGCCGAGCAGGCCGCCTACTACGGCGACGGCTTCTTCGCCAACAACATCTTCTGGCCGAAGGAGCACTTCATGCGCCTGATCGGCCTCTACCGCCAGAGGTACGCCCACTACGGACACGGCACGCCCGAGCAGGCCATCGTGGGGCTGGGCGGGCAGGTGTTCATGCGCAAGAACTCCCAGGACGCCGTGCGCGAGTTCCGCCCGTACTTCGACAACGCCCCCGTGTACGGGCACGGGCCGTCGCTGGAGGACTTCATGGCCGAGACGCCCCTCACCGTGGGCAGCCCCCAGCAGGTCATCGACCGTACGCTGGAGTTCCGCGAGTACTTCGGCGACTACCAGCGCCAGCTGTTCCTCATGGACCACGCCGGCCTGCCGCTGAAGACGGTGCTGGAGCAGCTCGACATCCTCGGCGAGGAGGTCGTGCCCGTGCTGCGCGCGGAGTTCGCCAAGGACCGCCCCGACAGCGTGCCCGACGCCCCCAGGCACGCCTCGCTGCTCGCCGCCAAGGACAAGTCCGCGGCCGTCGGCGCCTGAACCGCCGTACGTCCCCTCGAAAGGAGAGATTTCCCCATGAAGCTCGTCGTCGTCACGGCGGGTCTGACCCAGCCGTCCTCCAGCCGCCTGCTCGCCGACCGCCTGGCCGAGGCGGTCGCGCGGCGGCTGGAGGAGACGCCGGGAACGCCCCCCGAGGTCCGGGTGATCGAGCTGCGCGAGCTCGCGGTGGACGTCGCGAACAACTTCGTGACCGGTTTCGCCAACGCCCGGCTGCGCGAGGCGCTCGAGGCGGTGACGGAGGCCGACGGGCTCATCGCGGTCACACCGATCTTCAGCGGCTCCTACAGCGGCCTGTTCAAGTCGTTCTTCGACGTGCTCGACAACACCGCGCTGACCGGCACGCCGGTGCTCGTCGGCGCGACCGGGGGCACCGCCCGGCACTCGCTGGCGCTGGAGCACGCGGTGCGGCCGCTGTTCACGTACCTGCGGGCCGTGGTCGTGCCGACCGCGGTCTACGCGGCCTCGGAGGACTGGGGCGGCGGCCACGACGCGTTCACCGACGGGCTGGGCGAGCGCATCGCCCGCGCGGCGGAGGAGCTGGCCGGGCTGCTGCTGCACCGGGCGCCCCGGCGGGAGCCGGAGGAGGACGCGGTCGTCCCGTTCGAGGAGCAGCTCGCCGCGCTGCGCCCGCCGCGGTAGGGGGTTCCTCCCCGGCTCCGCAGCGCGCCGGGGAGGAGGTACGGCGGCGGCCTGCGGGCCGCCACACGCCTGTGACGCGTGGCGTCAGGGTTTGACGGAGACCACGTCGTACGTCGTGTCGGGCGTCGGGGTCGTCGTGAAGCGGGCGTTCGGCAGGTAGAGACGGTGGCCGTAGGAGGCGACCGTCGTCGGCACGTCGAACCGGTCGTCGGTGATCCGCCTGACGACCTCCCCGGAGGAGGCGTCGCGGGACAGGCCGATCACGGCGATCGTGTTCAGCCGGTTGAGCACGGCGTACAACGTGCGGCCGGACAGCAGCAGGCCGTCGCCGTTGGTCAGCGCCTCACCGCCGAGGTCGACCTCGGCGGTGACGCCGGAGGACGGGTTCACCTCGAACAACTTGCCGGTGTTCGACTGCACGATCAGCAGCGACCTGCCGTCGGGGCTGGGGGCGATGCCGTTGGCGTTGTTGCCGGTCGTGTACTGAATGTCGCCGCTGAGCGGGATGTTCACCGCCTCGTCCGGCAGCGCGCCGCCACGCCCGAGGTCGAGCTTGTACAGGACCGGGTTGGCCGAGTCGGTGAAGTACGCCGCGCCGCCGAAGAGGATGACGTCGTTGACGAACGACGTCCCGGTGGCCAGCTCGTACGACTTGAGCACCTTCCCGGTGCGCACGTCCACCACGCGGGCGTCGCCGCCGGTGCCGCCGGCCACGAACAGCCGGCCGCGCCCGTCGGTCTTCATCCCGAGCGAGGGCGTGCCGGGGCCCTGGCTGATGACGGATCCCTTGCCGGTGCGCAGGTCGGCGCGGAAGATGTCGCCGTCCACGCGGGAGCCGAAGTAGGCGTACGGCCCTGGGCCGATGGCGATGCCCTCCGGCTGGAACCCGTCGGGCAGCGGGAACGTGCCTGGCCTCGTGGCCGCCTGCGCCGGCAGGCCGGCGAGCGTGACCATGAGCACGGCGCTGAGTGCGGTCTTCAGGATCGCGGATCTCATGCGGACCACGATGCAGAAGCCGCCGGTCCCGGCAAAGGCCCAGAACCGCCTTCACAGGGATCTTTCAGCAACGATCCGACACGCCACCGGGGACGAATCGGGGAAAACCGCTTGTGGGCCCCTGCCTGCGTCGTTACTTTGGCCCGAATGCGGAGGCCCCTGTTATCCCTGATGACCGTCGCGCTGGTCCTGCCGGCCTGCAGCGCACCCGAGTCGCCCCCCGCGCCACCCGTCACGAAGCAGCCCGCCACGAAACAGCAGCCCGCCACGAAGCGACCGCAGGCGGCGACCGCCGCGCCCGGGCGGGTGGACCTGAGCGCGTACGACGCGGGCCGGTCCCGGCCGGTCGCCGACCCGCTCTACCCGGCCTACGGCGACCCGTCGATCGACGTGCTCCACTACGACCTGGCGCTGGCGTGGAAACCCGGTGCGCGCACGTTGTCCGGCACGGCCACGTTGACGCTGCGGGCCGCCCGGCCGATCTCCCGCGTCCGTCTCGACTTCGGCCGGGCGCTCAAGGTGGACGCCGTCAAGGTGAACGACGTCACGATCGAGGCGACCAGGAAGGGTGACGACCTGACCGTCCCGCTGCCCGAGGCGCTGGAGGCGGACGAGGGCGCGGTGGTGACCGTGCGCTACCACGGCCGGCCGAAGCCGGTGGACGCCGAGCAGCGGCGCGAGGACATCTCCATGCTGGGCTTCCACGTCGGCGAG
>NZ_SMKQ01000289.1 GCF_004348995.1 Nonomuraea terrae
ACGAGACAGGCCTACGACAAGGCCGTGAAGGAGGCGGGGATCCGGGTGGGCGGGCACTCGTCGGCGGACCTGACCACCGCGACGACAGTACCAATGATCAACGCGTAACTCACCGAAATCATGATGTGACGCCGGAGGTGGACATGGACCGCTGCGAGATCCTTGCCCAGGTGGAGGCCGAACGGCTCAGCCTCGCCGATTTTCTAAATGACCTCAGTGAGCGGGAGTGGCAGACCGACTCGCTGTGTCCCGGCTGGACCGTGCACGACGTCGCCGCCCACCTGACCCTGTCGACCCGCTCGACGTTCCTCGGCACGCTCGGCGGCGTGATCCGGGCGGGTGGCGACTTCAACACGATGATCGCCACCCAAGCCCGGGCGCGGGCGGCCAAGTTCTCCCCGGCGCAGCTCATCGCGCAGATTCACCAGACCGCCGGCTCGCCCCGCCGCGCCCCGGGCACCGGCCCGCTCGACCCGCTCGTCGACGCCCTCGTGCACGGGCAGGACATCGCCCGTCCGCTGGGCCGCGTGCGACAGATGCCGGCCGTTTCCGCCACGGTCGCCCTTGACTACGTCCGCGACAGCGCGTTCTACGGCTGCCGGGAGCGCTTCCGCGGTATGCGGCTCATCGCCACCGACCTGGACTGGTCAGCGGGTCAGGGTCCCGACGAGATACGCGGCCCGGTCGACGATCTGCTCCTGTTGGCCACCGGACGGCCGACGGGCCTCACCGCCCTGTCCGGCACGGGAGCCGAACGGATTCGGGCCGCACTGTGACCGATCCGAAAACGCCGGCGCGCGGCTGGGACGATGCCGCCGACGGCTATGACGCCTACTTCGTCCCCCGCTTCGCCCGCTGGGTGACTGCCGCGGTGCGGGCGGTCACGGTCGTCCCGGTCCCCGATGGTCCGATCCTGGTGCCGTGCTGCGGCACGTTCCCCGAGCTGGACCTGTTGGCCGAGCAGTTTCCCGGCCGTGAGATCGTTGGCATCGACCTGTCCGCGGGCATGGTCCGCCGGGCCCAGCGGCGGGCCGGCCGGTGGCCGAACGCGCGCGTCGTCGAAGGCGACGCCGCCACCCTGGATGCCTGCTGGTCGGGCCGATGCGCTGCGGTGGTGTCCGTGTTCGGTCTGCAACAGCTTCCCCGGCCCGACCTCGCACTCAGGTCATGGGTGGCGGCGCTTCGCCCCGCCGGACGGCTGTCGGTTGTCTTCTGGCCCGATGTCACCGAACCCGACGGGCCGTTCACGCTCATCGACGAGGTGGTGCGCGCTCACGTACCCGCCGGGGACAACTCGTGGGAAGACCGACTGGTGGCCGCTTCGGCGGCACAGGGCGCAACAGTCGAACAGGACGAGCAGCTGTCCTACCCGATCACCCATCCGGACGCGCCGACCTTCTTCGACGCCTACACCCGCTCAGGTCCCCTGCGAGGGCTCGCCAACGCCCGCGGAGATGCCTTCATCAGCCGGCTACGCGCGGAATTCCTCCGCCGCGCTCCAACTGGTGAACTGAACCATCGCCCGAGCGCCCGTCTGATCACCGCACACCGCTGATCGACGACCATCCGCCACGGCCCTGGCCGAGTCAATGGAACTGATCTTGTAAGGGGTCCCAGCAGCCGGCCCTCTTGGGAGTCGTTCGGGGACGGTCACCTTCTCGGGTAAGCCGCCGACCAGGCCCCGATGCCGCATGGAAACCACCGACCCCACAGCAGGGTCCGATCACTCACCGCTGCTTTCCCCTGGTGGGCGGCTTTTCGGGTCAGGGGATCTCGGGGGTGGTTCTGTGGGCAACAGGGTCTCGCGGACAGGGCCCAGTGGGCGCACGTAACGGTGGGTGGCCATGTGAGCTGGAGGAGCGTCTCCCTGGAGGGAGGCCCGCCACGTGCGGGGGGTGGGGCCGGCCGCCGTGAGCGTGAAGGAAACGAAGAGGTCCCCGCCGGGGACGGCGGGGACCTCTTGTACGGCGGTTCGAGCCCCGAAGGGCGGGCTACAACGAGCGGGCCTTGAACAGCGCGCGGCGGGCCGCCTTGGCGATCTGTTTGTCCGGGTGGACCTGGGAGATCAGGTCGAGCAGCTCCTCCACGTGGGCGTGCGGGATCTTCCAGATGACCTCGAGCAGCCCCGTGGTCATCTCGTCGCCGATGTCGCGCAGGCTGCCCACGAACTCGGACCGGCCCAGCCCGGCCGAGATCGTCCACATGTCGAGAATCAGCCAGTGGGTGTCGTCCTGCGACGGCTCGGGCGCCCCTTCGACGCCCAACTGGCTCAGGTGGGTGGCCGCGTACGGCCGCAGCGACGGCTCCTCGAGCGCCTTCTGCCAGGCCGGGACGGCGGCCTCGCCCAGCGTGCCGACGACGCTGGCCGCCTGCACCCTGATCAGCGCGTCGCTGTCGTCCTCGGACGCCGCCTCCAGCAGCTCCTCGGCCGCCCGGTGGGGCTCGCGCAGCCGCATCCACGCCGCGAACTCGGCGTCGGCCTCCTCCTCCGGCAGCTCGGCGCTGAGCGCGAGCAGCTCGTGGGCGCTCATCGACTCGATCGCGGGACGGGCGTCGACCTCGATGTCGGCGTCGTCGATCAGGTGGACGACGCCTTCGGTGCCGAGCGGCGTCAGTCGGACCGTGTCGCCGTCGACCTCGACCATGCCGTAGCCGATCAGCCAGTCGATCGCGGGCGCCAGCGGGTCACCCGCCGCCTCCCACGCGTCGGAGCCCAGCTCGTCGAGCTCGGCCGCGGCCTCCGACAGCTCCCGCGCCAGCTCGTCGCGCTCGCGCGAGCCGCCCGCCAGGAGCAGCCTGGCGAGCAGGCCCCGGGTCAGCCCCGTCAGGGCCATGGTGAGGTCTTCGTCGTCAAGCTCAGGGTCGCCGTAGTCGACGGAGTGCAGCCCGAGCATCCAGGCGTCGAGGACGTCCTCGTCGTCGTCGAACGGCCACTCCGCCGTGTCGTCCTGCACCCCGACCGTGCTGCCCTCGCCCGGCTCGAGGAACTCGAGGTCGACGGCGAGGTTCCAGATGTTCCACAGCTGGGGCACGGCCTCGGAGACGGGGCCGTCGGTCTCGGGCCTGGGCAGCCCGCTGGCCACCAGCGCCTCCTCGACCTCGGCGTCGGTGAGCAACGTCTCCTCGCCCACACGCCGGCCGGGGCCGACCCAGACGGCCAGGTCACGCGCCATGGCGATCAGCGGCGCCCGGCGGGCGGCCTCGGCCAGCTCGGCGTCGGGACGCAGCCTGATCGTGTCGAGCGCGGCCAGCTGGTCGGCGAACGGCTCGAAGTCGCCCAGGTCACCGGCCTCCTCGTCGTCGTCGCCGTCCTCGGAGTCTTCGAGCAGCTCCTCCATGAGGTCGACGAACTCGTCTTCGACGTCGTCCAGCTCGGCCTGCAGATCGGCGAGGGAGTCCGAGCCCTTCGCGAGCCTGCCGGTCTGGTCGAGGAACGTCAGGTACGCGTCCACGGCCGGGAGCATCCCGTCGGCGGCGGCGTCGGGATCCTCCACGACCTTGGGCATGCGCTCGAGCAGCAGGTTGCGCAGGTCGGCACGCTTCCACGTGCCGAGGTCCTGCGAGAAGGCGAGACGGTGCCACAGTGCGGCGGGCCCCACGAGCTCGGGGTCGCTTCCGGGGGCGTTCGCACGCGCCCACATGATGAACTCTTCGAGCAGGGGTCGCAGCTCAGTGGCGGCTACCTCGATGCGATCTGTCACCCACTCAGGCTAGTGCGCTCCCGAGGCACTCGGCTCCCCAAATACCTGCTTTTGCCGATCATGACGTGCGGCGCATCGCCTCGGTGATGCGTTCGGCGGCGGCCATGACGGGCACGGCGTGGAGGCGTCCCGGTGCCCTGGTGAGGCGTTCGATGGGGCCGGAGACCGACACGGCCGCGATCACCTTGCCGCCGCTGCCCCTTATCGGCGCCGACACGCTGGCCACGCCCTGCTCGCGCTCGCCGACACTGTGGGCCCAGCCCCGGCGGCGTACGGAGGCCAGCGTGGCGGCGGTGAACTTGGCGCCGCGCAGCCCTCTGTGCAGCCGGTCGGGCTCCTCCCACGCCAGCAGGATCTGCGCCGCCGAGCCCGCCGTCATGGGCAGCGCCGACCCCACGGGGACGGTGTCGCGCAGGCCGCTGGCCCGCTCGGCGGCCGCGACGCACACGCGCTCGTCGCCCTGGCGGCGATACAACTGGGCGCTTTCCCCCGTCAGATCACGCAATTGCATCAGTACGGGCGCGGCCACCGCCAGCAGCCGGTCCTCGCCCGCCGCGGTGGACAACTCCGACAACCGGGGGCCGAGGACGAACCTCCCCTGTGTGTCACGACTCACAATGCGGTGATGCTCGAGTGCGACGGCCAGCCGGTGGGCCGTGGGTCGGGCCAGGCCGGTGGCCTGAACCAGCTGCGCCAGTGAAGCGGGCCCCGCTTCGAGGGCGTTGAGTACCAGAACGGCCTTGTCGAGTACTCCGACTCCGCTAGAGTTGTCCATAAACCGATACTGCAGTCTCGACATATGAGAAAGCAAGTCGTAGGTTTCTCCCGCGAGGGGAAGCGCCGGTCTCTGACGACGAGCGCGGAGAACGGCGCCGCGGACGGAAGAGACCGGGTCCGAGCGACCGAGCGGCGATGGGCAGCATCGCACACCAGCAGGAGGAGATCATGGCCCGCACACTGGCCGAGAAGGTCTGGGAGCAACACGTCGTCCGGCGCGCCGAGGGCGAACCGGACCTGCTCTATATCGACCTGCACCTCATTCACGAGGTGACCAGCCCGCAGGCGTTCGACGGGCTCCGTCTCGCCGGGCGTAAGGTGCGACGGCCCGATCTCACCATCGCCACCGAGGACCACAACGTCCCGACGGTGCTGGGCCCGATCGCCGACCCGGTGTCCAAGACGCAGGTCGAGACGCTGCGCAAGAACGCCGCCGAGTTCGGCATCCGGCTGCACCCGATGGGCGACGCCGGCCAGGGTGTGGTGCATATCATCGGGCCGCAGTTCGGCCTCACGCAGCCCGGCATGACGATCGTGTGCGGCGACTCCCACACCTCGACGCACGGCGCGTTCGGCGGCATCGCGTTCGGCATCGGCACCTCCGAGGTCGAGCACGTGCTGGCCACGCAGACGCTGCCGGCCTACCGGCCGAAGACGATGGCCATCGAGGTCTCGGGCGAGCTGCCCGTCGGCGTCACCGCCAAAGACCTGATCCTGGCCATCATCGCCAAGATCGGCACCGGTGGCGGCCAGGGTTACATCGTCGAGTACCGCGGCGAGGCCGTGCGCAAGCTCTCCATGGAGGGCCGCATGACCGTCTGCAACATGTCGATCGAGGCGGGCGCCCGCGCCGGCATGATCGCGCCGGACGAGACCACGTTCGCCTACCTGAAGGGCCGCCCGCACGCGCCGCAGGGCGAGGCGTGGGACCAGGCGGTCGAATACTGGAAGTCGCTGCGCACCGACGACGACGCCGTGTTCGACAAGGTCGTCGAGATCGACGCCTCGACGCTGACCCCGTACGTCACGTGGGGCACCAACCCGGGCCAGGGCCTGCCGCTGGGCGAGTCCGTCCCGACCCCTGAGTCCTTCGACGACCCGGTGGCGCGCGCCGCCGCCGAGCGGGCCCTCGAGTACATGGGCCTGACCGCCGGCACGCCGCTGCGCGAGATCGAGGTCGACACGGTGTTCGTCGGCTCGTGCACCAACGGCCGCATCGAGGACCTGCGCTCGGCCGCGGACGTCCTGCGCGGCCGCAAGGTGAAGACCCGCACGCTGATCGTGCCGGGCTCGATGATGGTCAAGCAGCAGGCCGAGCAGGAGGGTCTGCACGAGGTGTTCAAGGCCGCCGGCGCCGAGTGGCGCGAGGCCGGCTGCTCGATGTGCCTGGGCATGAACCCCGACACCCTCCGGCCGGGCGAGCGCAGCGCGTCCACCTCCAACCGCAACTTCGAGGGTCGCCAGGGCAAGGGCGGCCGCACCCATCTGGTGTCGCCGCAGGTCGCCGCCGCGACCGCCGTCACCGGCCGCCTGACCGCCCCCGCCGACCTGTAAGGAACGACAACGATGGAAGCCTTCACCACTCACACCGGTACGGCGGTGCCGCTGCGCCGCAGCAACGTCGACACCGACCAGATCATCCCGGCCGTCTGGCTCAAGCAGGTCAGCCGCACCGGCTTCGAGAAGGGCCTGTTCGCCGCCTGGCGCGAAGACCCCACCTTCGTGCTGAACGACCCCGTCTACGAAGGCGGCACGATCCTCGTCTCCGGCCCCGACTTCGGCACCGGCTCCTCCCGCGAGCACGCCGTGTGGGCCCTGCAGCAGTACGGGTTCCGCGTCGTGATCGCCGCCCGCTTCGGCGACATCTTCCGCAACAACTCCACCAAGATGGGCCTACTGCCGGTCGTGCTGCCGGCCGAGAAGGTCGAGCTGCTGCAGGCGGCCGTCGAGGCCGAGCCCACGCTGGACGTCACCGTCGACCTGGTCGAGCGCCAGGTGCGCTGGGCCGATGAGGCGGTGGCGTTCGAGATCGACGACTACACCCGCTGGCGGCTCATGGAGGGCCTCGACGACATCGGCCTGACCCTGCGTCACGCCGACGACGTCACCACGTACGAGAATGGTCGGCAGCCATGGCTGCCGACGACCGTCTAGAAGACGACGAACTGGCGCGGCGGTTGCGCGAAGCGCACCGCCGCGTCCGCATGCTCCCCGCCGCCGACAAAGAGCGCCTCGCGCGCCGTTATCTCGCCATTTGTGACCTTGCCAAGCGTGACCCGGAAAGGGCAGCGGCACGTCTGGAAGCGTTTCTCACCTCCCTCGACGCCACTTTCGACACGCCACGAGACGTAGAAAACACGCAGGGTGATTGAGTTCCCCCGCGATCCCGCCTACTTTCGAGCGCGTAAGGGGTTTCTACGTCGTACTCGTGAGCCGGAACCCCGAGCCGTAACTGGGGGAGCAGGACTTACATGAACAAGCGAGAACTCGTCGAGGCCATCGCGGATCGCGTGGGCGACAGGAAGACGGCCACCGAGGCCGTGAACGCGGTCATCGACGCCATCCAAAAGGCCGTGGCCTCCGGCGACAAGGTCTCGATCACGGGCTTCGGCGCGTTCGAGATGGTGAACAAGCCCGCCCGAACGGCGCGCAACCCGTCCACCGGTGCGGAAATCAATGTCGCTGAGAGCTGGGCGCCCAAGTTCCGTCCCGGTTCCGATTTCAAGGAGCTGGTGAACGAGGGCGGCAAGAAAATCGGCAAGAAGAAGTAAACCGGTTGTCGCTGCGAAACGCCCGGGCCACGGTGGCCCGGGCGTTTCGCGTTCACCGGTCGGGGACCGGGAAGGTCGACAGGGTGACGTAGGTGATCTGGCCGCCCGTCATCGCGAGGTTGACCCGCTGGCCGCTGCGCAGCAGCCGCAGCGGGCCCGCGTCGAAGGCGGCCGTGCCGAACTCCAGCACGGTGCCGTCGTCGAGGAACACCGTGCCCGAGCGGGTGGCCTCGTCGAAGCTGCGTACGGTCGCCTGCATGCGGCCAGGATAAGAGTTTGCCCGGCCCGCGGCGAGCGGTACATGATCGCCGTCATGGGCGACTTGCAGCGGTTCGCGTGGGCGAACGGGGTCACCCAGCTCGGCACCCAGATCACTCTCGTCGCCCTGCCGCTGACCGCCGTCTTCGTCCTCGACGCGGGCGCGTTCGAGCTCGGGGTGCTGTCGGCCGTGCAGACGGCCGCGTTCCTGCTGGTCGGGCTCCCTGCCGGGGTGTGGGTGGACCGGTGGCGGCGCCGTCCCGTGCTCGTCCGGGCCGAGCTGGTGCGGGGCGTGGCCCTCGCCACGGTCCCCGCCGCCGCCTGGCTGGACGCGCTCACCCTGCCCCACCTGTACGCGGTCGCGCTGGTGCTGGGCGTGGGCACGGTCTTCTTCGACGTGGCGCAGATGAGTTTCCTGCCCGCGATCGTCCCCGTGGAGCGGCTCGAACGCGCCAACGGGCGGCTGGAGGGCACCAGGCAGGTGCCCGTCCTCGCGGGTCCCGGCGTGGGCGGGTGGCTGGTGGCCGCGGTCACGGCGCCGTTCGCGCTGCTCGCCGACGCCGTGGAGCTGCGCGTGGACGCCGCCCAGTACGGCCTGCTGCGGTCGGCGCGCTGGGCGGCGCGGCGCTGGCCGACCGCGTGACCCGCCGCTACGGGGTGGGCCCCACCCTGTACGGCTCCGCCCTGCTCACCACGGCCCTGCAACTGCCCGCGATCGCCACCGGGCCGGGCTGGCGGCTGCTGATCTTCCCGGTCGCCTCGTCCCTGGCGGGCGTCGCCGCGACGGTCTTCAACGTGGCCCAGCTCAGCTACCGCCAGCGCATCACCCCCGAGCGCCTGCTGGGCCGGGTCAACGCCAGCATGCGCTTCCTCATGTGGGGGGCGACGCCGCTG
>NZ_SMKQ01000028.1 GCF_004348995.1 Nonomuraea terrae
GGGGTGGGCAGGGGCTGGTCGGAATGCGGGAGCGAGCGGCGCTGCTCGGCGGCACGCTGGAGGCCGGGCCGCTGCCCGGTGGAGGGTTCGAAGTACGCGCTGCGCTGCCCGCCGGGCAGGGGGAGGTCACGTGATCCGGGTGCTGATCGCCGATGATCAGGGCATGGTCCGCACGGGTTTCACCGTGTTCCTGAGCACGCAGCCCGACATCGAGGTCGTGGGCGAGGCGGGCGACGGGCGCGAGGCGGTGGAGCGGGCCGCGGAGCTGCGTCCCGACGTGGTGCTCATGGACGTGCGGATGCCGGTGATGAACGGGCTCGAGGCCACCCGGGAGCTTTTTTCGCGTGCGACCCCGGTGCCCAAGGTGCTCATCCTGACGACGTTCGACCTCGACGACTACGTCTACGAGGCGCTGCGGGCGGGCGCCAGCGGGTTCCTGCTCAAGGACGCGTCGGCCGCGCAGCTCGCCGAGGCCGTACGCGTGGTCGCGGCCGGCGACGCGCTCATCGCGCCGGCGGTGACCAAACGGCTGATCACGGAGTTCGCCCGGATGGGCGCGACCCGGCCGGTGGCGGGCCGGCGGCCGGCCGAGCTGACCGACCGGGAGAGCGAGGTGCTCACGCTGGTGGCCCAGGCACTGTCCAACCAGGAGATCGCCGGCAAGCTGTTCGTGGCCGAGCAGACGGTCAAGACGCACGTCGGGCGGATTCTGACGAAACTCGGGCTGCGCGACCGCGCCCAGGCCATCGTGTACGCCTACGAGACCGGCCTCGTCCGCCCCGGCACCTGACCACGCGCGCACACCCGTGTGCTCCCCGGCGGTCGTCGGCCGGCGAGCACACGGGTTCGCCGGCCGACGACCGCCGGGGCGCGACCCGTGGCTCGGCTGGGCGGGCGCCGGGCGGATACGGTCCGGGCGGTTCCTCGGCCGCGCCGGTTCGATCTGAACGGCGGTCCGGGCGGTTCCTCTGCCGCGCCGATCTGACCGGCGGTAAGGGCGGAGTCGTCGGGCGTGCGATCGGTCTGCGGTGGGGTCCTCTCAGTTGGCGTTCATGACGCGCTGGTGCAGCCCCATGACGACCTTGCGGGCCGACTCCAGGGCTCCGGACTGCCAGGCGATCATGTGGCTCAGCCAGTCGCCGGCGAAGTACACGTGGCCGGCGGGCTTGTTGAGGAGCTGGTACGCGCCCTGGCGGGATGGCCAGCTCACCCATGCGCCCTCGATGTTCGGCTGGAGGTTCCACGCGACGGACACCGACGTCGCCAGCTCGTCGCGATACTTCGCACCGTGGATCTTGATGCCCTGCTCGATCGCGCGGCGCTCGCGCTCCGGGGACGTGAGCGCCGCGTACGCGTTGGCCTGGGCGTCGAAGTTGTAGTAGCCGACCACCAGTCCGCGGGCCGAGCCGTACCCGTAGGAGGGGTAGAGAATCTGGGTCAGGTCGAGGTCGGTGGCGGTGATGCCGCCGTAGATGTCCTCGTCGAGCTCCCACCAGCGGCGGTTGTACTCCAGCCCGATCTTGCCCGCGTTGACGACGGTCGGGGTGGCGAGGGCGGCCTGGACCTCCGCGCCGAGATTGTGCGCGGTCTTGGCGAGGATGTGCGGAGGCATCGCCGCAACGCACAGATCCGCGCTGATCTTCCGGGTAGTGCCGTAGTGGTCCCGGTACTCCACCTCCACGCCGTCCTGCAGATTGGTGATCTTCGTGACCTTGGAACGCAGCAGGATCCGCTCGGGCCCGATCCTCGCGGCGAAGGCCCGGGGGATCATGTCCATGCCGCCGACCGGGTGGAACATCAGCATCGCCTGCTCGTAGCCATGCTCGAACTCGAACCACTGCCCGACGCCGCTCGCCAGCACCTCCGACAGTGACGGCACCGGCCCGAGCACCGTGCCCGGCTGGTCGCCCGCGCCCGGGTTCACGCTGTAGCCGCGGCGGGGGGTTCCCGTGTACCTGAATCCGCTCGCCTTGTTGCCCACCGCCCCGAAGCTGGACAGAAACGCGATCAGCCGCTCTTTGTCCTGCGCGGTCAGCGCGGCGTCCAGCGCCCCCGCGTCGGTCGCCCGCGACAGCAGCTCCGCGACGTACCCGTACATGTCGGCCTTGGCCGTACGCCAGCGGACAGGGGCCCCCACGTGCTGGTGGTAGATGTACGCCTGGGCGTTGGAGTTGGTGAAGATCTCCAGGTCCACGCCCAGCTCGCGGCAGTAGTCCATGGTGACCATCCACTGCGCCAGCCGGGTCGGGCCCGCGTTGAAGTAGATGCCGTCGCTGAACTTCGCGACCTGGAAGGAGTGGTTGAGCTCAAGCACCCTGTCGCCGCCGCGGATGGTCCAGTTCCGGCCACCGACCCGGTCGAGCGCCTCCAGGATCGTGCAGTCGTAGCCCGCCTTGCCGAGCTCGTACGCCGTGGCGAGGCCGGCGATTCCCGCGCCGAGGATCACCACCCTGTTCGCGGACCGCCCGGTGAGTGAGAAGTCGGTCGGCTGCGGCGGCGCGAAGGCGCCCTTCGCTGACGCCTCGGCGGAGGGCGCGAGCCCAAGTGCGCCCATGGTCGCCAAGAGCGCGCCCGCCCCGCCGGACATGCCGACCGCGGACAGGAAATTGCGTCTGCTGTACGTCAACGCCGACCTCCAGGATTCAGGACTGTCCGGTCCTCGGGGTAACCGGTCTTCCGGGTGATGCCTGCGGGCAGGGCGGCCGCCGCACGGGCGAGGCCCCGCTCCACCCGCGGGGAACGGCTCATGGCTGTCCTTGGCCCGAGGGCCGGTGGCGCGGGGGCCCCGGCGGATGCTCGGCGAGTTCCAGCTCCAGCAGCCATTCCACGACTTCGGTGTGGTGGCGGGCCTGCCGGGGATCGGCGCCCCACGCGTACAGGCCGTGCCCGGCGACGACCACCGCGGGCATGAGGGGATTGCGGGCGGCTTCGAGCCGGTCGCCGAGCACCGCCATGTCCTGGCTGTTCTCGATGACCGGCAAGACGACGTCCTCGTGGTGCGCCGCTCGGCCGACGCCTTTGAGCATCTCCAGGTCGCGGAAGACGATCCCGTCGAGCCTGCGCCGCGCGACGGCGACGGCGGCGATGCTGTGGACGTGGACGACGGCGCCCGCGCCGGTGAGCCGGGCGATCCGGGCGTGCAGAGCGGCCTCGGCCGACGGTCTGCCGCCGTTGACGGCGGCGCCCGAGTCGTCGACCAGCACCGCGTCGGACGAGGTCAGTTCACCCTTGTCCAGGCCGCTGGCGGTGACCGCGAGACGCAGCGGATCACGGCTCGTCACCATGGAGAGGTTGCCGGATGTACCCCGCATCCAGCCGAACGAGGCGAAGCGGGCCGCCTCGGCGGCCAGCACCGCTCCCGCCTCCGTCAGGGCCAGGTCGCTGGAGCTGTCGATGTCGTTCACCAGGTGCCTCTCATGACGTGCTGCTCGCCTCGCTCTGCTCGGCCCGGCCGACCCGGAGGCCGGCGAAGGACTCGACTTCGGGGTGGCCGTCGGCGGCGTGCCGGTGGTAGGGCTCGCCGGGCCGTCGCACCGCCACGGTGAGCCAGCCGGAGGCCCGCGCGGCGTCGAGTTCGGCCGGCCGGTCGGACAGGAACAGGGTCCGGCCTGGCCGCGTGCCGATCGCCTCGGTGATGGCCCGGTACGAACCGGGTGACTGCTTGGGGCCGGCGTTCTCGGTGTCGAACAGCCCGTCGACGAGGGACAGGAGACCGCCCCCGGGGCCGTGGGAGAACCAGTCGCGCTGGGTGGCCACCGACCCGGACGAGTACACGTAAAGCCGCACGCCCGCCTCGTGCCAGTCGCGTAGGGCGGGTGCCACGTCGTCGAAGAAGTGCGGGACCAGATCGCCGCGCGCGAAGCCCTCGGCCCACACGATTCCCTGCAGCGTCTTCAGCGGCGTGGCCTTGCGGTCCTCCTCCAGCCAGTCGTCGAGTGCCCGCTCGACGCGTGCCGCGTCCGCGCCTGGATCGCCGAGCAGCCGGCGTGCCTGGTCCATCGCGCGGCGTACGTCGGGCTCGTGGCCCCGGTCGGCCAGCAGTGCGCCGAACCGGCTACGCGAGTACGGGTAGAGCACCTCGGTGACGTACGCGGAGGCACTGGTGGTGCCCTCGATGTCGAGCACCACCGCGTCGGCGTCGAACGTCAGGTTCACGCGTCCGGCTCCGCGGCGCGGGTCGCGTGGATGGTGTCGAAGTCGGGGAAGCGGGAGGAGATGTCGGAGCCGGTGAAGGTGCCGATCCAGCCGTCCTCCTCGTGGAAGAACCGGATCGCGGTGAAGGACGGTTCGGTGCCCATGTCGAACCAGTGCCTCGTGCCCTTCGGGACCCCCAGCAGGTCCCCCTTCTCGCAGTACACGGCGTGCACCTCGCCGCCCACGTGCAGATAGAAGATCCCGGCTCCGGCGACGAAGAAGCGCACCTCGTCATCGTCGTCGTGGGTGTGCTCGGTGAGGAACTTCTCGCGGGCGGCCCGGGCGCGCTGCGGCCAGTCGGGGTCGTCACTGGGGTGCAGGGCGACGACGTCGACGGTGACGAAGCCCCCTTCCTCGCTCAGCGCGTCGATCTCGTCGCGGTACGCGGCGAGGACGGTGTCGGCGTCGGCGTCGGCCGGGACCTCCTCCCGCACCGGCCACTGCTGGTGCCGCACCCCGAGCGGGGCGAGGGCGGCGGCGATCTCGGCCGGGTCGGACGTGCGGCGGATGACGGTGTGCGGGCCGGAATCCGGCCAGGTGGTCAGAAGCGTCATGGGGACTCCAGCGCGGCAGGGATCAGGAAGGAGGGCAGGGGTGAAGGGCGGGGACGTGGGACGGGTGCCGGAACAGCAGGATCGGGAGTCGCCGGGACGGCGCGCGTCATGGCAGCTCGAACGGCAGGGACAGGCCTTCGAGCGCGGTGGCGCAGGGACACGTGCGATCCTCGGGCAGCAGCCGCGCCGCCCCGACGATCACGTCCCGCAACCGATCGATGTTGGCCCGGAACACCCGGAACACGGTCTCCTGGTCGACGCTCTCCCCCTGCTGCACGCCCGCGTCATGGTCGGTCACCAGCGCCACGGCGGTGTAACAGAGGGCGAGTTCCCGGGCGAGGACCGCCTCGGGATGACCCGTCATGTTGATGAGCGACCATCCGGCCGCCGCGTACCACTGGGACTCGGCCCGGGAGGAGAAGCGCGGGCCCTCGACGACGACCATGGTTCCGCCGTCGTGGGCCTCGGCGCCGAGGGACGAGGCGGACTTGAGCACGGCCGTCCTGCCCTCCTGGCAGTACGGATCCGCGAACGGCACGTGGACGGCTCCCGTGTCGTAGTACGTCTGGATCCGGCCGCTGGTGCGGTCCACGATCTGGTCGGGCACGACGAGGCTGCCCGGTCCCAGCTCCGGGCGGAGCGACCCGACCGCGCAGGGAGCCAGGATCCGCCGTACGCCCAGGGAGCGCAGGGCCCACAGGTTCGCCCGGTAGTTGATCC
Source organism: Nonomuraea terrae (assembly GCF_004348995.1). Lineage (GTDB taxonomy): Bacteria > Actinomycetota > Actinomycetes > Streptosporangiales > Streptosporangiaceae > Nonomuraea > Nonomuraea terrae. The sequence continues at coordinate 5,469 of NZ_SMKQ01000028.1, forward strand.
TGTGGGGTGGAAAGCGGTGGTCGGCGCCGTGCCGGGGCAGGAACGCCACCCGCCTGCCGCCCACGTCGCCCACCGCGAGGGGATGCGAGGGTTCGCCGTACGGCGTGGTGACCTCGATGTGTTCCGCGCCGGTGAGCAGTTCGTAGAACCCGCTGCCGCCGATGACGCCGATCTCGGCCCGGTGCGTCCGCGTGCTCATGCCGTCGCCTTCCTGTCGATGCCGTCCGCATAGCCTGCTCCGCCGTGTCCGGCGGGTACGGCGGGGTCCGCCTCCGGCACGTCGTGCAGGACCAGCAGGGGGTGGCGGGACAACCGCTCGCTCCCGCCGAGCCCGGCCAACGCCACCAGCACGGCCATGCCCGCCGTACGGGCGCCGCAGGCCGCCACCAGAGCCGCCGCGGCCGCCAGCGTCCCTCCGGTGGCCAGCACGTCGTCCACGCACAGCACCCGTTCACCGGGGGCGATCGCGCCCTTCTGCACCTCCAGCTGATCGGTGCCGTACTCCAGGGCGTACTCGACCCGGTGCACGGGACCGGGCAGCTTCCCCGGCTTGCGGACGAGCGTCAGCGGCAGGCCCGTGCGGGCCGACACCGCGGCCCCGAGGAGGAATCCGCGCGCCTCCACGGCGAGGATCCGGTCGACGCCGCCGAAGTGTCCCGCCACCGCATCGGCGAGCTCGGCGAGCAGGCCGGGTTCGGCGTACACCCCGGCGAGATCGCGGAAGACGATCCCGGGCTCCGGATGGTCGGGGAACGCGGACAGCAGCCCGGCGATCCTGGCCGACAGGGAGCGTGCCGTCGTCCCCGCCGCCCCGGCGGCGGGACCCGTCGCGAAGTGGCCGGTCACCGTCCGCTGCTCCGAGACGGTCCCGGTGATGAGCCCGGCGGGCGTGACGTCGAACGCGGGGTTGAGGACGCCCGCGCCGGCGGGCGCCACGGCCACGCCCCCGACGTGAGTTATCTCGGCTGGATCGCGTTCTTCGAGGAGAATGCCCGACCCATCGGGAAGCGACCGGTCCCACGTGGACTCGGGGGCGACGACGACGAAGGGCACGCCGTGGTGGGCGGCCGCCACGGCGAGCCCGTAGGTACCGATCTTGTTCGCCACGTCGCCGTTCGCCGCGATGCGGTCGGCCCCCACCAGGACGCAGTCGACCAGCCCCTGGGCCATGGCGGCCGCCGCGGCGGAGTCGGCGCAGATCCGGTAGGGGACGCCCGCCTCGCCCAGCTCCCAGGCGGTCAAACGGCTGCCCTGGAGCAGCGGACGGGTCTCGTCCACGAGGACTTCGGCGACGTGGCCGCGTCCGGCCAGTTCCAGGATGGCCCCCAGCGCGGTACCCGTCGCGGCGGTGGCCAGCCGCCCCGTGTTGCAGTGGGTGAGCAGGCGCAGCGGGCGCCTGGCCGTGAGCGACAGCACCAGGTCGGCCGCTCGCCGGGCCGCGACGCGGTTGGACGCCGTGTCCTCATGAAGCATCGCCGTCGCCTCGGCCAGCACGGCCTCCGGACCGTCGGCGAGCCGGCCGAGCGCACGGCGGACCCCCCACTCGAGGTTCACGGCGGTCGGGCGCGCCGCCGCGAGGCGGTCGGCGTCGGCCGTCACCGCCGCCGCGGCCTCCTCTCCCGCGGACCCGTGCAGTCGTGCGGACAGAGCCACGCCCAGGGCGCCGGCCAGGCCGATGGCCGGCGCTCCGCGGATGGCCAACGACCGGATGGCGTCGATGAGTTCGTCCACCGTGGTCAGGCGCAGCAGGCGGTACTCTCGCGGCAGCGCCCGTTGGTCGACCGCTACGACGGCGTCGCGGTCCCAGCGCAGCGAGGGCGTTCCGGGCTCGTCTCTGTTCACATCGCCTCCGTGAGGCTGGTCAGGGGGTCGTCACGGGATGATGAGGGGCTCGCCGAGGACGAAGCGGTCCAGGGCGTCGGCCATGGCGCTTCTCGACGGGGGATGGAAGGCCAGCGCCCGGACCGCCGAGAACAGCGTCGCGCTGACCCCGCTGACCATGTACGGCGTCCCGCCGAGCAACTCGGTGGCGAGCGCGGCCACCCGCTCGATGGTCCGCTGGGCCGAGTACCGCACGTACAGCGCACGGGCCACGCCGGCCGGATCGTCCTGCCCGAGCTCGCACGCGCGCGCGACCGCTTCGAGCGAGGCCATGACGGTCTCCAGCTCGCCGACCAGTTCGACCCGTTCGGCGGCGGTGCCGCGGCGCCGCTCGAGCACCGTCTCGACCAGTCCGCTGGCCGCGCCCACGTAGCTCGCCGTGACGAGGAGCTCGAAGGTGTGGAAGGCCGTCGACAGCGCGGCGTTCAGCGACTGCGGGTCGCCCAGGAGGGACATGCACTCGTCCGGCACGTCGACGTCGGTCAGCACCACCTCGTGCGTCTCGGAGCCGACCAGCACGGGCGAGCTGCGGAACGGTCTGACCGAGACCCCTTCGGCGTCAGCCGGAATGATGGCGAGCGCCATCTCCGAGCCGTCCGTGTCGGCGGAGGACAGGGCGACGCTCGCGGTGAGGAAGTCCATCGACTCCGAGAGGCTGCACGGCTTCTTGGCGCCGTTGAGGCGCCACCCCTTCTCGAGGCGCTCCGCCCTCATGGTAGGTGCGAGCACGCTGGCGCCGGGCCTGCCCTCTCCGAAACCGGAGGCGATGTACAGGTGGTCACCGGCGACCGCGCGGAGCAGATCCTCGGTCGCGGCGCACGGCGGCATGGCGAGCACCGTGCAGACGTGCATGTTGACGGCGACGGCCAGCGACGGCGACCGGGCGCCGAGCACGCGCTGGATGTGCAGGGCGTCGACGAGCGACGCGCCCAGGCCGCCGAGCTCGCCCGGGACCACGAGGCCCGGACCGCCGGCCTGCCTGAAGATGCGCAGGCCCGGTGACGTGGCGGACTCCAGCTCGGCCGTTCCCGTCTCCCGGAGCTGCCGGTCGAGGCCGGGCAGCAGGCGTTCGGCCGTCGACAGTTCATCGGTCATGAAGTGCGGGGGCAATGCCTTTCCCTCATCTCGTGTCGGCTTGCGGCCTTCCGTCGCCGGCGGCGACGAATTCGGCGATGCGCGCGGCGAGCCATTCCGGCTCGTCGAGCGAGACGAACGCGCGGGAGTTCTCCGCGATCGCGACGGACGAGTGCGAGAAGCAGGACGCCAGCCGCTGTGCGTGGTGGAACGGGAAGAGCGGGTCACGCCTGGACCAGACGACGAGCACCGGCCGGCGGAACCGGTGCAGCTCCTTCGCGACGGCCTGGGTGACCTCGGGCCTCAGCCCGCGCAGGAGCTTGGCGAAGTCCCGTTGGACGCCGCGGCTGCCCGGCAGTTCCCCGAGGAGTACGTCCAGGAGCGCCGGGTCGGGCGATCGCCGCGACACGAGCAGCATCATCGCCCGACGGACCAGATCCAGCCGGAGCGACAGCGCCACGGCCCGGACCGCGCCCGGCACGTCGGCCAGCAGGCGCATCGGGGCCAGGAGCCGAGGCGGACAGTTGTCGAAGGCGTCCGACGGCAGGAGCACCAGCCGGTCGAACAGGTCCGGTTCGAGGGTGACGGCGATCTGGGCGATGGCTCCGCCGGTGTCGCTGCCGATCAGCACGACGGGGGGTGGAAGCCGCCGTGCGAGCTCCACGACCCGCTGCGCGTGGGCCTGGAGGCCGCAGTCCGCGTCCGGTTCGAGCGGTGTGCGGTGGCCGCCCAGTGGCAGGTCGGGCAGCACCATCCGGAACCGGTCGCGGAGCCCGGCGATGAGCGGGTCCCATACGTGTCCGTTGACCATCAGTCCGTGGACGAACAGTGCGGTCGTCCCCTGCCCGACCTCCCGTACGTCGATCTGTCCGCCGGTCGTCAGGACCCGGGTCTCCTCGTCTGTCATGCGGTGTCGTACTGCCTTTCTCCGCTCAGCCGCGGGAGGTGAAGACCTCGAGGTCGTAGACGAACGCCTTGTCGTCGTGGGTCAGTGACGAGCTCAGCGTGTCGTCCCGGCGCAGCGTCGCGCGCGCGTCGTCCGGCAGGCCGTGCTTGGCCAGGAAGTTCCGGTAGCAGACCCGGCCGCCGGGTCTGACGGTGCGCGCGACATGCTGCATGATCAGGTGGAAGTCCGCCTGGCCGACGCAACTGGTCACGTCGGACAGGGAGAACTTGTCGAACGAGGCGTCCGGAGCCCGCCGCAGGTACGTGGTCAGGTTCTCGGTGACGATCTCCACCTTCGTGTCCGCGGCGCGGATCGCGTCGTAGTTGTCCCGGAGCAGGAAGTGCGGCAGCGTGTCGCGGTCCGGGTACTTCCCGGTGAACATGAAGGCGATCCAGTGGTTGTCCCGGGCGAGGTGGTTCATGAAGGTGTGGTGGACCCGGTCCAGCACGTAGCCGCCCACCGAGTCGACGTCGACCGTGATCTGGTAGCCGGGGTCGTTCAGCACGGTCTTGAGCATGCGTTCCGAGAAGCCGTACCGGATGATCGACCGCCACAGGGGCCCGTCGATCCTCTGGCGGTAGACCGCCCGCTGTTCCTCGATCGTGGAGGCCGCGAACAGGTCCCGCACCGCACGGCCGAAGAAGAGCCGCATCGTCGGCGCGACGACGCGCGTGTAGAACTTCTCGTGCCTCCCCGCGAGCAGAACCCCCTGCCGCACCGCCCTGCCGTGCCGGGCGAAGTACCGGAACGCGTCATGGCTCATCCGGCTCTGCAACTCCTGGAACAGCTTCCACCGGTCCTGGCACGGGTCCACGCCGAGGAACTGGAGCAGCGAGTCGTAGTCGAAGTGCCGGATCGCCGCCAGCTTGAGTTCCAGCAGGTAGTTCTGTCCGGGCGAGGTGTCCACCGACACGACGGAGCGCGGGGCGTTGGCCACGAGGCTCAGGGTGCGGCAGCCGCTGCCCGTGACGCTGAGCACGTCGTCGCCCGGCGAGACGTCCAGAGCCCGCATCTCGGAGTCGGAGTCCTCATCGCAGGTGCTGTACAGAATCCATTTCTCGGCGGCCTGGGAGCTCATGATGTGGTTTCAGTCCCTCTTCTCGGGCGTTCTCGGGTCTGTGCATGGGTCACGGGTCGCTCGGATGGGGTGGTGGGTCCCCCCCAGGGGCCGGTCACGTCACGAAGAACCCGTCGCCCGCCATGTCCGTCAGGCTGAGGTCGAACGCCTTGCCGACGACGGCCAGGTCGTCATCGGTGTGGGCGGCGCTCAGCAGGAAGCTGTGCAGCTCGGGCAGGTAGACCCCGTGCTTGCGCATGTAGTAGGCGAGCGCGATGGTGGCCTTGAAGTTGCTCCCCGCCATCCGCTCCCGGTAGACGCCGGCCGAGCGGTGACTGAAGTTGAGCGAGAAGATCGAACCCCGGGCGTTGATCCGGCAGGCGATTCCCCGTTTACGCGTGCTCTCCTCGAACTCGGCGCGCAGCCACCGGGTTCTCGCCTCCAGGTCCTCGTAGAGGGTCGGATGGTCGCGCAGATGCGTCAGCACGGCGTTGCCCGCCCGGCAGGTCAGGGAGTTCCCGCTGAGCGTGCCGCCGGCGAACGCCTTCTTCTCGTAGTCGAGGAACGGGTCCTCGGAGCTGCGGGCCATGTCCGTCAGCTCGGCGCGGCCCACGACCGCGCCGCAGGGCAGGCCACCACCGATGATCTTGCCCAGGCAGGTGAGGTCCGGCTCTATCCCGGCGATGGTCTGGGCCCCGCCGTAGGCGACGCGGAACCCGGTGACGACCTCGTCGAAGACGAGGGGGATGCCCAGGTCGGCGGTGGTCCTGCGGAGAGCTGACAGGAACTCCTCGTCGATGGCCGCGGTCGAGCTCGGCATCGGCTCCACGATGACGCACGCGAGCCGGTCGGCGTGCTCGCGCAGCCGGTCGAGGCCGCCGATGTCGCCGTACTGGAACACCAGCGTGTTGCGCACCACGCCGGAGTCGGAGCCCAGGGTGCCCGCGATGGGCTCCGGTGCGTGCTTGTCGCCGGTGAACCGGAACCAGGAGCTGACCATGCCCTGATCCGAGAAACCGTGGTAGTGGCCCTCGAACTTCACCACGACGTCACGCCTGCGGTAGGCCCGGCAGAGCCGCACGGCCAGCAGCACCGACTCGGTGCCGGAGTTGCACAGGATGGCCTTCTCGGCCGCCGGGAACGCGTCGACGAGCAGCTCGGCCAGCTCCACCTCTGGCTCGTGCCCGATGCCGTTGACGTTGCCCGCGGTCACCCCCGAGATGATCGCCTCGTTCACGACCGGGTGGGAGTAGCCGAGGATGTGGGGGCCGTACCCGCCGGAGAGGTCCACGTACTCGTTGCCGTCGAGATCGCGGATCCGGCCGCCCGCCGCGTCCTTGACGAAGACGGGATACGTGCTGGGGAAGAAGTAGCGATTGATGTGGGTGGGTGCGACGAGGGAGTTGTTGGCCCGGTCCCGCATCTTCAGCGAGCTGGGGATCTGGGTGCCGAAATGGGCGTCGAACCGCTCGCGCACCTCCTTGCTCATGTAGGGCGAGTAGCGGTCGGTGAATCTGCGGGCGTTGTCCCAGATGTTGATCTCCGGGTCGAGCTGGGTGGCGAACCCCTCACAGGAGAGGAAGACGAGCTCGACCTTGGTGAAGCTGGAGGTGTAGCGGGCGCCGTACCTCTTCAGCAGGTCGCTGACGTCCCGGAAGTAGCCGATCGTCGACCAGCGGTTGGACACGACGTCGAAGTGGTGCTCGAGCACCGCGGCGAGCTCGGCGCGGTAGGCGTCCCACTTCCGGCGCAGGGTCCGGGTGCCGGTGACGAAGTGAGCGGTGAAGCGCTCGACGGCGACGTCCCACTCCTTGCGGGTGCACGCGTAGTAGAAGGAGGACAGCCCCCACTTCTCGTCCTCGGTCAGCTCGACCGTGATGCCGTAGTCGAGCAGCAGCAGCTCGCCGGACTCGGAGAAGAGGATGTTGCCGGGATGCGGGTCACCGTGCGACAGCCCGTGCATGTACAGCATGGTGTAGATCGTGTCCTGGAGCCGCCGGGCGAGCTGCGCCTGCGGCATCTGGACCTCGTGCGCGGCATTCCCCCGGATGCCCTCCATGAACTCCATGGTGAGCATGCGGGGCGTGACGAATTCCGGGATCACCCGGGGCACCCGGACGTAGGGATGCCCCTCGAAGTTGCGGTACACCGCCTTCTGCCGGGACGCCTCGTGCAGCATGTTGGCCTGGGATCGGAACAGCGTCGCGATCTCGCCGAAGCGTCGCACGGCATCCGCGTCGGCGACCGCGGAGGAGGCCCGCTGGGCCAGGCGGACGGCCGCGCCCATGGCACGCAGGTTCTGGTCGATCTGCCGAGGGACGCCGTCCTTCACCAGCTTCACGGCGACCTTCTGACCGTCCAGCAGCCGCGCCGAGTGGACCTGCGCCACCGATCCGCTGGCCACCGGCACGGGATCGAACTCCCGGAACACGCTGTTCATCGGTGCGCCGAGCTCGCGTTCGATGGCGGCGCGGCTCTGGGGGGCGTCCATGTGGGGCGCGTCGTCCTGCAGGGTGCGCAGCGTCTGGACCCACTCCGGGGGCACCAGGTCGGAACGTGTGGCGAGCAGCTGCCCCATCTTCATGTAGACGGGGCCGGCCTGGACGAGGCAGTCGAGCAGCCGTTCGGCCTCCTCCGTCCGCAGGTCCTCGCGGGGGCTCCGGATGCGCGCCGCGGTGTAGCCCACCAGATGGGCCAGCGCGTGGACCACGGGCTTGGCCGGGAAATTCGCCGGGAGATTCCGCGCGAACCTTCTCGGGGAAGCAGACATGTTCTTTCCCATCCTCATCGACGCTCCCGGTCAGTACACGAACGAGAAGGCGCTGAACGACATGCCGGCGCTGCCGACCCATCCGATCGCGCGGTCACCGCGGCGCAGCCGCCCTCCGCCCACCGCGGAGGCGATGGCGGCGGGCACCGACGCCGAGACGATGTTCCCGGTGTCCTGGAAGACGTGGTGGATCCGCTCGCCCAGGCCGACGTGGTCGGCCATGTCCTGCCACCACCGTTTCGACGAGGCGTGGGTGAACACGGCCACCGCCTCGTCCTTGGGGGCGTCGAGCCGCTTGAAAACCTCCAGGACCTCGTCCCGGCCGGCCTCGTGCAGGTCGAATCCGTACGAGGTGAACCGCTGGACGCCGTTCTTGGCGATCTTCTCCGAGGGCGTGACGCAGAAGTCCGCGTAGTCCGCCATGGGGACGTTGCACAGGTCCGCGAGGTCGGGCCGCGAGGCGAACGCGAACGTCCACGGCTCCGCTCCCTCCGCGGTGAGCACCGTGGCGGTGGCGGCCTCGCCGAGGGTGAAGGCGGGGAAGGTCCAGGTGAGGGCCTCGGGATTGCGCAGAGCGAACACGTGCGGGTAGACATGGCCGGTCGGACGCAGGCTGAACTCGGCGTTCACGACCAGAGCGGTGCGGCACGCGCCCGAGCGGAACAGGCCGTCGACGAGTTGCAGCGCGCGGGTCCAGCTCATGCAGGCGTCGAGGATGTCGAAGCACTGCGCACGCCTGAGGCCGAGCGCGACGGCTGCGTGGTAGGCCCCTCCCGGTTCGAGGAACCCCCTGCCCACTCCGGTGTAGATGACGATGTCCACGCTCTCCCGTGCCAGCCCTGCCTCGGCGAGGGCCTGTTCGCCCGCGCGCAACAGCAGATCGGCGGGACGCTCGTGGTCCTCGGACCACCGGCGGCACTCGGACCCCGAGTACGCCAGCCAGAACTCGATCTTCCGGAGGGTGTCCTCGAGGTCGCCTTCGAAGACGGGAGCGCTGTGCTCGCGGACGAGGCCGACGACGTCCTCGTTGGTGACGCGCCGCGAGGGGAGCGCGGCGGATACGGCGGCGATCCTCATCGGTCGCTCCCGGTGGTGGCCGCGGGGCTGGTCAGCCGGCCGGCGACACGGCCCGCCAGTTCGTCGACGGACGCCGAATCCCACAGCCACTCGTGCGGCAGGCGGGTCCCGGCCCACTTCTCGAGACTCTCGTGCAGCTCCATCAGGTGCAGGGAGCTCAGTCCGTGCGCCGCGAGCGACCGCCGCGCGTCGACCTCCGCCGTGCCCTTCAGCACCTTGCGGGTGATCCAGCCCACGATGTGGGCCCGGCCGGCGTGGTGGAGCGCCGCGGCGGCGGACCCGACGTCGGTGTTCTCCGGCTCCGGCGCCGCCGGGGCCGCGCCGGACGGGTCGCCCGCGGACGGGACGGTGTCCCCGCCCGTGCGGTACCGCAGGGAGAGCCGGCCTTGCAGGTACTCGGACCGGCATCGCCGGCGCTGGATCTTTCCGCTGGTGGTCATGGGGATGGCGCCGGTCTCGGCGATGGCGACCGTCACGGCGATCTCGTGCCGGCGTGAGATCGCCTCGCGGATCGCGCGGGCGACGTCCTCGGCGGGGGTCTCGTCGCCGCGGTGGCATTCGGCGACGACGACGACGCCCTCAGGGCCGTCCAGCTCCGTGTCGAACGCCGCGATGCGACCCCGGCGGATGGCTCCGTGGCTCTCCTCGGCGGTCTCTTCCATGTCGTGGGGGTAGTGGTTGACACCGTTGACGATGACGAGGTCCTTGATCCGTCCGCAGACGTACAGCTGGCCCTCGCGGTGGAAGCCGAGGTCGCCGGTCCGCAGGTAGGCGTCGGAGTCCTCGCCCTGGATGCGCGCTCCGAACGTGGCCGCGGTCTCTTCCGGGCGACCCCAGTAGCCGCGGGAGACGCTCGGGCCGGCCACCCAGATCTCCCCGACGTGGCCGTCGGGCAGGCGGCCTCCCGTGTCCGGGTCGACGATCGCGACGGCGGTGCCCGGCTCGGTCGTACCGCAGCCGACCAGGGCGCGTCCGGCGTCGGTGTGCTCCACGGCTGGCCCGCCGGGGGAGACGGCGTCGAAGGCGCCCCACGCCAGCGGCTCGCCGGGCCGCTTGGTCGTGACCTTGAGCGTGGCCTCCGCCAGGCCGTACCCGGGGCACAGCACGTCAGGCCCGAGCCCGTACGGGGCGAAGGTCCGCTGGAAGCGCTGCAGCGTCTCCAGCCGCACCGGCTCCGCCCCGTTGCAGGCCATCACCAGGGTGCCGAGGTCGAGACCGGCGCGTTCGTCTTCGGTGGTGCCGTCGACGCACAGGTCGTAGGCGAAGTTCGGAGCGGCCGTGTGAGTGCCGCGGTGGTGTGCGATCGCCTGCAGCCAGCGAATCGGCCGCTGGACGAACGTGGCGGGCGCCATCTGCACGGACGTGCAGCCGAGGTAGACCGGGAGCAGCACCGCGGAGACCTGGCCGAAGTCGTGGAAGTGCGGGAGCCAGGTCACCAGGCGGCTCTCGCTTCCCACTTGCCAGGTACGGGCGAGTTCCGCGCACTGTTGCAGGGCGTTGGCGTGGTCGATGATCACGCCCTTCGGCGAGGACGTGGACCCCGACGTGTACTGCAGGTAGACGATCCCGTCCGGGTCGGCCTCGACCGGCAGGCCGTCCCCCGCGGGCGGCGCGGAGAGGTCACCGTCCGGAGTGTCCGTCGCCAGCCAGGGCAACTTGCGCACCCGCGCGTCCTCGTCGAACAGCCGCTGCTTGTGCGCGCCCAGCTCGGTGGTGAGGACGGCGGCGGGGGCGCAGTCCTGCGCGATGGCCTCGATCGTCTGCACGGTACGCGGCTGCGGCGCGTAGAGCGGGACGCTGATGACGCCGGCGTACAGGCATCCGTAGAACCCGACGACGTAGTCGAGGCCCGGCGGGTACAGCAGCAGGACACGCTCGCCGGGCTCCGCCACCTCCAGCAGACGGGCGGCCAGCGCACGGGCGCGGTCGTGCAACTCCGCGAAGGTCAGTGTCGCCCTCTCGTCCAGGTCCCCCTGAAGAAACGTGAACGCGGGCCGGCCCGATCCTGATCGGGCGCGCTTCTCCAGAATGCGGGAGAAGTCGGTTTCTGGTACGGGAATCACGCGGATCCTACCCCCAGTGATGGCACGACGAGACGAGGCGCCTGTCGCTGTGCAGGCCCGGAAATGGGGACATCGCATGCCGGACGGGCTGCACGGACGGCGATCGAGCGCAAGAAATTTCCTGGACCGCGAAATGGCCCAGGATGATTTTCAGTCGTTTGACGCCCCCGTTGATCTTTGACACACAGCGTGCCATGGATCGACAAGCCTGAACAATGACGACAGTCGGAAAATCCCGTCGTCCGATCTTCGTAGTTCACGAAGACGTGCGCCGATCGCGCCCGTACACCACCGGCACTTTCCGTATCTATCCAGCTCACAGGCCTGCCACGGAGAGGTTGACGGCCATGACGGAGCATTACTCAGTTTGTCTCCACGGTTTCCGACGAGGCCATGCGGCATTTTCCAGGGGTCTTCGCCGAGTGCGAACATCGAGTCGCGACACTTCCGACTGTTGTCATTGTCCGGACCGCACGGCCAATGGCAGAATCCTCGTCCGGGGCGGCGGATTTGTCATTGACTTGTCCGCGGGCATGACTTTCTTCACGCATCATGGCTCGTTCCCGTGCGGGCCGGCATATACGATTCCACCGCGGTCGGAAACCGCTTCACCTACCGGCCTCCCATCAGGCCGCCCCGCCGAACCGCTCAAGGTGTATCCCGCCCGCCGACTGAAGGGAACTTCAGCCGTGGAACCGCTCAGAACCCAGGTGGCCGAGCCGATCACCTCCAGGACGACCCGCGAACGCCCCGCAGCGGGCCCGATCCGCGCACACGACACCACGCAGGGCCGGCGGTCCGCGACATCTGCCGCGGCCTTCCCTGCCTCCCCGGCCGTCCCGGCCTTCCGCTGTTCCGCGACGACACCACGGACGGGCACGTGAAGCTCTTCTGCCTCACCCGAGCCGACGGCCCGGCCGGGCTGCAACCGCTGCGGGTCGCGCTGCAGCCCGACATCGACGTCGTGCCGATCGAGCCGTCCGGCGGCGGGCGCGGCGACAGGCCGGGCGAGCCGTCCCCCGAGCGCGCCGCCGCCCTGATCGCGAACCAGGCGGGTGAGGGTTCCTACGCCGTCTTCGGGTGCCATCTCGGCGGCCCGCTCGTGTACGAGGCCGTTCGCCGGCTCGTGGAGGCGGGGCACCGGTCGCCGCACCACCTGTTCGTGTCCGCCGGGCCCCTTCGGCGCCGTCACGGCGACGGGGCGGCAGCCGGTGAACGCCCGTGGCTCAGCCCCACTCCCCCGGGGTCTTCTCCCGGCCTGAGCTGTCCGGTCACGGTGGTCACGGGCGGCGAGGAATCCGCCCTCACGGAGCAGGCCGTCGCGCAGTGGACCCGGCTCACCAGCGGCCCCGTCACCCGGTGGGAGCTCGCCGGCGTGGACCACTCCCGGCCTGAAGGCATGACCGGGACGTTCGCCGCCCGAATCCGCTCCGCCCTGCTCGGGGACGGCCCAGGCCGCGAGGGGCAGCCGCTGGACCAGGACCTGTTCCGGGACGCCATGGCGCACCTGGCCGCGCCCGTCACCGTGGTCACCACCGTGGGCGGCGACGGACGGCCGCATGCCTTCACCGCCAGCGCCGTGTGCAGCCTGTCCGCCGATCCGCCGCTGCTCCTCGTGTGCGTCAACCGGTCCGGCAGCGCTCACGACGTGTTCACCACCGCCGACCGCTTCCTCGTCAACGTCCTCGGTCACGAGCAGGCCCACGTCGCGCGCGCCTTCGCCCGGCACCTGCGCGCGGAGGACGAGGCACGGCTGGCGACCCTGGAGCTGGGCCTGCCCGGCCTGCCCGACGCCTCGGCCCGATTCGCCTGCACGCGGCAGGGAGTCCTGCCCGGGGGCGATCACAGCATCCTCGTCGGCCGGCCGGAGCAGGTCGCGTTGTCCGGCGCGCCACCGCTGATCCATTACCGACGGGGCTGGCACCAGCCGGCGGCGCTGCCCGCCCACCGTCCCTCGCAACCATTCCGGCTCTTCTGACCACGTCCGCCGTCGCAACACATCTCCTACGACGCCCCCGACCACGACCGCGAGGCCGTGATGTGACGTACGTGTTAAACGTTTTCGCGCTGCAGATTCACGTCAGGCATTTGCATCTCGCGCGACGCATAATCGTCGGTATGAACCTGACTGAATCGGTGCCCCAGAGATTTTCGGTCAACGGAAAAAGGCTATTTAGCGAAGGTTCTGTTCACGACTGCGGCGACATGACGCACGGTACGGCCACGCTCACACGTCAGGTCGCCGACGTCGCCGAATGTCTTTCCGGACACTTACCCATGGTGGTCGACGACGTCCTGTCGGCGATCTGGCGCGACGCCATGCCGGACAGCCTGCTCGGCAAGGATCCCGCGCTGTCGGCGGTGGTGCGGTCGGAGACCACCATGCTCCTGACTCGCTTCCTCCACAGCCTGGTGAGGGGCCAGGACGAGCCGATCCGGTCACTCGAATCGCGGCACATCGCCCGGCTCGCGGCCCGGCACGAAACGACGCTCTCCGACGTGATCTCCGGCTTCCGGATCGCCCACCGGATGCTGGAGGAGGCGTTGTTCGAGGCGGTGCACGAAGCGGGAATCCCGCCGGGCGACTCCCTGGAGGTGCTGCGGCACTGCTGCCGTCAGCTGTTCCGCCAGATCGAAACCCTCGTCGAGATCGTGACGGCCGAGTACGCGCACGAGACGGAGTCGCGGGACATCGACCAGAACGCCAGGCGACTGCACGCCGTCAAGTCCGTACTCAACGAGAGACGATCCCTCACCGTCCTGCCCTTCTACGACCTCGAGGCCGAGCATGTCGCGGCGGTGGCCAGGGGGGCGACGGCCGTGGCGCTGGCGGCCTTCGCCCACAGGCACGAGGGCGGCGCGGTATGCCTGCGCCTGGACCGCAGCGTCGTGTGGGCGTGGTTCAGCGCGGTGGACCCTGTGGACGTGCGGAAGGCGGCCCTCGAGCGATCGGGGCGCGGCTGGCTGGGCATCGGCGAACCCGGCGACGGGGTGGCGGGGTTCCGGCGGTCCCACACCGAGGCTCGGGCGGCCTACCGGGTGTCGCAGTGGACCGGGGCCGTCGCGGCGCGATTCGGCGAGGTCTCCGTCGAGTCGATCGGGCTGGCCGACGTCGATGTCGCGCGCGCCGTCGTCCACCGGCACCTGGGCCGGCTGGCGACGGAAGGCAACCGGGAGGACGCGCTCCGGCACACCCTGGAGGTCTACCTCGCCTCACAGCAGATCACCCGCCATGCCGCGGCCAAGCTCGGTCTGACCGAACGCGCGGTCGCCAACAGGCTCCAGGCCGTCCGGCGGCTGCTCCCGCCGGACGCCCAACTGTCGTCCCCGGAGTTGGCACTCGCGCTACGCCTGTGCCCGCTGGTGGGCTAGCGCTCCAGGCGCGAGAGCGTCGAAGGTTGTCGTGGCGGTCTTCGTCCCGAGGTAGGGCCCGGGCCCCTGTTCCAGGAAGCGGTCCGGGCGCGGATTCGGCTCCGGTTTCCCGCCGGGCGCCGGGCACCGTCACGCACGGGCTTGACCTTCGGGCTTGCTCAGGGCCGCCGCGATGCGGGCCTCCGCCCACGGCACCATGAGGAACCCGCGTTTGACCGTCAGGATCTGCACGCCCGCGGTCCACGACTGGATGCCCGGCACCGCGGCGAGCGTGCGGGAGGTGAAGTGGTGCAGGTCGGCCGTGGTGGGCATGATGACCTCGCACATGAGCGAGGCCTGCCCCAGCGTGGAGGCGATCATGCGCACGCCGCGCTCGCCGGACAGGCGCTCGGCCACGCTGTCCTGCATGCTCGGCTCGACCGACAGCCAGAACAGGACCTCGGCCTCGTAGCCGAGCGCGGCGGCCGGGATGAACGTGGTCACCGTGGCGCAGCCGCGCTCCAGCATGGCCTCCAGCCGCCGCCGCGCCGTGCTCTCGCTGATGCCGAGGCGGCTGCCGACCGACTGGAAGCTGGCCCGGCCGTCGTCGCGCAGCGCGGTGAGCACCTCGCGGTCGACGTCGTCGAGGTGGCCGCGTTCGCACGTGTGGGCGGGCCGCCGCAGCGCGAACGGCGCCGCCCGCTCCCCCAGCACCGGGACGCTCCAGTCGTAGCTGACCTTGTACGTGTGCAGCACCAGGTCGGCGTTGCTCTGCTGGGCCCCGGGGACGGCCTGGACGAAGTCGACCAGCATCGAGTACAGGTCGCGGTGCTTGGGCGCGACGAGCTCGAACACGATGTCGTACGCGCCCGTGACGACCGTGACGTAGCGGATGTCGGGGTTTCTGGCCAGCATCCCGGCGACTCTCAGCTGGCTGCCCGGCGCGCAGGTCAGGCGCACGATGAACACGTGCACCGGCCCTTCGTTCTCCAGGTGCGGCAGCACCGCCACCCGGGCCAGCCCCGCGCCGAACAGGTGCTGGGCCCGCCGCGCCACCGTGGTGGTGGACGTGCCGAGCAGCTGGGCGATGTCGGTCCAGCTGGCCCTGCCGTTCACGTGGAGCGCGGCGAGGATCTTGCGGTCCATGTCGTCGAGATCGTCCATCGGGGGCATCATCGCGCGTTCAGTGCCGTTCTCGCACCTTGCCGGGCAGCGCGCGGGCGAGGAAGTCGCGGACGGTGGCCTCCCACAGCTCGGCCTCCTCGACCTGCGGGGAGTGCCCGGAACGCTCGAACACGCGCAGCTCGGCGTTCGGGACGAGCTCGGCGATGGTCCGGCTGCACTCGACCGGGGTGATCCAGTCGTGCCGGCCGACGGTGACCAGCGTGGGCGCGGTGATGGACGGCAGGAGGTGCTTGATGTCGTAGTGCGGCTGGTTGACGGCGAAGGCGTAATTGTGCGTCCGGTAGTGGTACGGGGTGGCGGCCACGCGCTCCTCGACCTTGGCCGGGTCGTAGTCGTGGTCGTAGAGCGGCAGGATCTCCCGCCAGCAGTCGCGCAGGTCGTCGTCGTCGCGCACGGTGCCCGACATGATGCGGTCCAGCTTGTCCTGGTCGATCGTCACCCGGGAGGAGGCGGCGGCGTTGCGCATGGCCGGCTCCTGGTTGCCGTTGTCGGCCGAGGTGTCGCGGAGCACGACCGCGCTCACCCGGGAGGGGTGGCGGGCGGCGTACTCCATGGCGATGAAGCCGCCGTACGAGCCGCCGGCGATGACCACCCGCTCGGCCCCCAGCCAGGCGCGCAGCGCCTCGACGTCGGCCACCCACTGCTCGTGCGTGAACGGGCCGTCCTGGCCGCTGCCGCCGGAGCCTCTGGCGTCGAAGACGACCACGCGGTAGGCGTCGGCGAGCCGGCCGAAGCTCGCCTTGGGCTCGGCGAGGGAGCCGAGGCCGGGGGCGCCGTGGTGGGCGATGATCGTCTCCCCGCCGTCGCCGAGGATCTCGACGTTGAGCGAGGTGCCGTTGATGTCGATGAACACAGGTCTCCCTTTCAGATGGTCACGTCGGCGAGCTCGCGCGGGTACGCCGTGAGCCGGCGCGGGCCCGACTCGGTGACCAGGACGGTGTCGGAGATGCGGTATCCGGCGTGGCCGGGCACGTACACGCCGGGCTCGCTGGACAGGATCATGCCGGGGGCCAGCACGGTGGCGTCACCGTCGGACAACCAGGGCGGCTCGTGGAAGCCGAGGCCGATGCCGTGACCCTGCCGGTGCCGGATGTGTTCGCCGAGCCCGGCCTCCTCGATCACCGCCAGGCAGCGGCGGTTGGCCTCCGCGCAGGTGACGCCGGGCACGAGCGCCTCGGTGCCGGCCTGCTGCGCCTCGCGGACCGCCTCGTAGTAGCGCGCCTGGCGCGCGGTGGGCTCGCCGATGACGAACGTGCGCTCGCTCTCCACGAACCTGCCGCCGACCGCGCAGCCGAGCGAGAGCATGAACGTCTCCCCCGCCCGCAGCCGGTCGCCGCCGGGCAGGCGGTGCGGCTGGGCCGAGTTGGGGCCGCCGTAGACCAGGCCGCCGGTGAGCATGGGCACCACGACGACGTCCTCGTGGCGGGCGTACATGAGGCGCGAGCCGTGGGAGATGACGTGGGAGGCCAGCTCGGTCTCGGTGGGCAGCTCGCCGGACTCGGCGGCCGACCTGACCAGCTCGACGCCGGCCGCGAGCATCTCGTCGGCGATGCGGGCGGCCTCCTCGTGCAGCGCGATCTCCTCGGGCAGCTTGCGCAGCCGCACCCGGCCGACCGCGCCGCAGGCGCTCCATCGCGTGCCGGGAAACGCCTCGGCCAGGGCGGCGGCGCGGGCGACGCTGGTGGACGGCGCGTACGCGGCCGACTCCGGCGCGCGTACGTGCCCGGCGAGCACCGCGAACGGCGAGCGCACGCCCGGGAACTCCGGATAGGCCAGGATCTCGGCGCGGGACCGCTGGTCGGCGGCGTACTCGCGCTCCAGGTCGGGCACGAGCAGCACCGGGTCGCCGGACAGCGGCAGCCAGCAGGCGACCGGCCGCTCGTTCGGGAAGTGGTGGAAGCCGGTGAGGTAGGCGACGTCGAGCGGGTCGTCGAGCACGAGCGCCGCCACGCCGTCGGCGGACATCTCCGCGCGGACCCGCTCGATCGCGGCGTCGTAGCAGGCTGCGGGCAGTCTCTGGGTAAAGGTCACGAGGAGTTCCTGTGGTCGCGGGCGTCGTTGTAGGCCACCGAGAGCAGCGTCGTGGAGACGACCAGCAGCAGGATCGCCAGCGACGGGAACAACGTGGTCCACCACGCGGTGGCCAGCGCGCCCGACTGCTGCGCCTTGTGCAGGATCGTCCCCCACGACCAGCTGTTCGGGTCGCCGAGGCCGAGGAACGACAGCCCGGCCTCGGCGAGCACGGCGCGGGAGGTGGTGAGCACGACCGACACGCCGACGACGGGGATGACGCCGGGCAGGAGGTGCTTGCGGACGATCCACAGCGACGAGCCGCCGACGACCTTGGCCGCCGACACGAACGGCATGGGCACGATCGCGATGGCCTGCGAGCGCACCACCCGGGCCACCTCGGGCCAGCTGAACAGCGCGATGACCACGGCGAGCGTGCGCACGCTCGGCCCGGCCAGCGCCGCCACCAGGATCATCAGCGGCAGCACGGGCAGCGACAGCGACAGGTCCACCAGCACGCCGAGCGGTGTGTCCAGGCGGCGGAAGTACGCGGCGCTGACACCGATGAGCAGGCCGATGACGATGGCCAGCACGGACGCGCTGACGCCGACCGCCATGCTCACCCGGGTGCCCCAGACGACCTGGGCGAAGACGTCCTGGCCGATGTCGTCGGTGCCGAACCAGTGGGCGGCCGAGGGCGGTTGGGAGGTGTCGGCGCCGTACCCCTCGGGGAAGGGCGCGATGAGCGGCGCGCAGACGGCGACCAGCGCCAGCAGGACCAGCACGATCGCGCTGGCCACGCCGAGCGGGTTGCGGCGGAAGGCGGACCAGGTCCGCAGGCGCGGGGTCAGTTCGACGGCGGCGGCGGTCATGAGGTGCGCACCCTGGGGTCGAGGATTCCGTAGGCGACGTCCGTGATCAGGTTGGCGGCCACGACGGCCGCCGCGAGCAGCACGAACGCGCCCTGCAGGACGGGGAAGTCGAGCTGGCCGACCGCCTCGTAGATGGCGCGGCCGACGCCCGGGTAGGCGTAGATGGTCTCGGTCAGGACGGCGCCGCCCACCAGGGTGCCGAGCTGGAGCCCGGCGATCGTGGTGGTCGGCAGCAGCGCGTTGCGCAGGGCGTGCTTCCACACGACCGTCCCGGGGCGCACTCCCTTGGCCTTGGCCAGCGACACGTAGTCCTCGCCGAGCGCCTCGATGAGCGTGGTGCGCATCGTCAGCACGTAGCCGCCGAGCTGGATGAGCACCAGCGACAGGCAGGGCAGCACCAGGTGGTGCAGCATGCTGAGGGTGGCGGCGAACCCGGTGGCGTCGAGGTCGACCGCGCCGCCGATGGGGAACCAGCGCAGCCACACCCCGAGCAGGTACATGAGGAAGATGCCGACGCTCGGCACGAACAACGACTGGGCGGTGACGCCGGTGATCTGGATGACCCGGTCCACCCAGCCCCTGGCCCTGGTGGCGGCGAGCACGCCGAGCGGGATGCCCAGCACGATCGTCACCACCATGGCCGAGACGGTCAGGATCAGCGTCCACGGCAGCCGTTCCATGAGCACGGTCGTCACGGGGATCGACTGCCGGAACGACATGCCGAGGTTGCCGTGCAGGAGCTGCCCGAGGTAGTCGAGGTACTGCGCCGCGAGCGGCTTGTCCAGGCCGAAGTCGGCCAGCAGCTTCTGGCGCAGCGCCTCGGTCATGTTCGGGTCGGCCACGGCCGTCACCGGGTCGCCCGGCAGCAGGCGGACCAGGAAGAACGTCACCGTGACCGCGAACCACAGGGTGAGCAGGCCGCGGGCCAGCCGGAGGCCGATGAAGCGCATGGGATCAGCCCGCCGGCTTCGCCGCTGCCAGGGAGAGCGGGTTCACGATGGACAGCAGCTCGCTCGGCATCGGCTTGAACCCGGTCCACTTCGTGTTGTGCGCGACGTTGAACGTCTCGACGTACAGGACGTTGTCGTAGACCTGGTCGCGGATGAGCCGGGCGGCCTCCTGGATCGGCGGCTTGGCCTCCTCCACGCTCAGCGCCTTCTGCGCCTGGTCGATCAGCGCGTCCAGCTTGGGGTCGCTGACCTGGCCGTAGTTGATGTATCCGCCGGTCTTGAAGGCCAGGCCCAGGTTCGCGGGCGGGTTGTCCATGATGGCCCACGATCCGGCGTAGATGTCGAAGTCGTGCTTGAGGCTCTTGTCCACGTACGTGTTCCGCTCCAGCCCCTGGAGCTTGATCGTGATCCCGGCCTGCTTCGCCGAGTCGCGGACCATGGGGGCCCAGCGGGCGATGTTCGGGTCGGCCTGGTCGTAGATCATGCTCAGGCTGAGGTCGCTCACCCCGGCCTGCGCCAGCAACTGCTTGGACAGCGCCGGGTCGAAGGTGTACTCCTTCGAGGCCGGGTCGGCCCACTCCGGCAGCGAGGGCGTGAGGACGCTGGAGTTGCTGGACTTGGCGTAGCCCTTGAGCGCGATGTTCCTGATCGCCTCGTAGTCCACGGCGTGCGCGAGGGCCTGGCGGACGCGTACGTCGTCCAGCGGCTTGCGCTTGACGTTGTACTGCAGGTGCGCCCAGCCGAGCGACGGGATCTGCTCCTGCTTGACGCTGGGGTCGTTCTTGAGCTCGGCCGCGGTGGCGGGCGGCAGCACGTTCCCGATCACGTCGATCTCGCCGTTGCGCAGGGCGAGGACCTCGGTGTTGACGTCGGGGAAGACGCGGAAGACGACTTCCTTGACGGCCGGGGTGCCGGGGCCGAAGCCGTCGACGCGTTCCATGACGTAGCGCTGGCCGCGCTCGACCTTGGTCAGCTTGAACGGCCCCGCGCTCACCCAGTCGGAGTCGTTGGCGAACTTCTGCACGCTCGGCGCCTTCTCGAACACGTGCTTCGGCACGACCGGCAGCCAGAAGCCGACGTTGTCCAGGAACGTGCCGTCGGGGCGGGTGAGGTCGAAGCGCACCTCCGTGGGCGAGACCGCCACGGCCTCGTCCAGGGCGGTGATGAGGCCGGCGACCACGCCGAAGTTCTCCTTCTTCACCGTCATCACCGAGAAGACGACGTCGTCGGCGGTGACGGGCTTGCCGTCCGACCACTTCATGTCGTCGCGCAGCCTCACCGTGGCGCTCTTGCCGTCCTCGGCGTACGACCACTCCGTGGCCAGGTACGGCACCCGCTTGCCGGTCATGTCCATCTGCGTCAGGTGCGGGTACATGAGGTTGGTCACCCACGAGTCCGTGCGGCTGTTGCCGACCAGCGGGTTGTAGTTGAGCACGTCGGCGGTGGTGCCGATGGTGAGCCGGTCGGAGGGCGCCGGCTGCTGCCCGCCGGAGGAGCCGGACGATCCGGGCACGCTGGGGGCGCAGGCGGCGCTCAGGGTAAGGGCGGCCAGCGCGGCCAGCAGGACTCCACGTCGCATCAGATCCAGACCTCTTCCAGCACGCGCATGACGTTGCCGCCGACGACCTTGGTGATCTCGTCGTCGGAGTAGCCGTGGCCGACCAGCCAGGCGATGATGTTCCAGAAGCACTCGGCCGGGTTCTCCAGGCCGTCCACGTACGGCACCTTCTCGTAGGGGACGCCGCCGTGGGCCTCGTTGAGCGACAGGTGCTCGGCGAAGGTGTCGTGCAGCCCCACGTGGTCGCCGAAGAGCGTGTCGGGGCCGAAGGCCACGTGGTCGATGCCGACCAGGTCCACGCAGTACGTGAAGTGGTCCATCACCGACTCCAGGCTGTGGCGCGGGTGGTCGGGCGACAGGGTGGTGTGCGGGGCCGCCTCCAGGCCGATCACGCCGCCGCGCTCGGCGGCCGCCTGGATGACCGCGTCGGGCTTCATCCGGTTCGTCGGCCAGACCCCGCGGGCGCCGGCGTGCGTGATGAGGATCGGCTTGGTCGAGTGGCGGATCGTGTCGAGCGAGGTCTGGTCGCCGGAGTGGGAGACGTCGATGGCGATGCCGAGCTTGTTCATGCGGCGCACGGCGCGCTCGCCGAACAGTGTCAGGCCGCCGTCGCCGCGCTCCTTCAGGCCGCTGCCCAGGGCGTTGGCCTCGCTGTAGGCGATGCCCATCTGGCGTACGCCGAAGCCGTACAGCATGTCGATGCGGTCGACCTCGTTCTCGATCATGGTGGCCGCCTCCAGGGCGAGCACCAGGCCGACGCGGCTCTCGGCGTGCGCCCGGTGGACGTCGGCCAGGCGCTCGACCTTGACGACGAAGTCCTGGTGGGCGATGTCCGACAGGCGCATGCCGATGTCGGCGACCACGTCGTTCCACTTCCAGCCGGCCTGGCTGGTGATGCAGCAGGTGCCGTCCATGAGGTTGTCGAAGACGACGGTCATGCCGGAGCGGGCCAGGCCCTCGAAGCCGGTGTGGTGGCGGGCCGTGCGGTTGTACTCGACGGTCTGGCGGATGTCGTCGGGGAAGATCGACGGGTGGTCGTGCAGGGAGACGACCAGGCTGTCGGCGAGCAGGCGGCGCACCCGCTCGGTCTGCTCGGTGGAGAGCTCGGGCCCCTGGTACGCCGGGACGCGCCCGAGCTCGGGTGCCAGGTCGAATCGACGGTAGTCGACCCCCTCCTCCAGATACTCGTACGAACGGTAGCCCTTGTAGCTCTTCGCGGCTTCCAGCACTTGTCATCCCCTCTTGTCCGATTGCCGGAATCATGCCAGGATCGTGCATTAAAGGCAATACTAAAGTTGTTTTCCGGCAAGACCGACGTGATCGACGCACGGTTTCGTCACACTGGAGGAGGGGGTGCGGTGAGCGAACCACCGGTCCTGGAGATCCGTGACCTGCACGTCACGTTCACCGCCCACGGGCGCGAGATCCCCGCCGTACGCGGGGTGGACCTGACGATCGAACGCGGCCAGACGCTCGCGCTGCTCGGCGAGTCCGGCTCCGGCAAGTCGGTCACCGCGAAGGCGATCATGGGCCTGCTCGACCGGCCGGGCACGCGGGTGCGCTCGGCGGCGGCCCGGCTGGGCGGGCGCGACCTGCTCGCGATGTCGGAGGAGGAGCGGCGCGCCCTGCGCGGCAGCGCGATGACGCTCGTCTTCCAGGACGCGCTGTCGGCCCTGAACCCGGTGCTCAGCATCGGCGACCAGATCGGCGAGCTGTTCCGGGTGCATCTGGGCGTCTCCCGCAGGCAGGCGCGGGCGCGTTCGATCGAGATGCTGACCCTGGTGGGCATCCCGGCCGCGGCCAAGCGCGTCGACGACTACCCGCACCAGTTCTCGGGCGGCATGCGCCAGCGCATCCTGGTCGCCATGGCGGTCGCCCTGGAACCAGATCTGATCATCGCCGACGAGCCGACGACCGCACTCGACGTGACCGTCCAGGCGCAGATCCTGGAGCTCATCGACCGGCTGCGGCGCGATCTGGGCACCGCGGTCCTGCTCATCACCCACGACCTGGGGGTGGCGGCCGAGGTCAGCGACCGGGTGGCGGTGATGTACGCCGGGCGCATCGTGGAGAGCGGCGAGGCCGGCGAGCTGTACGACCTGCCCGCCCATCCGTACACGGCCGCCCTGCTCGCGGCCATCCCCGACCTGGACGCGCCCGCCTCCGAGCTGCGCGCCATCCCGGGCGCCCCGCCCAGCCCGGCGCAGGTGCCGCCGGGCTGCTCGTTCGCGCCGCGCTGCGACCGGGCGAGCGAGGTCTGCCGCACCACCCGCCCGCCGCTGATCCCTCTGGCGACCGGTTCCGGCCGGTACGCCGCCTGCCACCACTCGGAGGAGATGCTCGATGCCGCCCTCGCCTGATCCCGTCCAGAAGCGGGAGCCCGTGCTGCGCGCGTCGGGGCTGCACAAGAGCTACCGCGGCGGGATGCTCTCCCGGGGCGGGGCCGTGCGCGCGGTCGCGGGGGTCGACCTGGAGCTGCACGCCGGCGAGACGCTCGGCATCGTCGGCGAGTCCGGGTGCGGCAAGTCCACGCTCGCCCGCATGCTCGTCGGCCTGGAACGCCCCGACCAGGGGGAGGTGACCTTCCGGGGCCGGCCGTTCTTCGCCAGGGGCGGGGTGCCGCGCGACATCCGGCGCCGCGTCCAGATGGTCTTCCAGGACCCGCTCACCTCGCTGAACCCGCGCATGACCGTGCACGACATCGTGGCCGAGCCGCTGCGCGTGCACCGCCTGTCCCCGGACGCGCGGGCCATGCGGGAGCGGGTCGGCGAGCTGCTGACGCTGGTGGGCCTGTCGCCCGACCGGATGAACCGGTTCCCGCACGAGTTCTCCGGCGGGCAGCGCCAGCGCATCGGCATCGCCAGGGCTCTGGCCACCGAGCCCGACGTGATCGTGTGCGACGAGCCGGTGTCGGCGCTGGACATGTCGGTGCAGGCGCAGGTGGTCAACCTGTTCGCCGAGCTGCAGCGGACGCTCGGGGTGGCGCTGGTGTTCATCGCGCACGACCTGGCCGTGGTACGGCACGTCTCGCACCGGGTCGGGGTGATGTACCTGGGACGGCTGGCGGAGCTGGGGCCCGCGGGGCAGGTGTACGGGGCGCCGGCGCATCCGTACACGATGGCGCTGCTGTCGGCGGCCCCCGTGCCGAAGCCGCGGTTGCGGGGACGCTCGCGGATCATGCTGGCGGGCGACCCGCCGAGCCCGGTGGCGCCTCCCCCGGGGTGCCGCTTCCACACGCGCTGCTGGAAGGCGGCGCCGCGCTGCGCCGAGGAGGAGCCCGTCCTGGAGGCGGTCGGCGCCCACTACGCCGCCTGCCACTTCGCCGAACGCGCGGCATCCGCCGAAAAAGGGGCGGCAGCCCTTTGACGTCGCCTTTCCCGGGTAGACAGGAGGCAGGACGGCATTTTGATGACAACCTGTCGTCATCAACTTGACGCCGCGCGCCGGTGTTTGTGACACTGCGTCAGAAACATCAGCTCGACCTGAGGTGGGCCGTGACCACGTCGTTCTCCGAGACCCTGCGGAACGCCACCTGGGCGGACCACGAGTCGGCCGAGTCCGAGAGCTACCTCTCGGAGCTGATGAGCGGCCGCCTGAGCGAGCACGAATACGGCCAGATGGTCGCCCAGCACTACTTCGCCTACACCGCGCTCGACGGCGTCTCGCGGCGGCTGGCCGGCCACCCGGTGGCGGGCCGGTTCGTCTTCCCCGAGCTGTTCCGCGAGCGGGCGCTGGAGCGCGACCTGGCGACGGTCTACGGCCCCGGCTGGCGCGAGCGCATCGCCCCGTCGAAGTCCACCCGCACCCTGGTGGCCCGCATCCACCAGGTCGCCGACTGGCCGGGCGGCTTCATCGCCCACCACTACACCCGCTACCTGGGCGATCTGTCCGGCGGCCAGTTCATCCGGATGGAGCTGCAGAAGATCTACGGCTACGCCAAGGGCGGCGGAGTCGACTTCTACTTCTTCGACGACCTGGGCAGCCTGCCCC
Organism: Nonomuraea terrae; assembly: GCF_004348995.1. GTDB lineage: Bacteria > Actinomycetota > Actinomycetes > Streptosporangiales > Streptosporangiaceae > Nonomuraea > Nonomuraea terrae. Next base: position 30,253 of record NZ_SMKQ01000028.1, read on the forward strand.
GGTTCAAGACCGAGTACCGCTCCCGGCTGGACACGCTGGAGCGGGAGTTCGACGAGCGCGAACGCCGGCGGATGATCGGCGAGGTCAAGCTGGCCTACCAGCTCAACACCGAGGTGTTGACCGAGCTGATGCACACCGTCAAGGCCGCCGCCTGACCCGTCACGGGCCGGTGCGGCTCTCGACGGCGTCGCCGCTGAGGGCTCCCGGCGGCGGCGACCGGCCTACGATGGGCCTATGCCCCGCATCTCGGCCGCCACCATCGGCGAGCACCGCGCCCAGACGCGTGACCGCATCCTGCAGGCGGTGTCGCGGCTGTCACGGGTGCAGGGCATCGACGCCATCTCGATGACCGACGTGGCCGGCGAGGCAGGCATCACCCGTACGGTCCTGTACAACTACTTCCCCGACAAGGCGGCCCTGCTGCTGGCGTTCACCGAGCGGGTGACCCAGTACTTCATCGACGGTTACGAGCGGGAGCTGCCGGAGGGGGCCTCGCCCGCCGACCGGCTGCGGGCCTTCGTCCGGCTCCAGCTGGCCGGGCTGGTCGCCCATCCCCATCCGGGGGCCGCCGATCTGAGCGCGACGCTCGGCCCCGACGCCTACCAGCGCCTCGCCGAGCACGTCGCGCCCATGCAGCGCATCCTCGTGGACATCCTGCGGAGCGGCATCGACTCAGGAGACTTCAGGGTGCTCGACGTGCCGGCCACGGCGCGCATGATCCTCGCGCTGATCGGCGCCGAGCGCGTGCCGCTGATCAGCGGCGAGGTGACGGTGGAGCGGGCCGGGGAGCTGGTGTCGGAGTTCGTGCTCCGCGCCCTCGCCTTCAGCTCGTGAGGCCGAGTTCGCCGGCGCGTTTCCCGGCCTGGAAGCGGGTCTCCGCCTCCAGCGCCGCCATCAGGGCGGCCACCCGCCGCCGGTAGGTGCGCAGGGAGACGCCGAGGCGACGGGCCGCCGCCTCGTCGGTGTGGCCGAGGCTCAGCATGCGCAGCACGGTGCGTTCGGCGTCGTCGAGGTGCGGCCGGTCCGTGCCGAGGTACGCCTCCAGCTCGGTGGCCGCCTCCCAGACCCCGTCGAAGAGCGAGCAGATGCCGCCGACGAGCGACGGCTCGTCGGTCACGGTGTACTCCCTGACCCCCGCCGTGGGGTCGCCCGCCGTGATGGCGTACGACCGGTCGATGACGATCGTCTCGTACGGGAGGGGGCGCGCGGCGATGCGCACCTGGACCCGGCCCGCCGCGAGCTGCCGCAGGTGGCGCCGCGCCTCCTCGCCGGCGAGCGCGGCCGGGCTGAGCAGCTTGCGCACGCCGACGCTGCCCGGCGCCCAGGCCATCCGCCGCCTGACCGCCTCACGGGCCTGCGGCTGCGCCCACGTGGACAGGTCGCGCGCGGCACAGACGAACTCGCGTGTGACGCCCTCGAACAGGTGACCCGCCCGCGCCACGAGCTCGATGTCTCCGCGTACGGTGATGACCATCGCCGGAGTATATGGCAGGAAGCTGCCATCGCCTTGGGCCGGGTCCGCCCGACCGGCGAGGCTGACGGCATGACGGACAACGTGTTCTCGATCGGCGGAGATCTGCCCGTGCACCGGCTCGGTTTCGGAGCCATGCGCCTGGCCCGCGACTCGCTCACCGGGCCCGCCCGCGACCCCGAGGTCGGGATCGCCGTGCTGCGCAGGGCCGTCGAGCTCGGCGCCGACCACATCGACACCGCCTGGTTCTACCGGCGCGATGACGTGGCCTCCAACGACCTGATCCGCAAGGCGCTGCATCCGTACCCCGACGGCCTGGTGATCGCCACGAAGGTGGGGCCGATGCTGGACGAGCGCGGCATCCCGAGCCTGCAGGCGAGGCCGGACCAGCTGCGCGCCCTCGTCGAGGACAACCTGACCAGCCTCGGGCTGGACCGTCTGGACCTGGTCTACCTGCGGGCCGGGGCGATGGCCGGGCCGGGCGGCGAGTCGATCGGCGAGCGCTTCGCCGCCCTCGCCGAGCTCCGCGACGAGGGGCTGATCCGCCATCTCGGCGTGAGCAACGTCGACGCCGCCCAGCTCGCCGAGGCCCGCGCGATCGCCCCGGTGGCGGCCGTGCAGAACGCCTTCCACGTGCAGGATCGCGGGTCGGCCTCGCTGGTGGAGGAGTGCGCCGCGGCCGGGATCGCGTTCGTGCCGTTCTTCCCGCTGGGCGGCGGCCTCAACCCGATCGACCACGCCCGCCTGGAGCGGGTCGCGGCACGGCGCCGGGCGACGACGACGCAGGTGGCGCTCGCCTGGCTGCTCGCCGTCTCCCCGGCGATCCTGGCGATCCCCGGAACGGGCTCGGTCGAGCACCTGGAGGAGAACATGGGAGCGGCCGGCCTGCACCTCACCGGCGAGGATCTGTCCGGCCTCGAGTACTGACCCGCCCCCCTGCAGGCGGTTCGGGAGGCGATGACAGGATGGCCTCCATGGCAGATCCCCCGGAAGAGGTCCGCGCCGACGGGCACGTCGTACTGAAGTCGGCGCGCGGCCGGTGGATCCTGGCGGCGACCGTGCTCGGCTCCGGGCTGGCGCTGCTCGACAGCACCGTGGTGAACGTGGCGTTGCCGTTCCTCGGGCGGGAGCTGGAGGCCGACATGGCCGGCCTGCAGTGGACGATCAACGCCTACACGCTGACCCTCGCCGGGCTGATCCTGCTGGGCGGCTCCCTCGGCGACCGCTACGGCCGGCGCAACGTCTTCCTCGTGGGCGTCGTCTGGTTCGCCATCGCCTCGGCCTTGTGCGGCCTGTCGCCGAACATCGAGTTCCTCGTCGCCGCCCGCGCCCTGCAGGGCGTCGGCGGGGCACTGCTCACGCCGGGCTCGCTCGCCCTCATCCAGGCGTCGTTCGTCCGGCACGACCGGCCGAGGGCCGTGGGTGTGTGGTCGGGGCTCGGCGGCGTGGCCAGCGCGGTCGGTCCGCTGCTGGGCGGCTGGCTGGTGCAGACGGCCGGGTGGCGGTGGGCGTTCCTGATCAACCTGCCGTTCGCGGTGGTCATCGTGGTGCTGACGCTGCGGCACGTACCGGAGAGCAGGGACGAGCAGGCGGCGGGACGTTTCGACGTGCTGGGCGCGGCCCTGGCGGCGCTGGCCCTGGCGGGCATCACGTACGGGCTCATCCAGCAGGGGGCGCCCGTGCCGCTGCTGGCCGGGCTGGCGCTCGCGGCGGCGTTCGTGGTGACGCAGGTGCGCAGGTCGCCGGACGCGCTGGTGCCGGTGGAGATCTTCCGCGACCGGGTCTTCACGGCGGTGAACGTGGTGACGCTGATCATGTACGCGGCCATGGGCGTGGTGTTCTTCCTGCTCGTCGTGCAGCTGCAGGTGGTCTCCGGCTTCTCCCCCATCGCGGCCGGGATGGCGATGCTGCCCACGACGGTCCTGATGCTGCTGCTGTCGGCCCGGGCCGGCGAGCTGGCCCGGCGCGTCGGCCCGCGCCTGCTCATGACGATCGGCATCCTCGTGGCGGGCGTGGGATTCCTGGCGATGAGCACGATCGGCGCCGGCTCGTCGTACGCGTTGCACGTGATCCCCGCGGTGTCCGTCTTCGGGCTGGGGCTGTCGGCGGCGGTCGCGCCGCTGACGGCGACCGTGCTGGCCACGGCCGACGAGCGGCACGCGGGCACGGCCAGCGGCGTCAACAACGCGGTCGCCCGCACCGGCAGTCTCCTGGCGGTGGCCGCCGTGCCGCCGCTGGTCGGGCTGGTGGGCGACGCCTTCCAGAACCCCGCGGTGTTCGGGGCGGGCTACCGGACGGCGATGCTGGTCAGCGCCGGGATGATGGCGGTCGCGGCGCTGATCACGTTCGTCACGATCAGGACGAACGTGCTGGCCGGCGGGGACGACGACTAGGGCGACGCCGGGGTGAAGTGGATCGCCATTTCGTCGCCTGGTGGGTGCAATGACCTGCCGCGAACCCGCGTGATCTCTGCTGGGGAGGGGAAGGCCCTCCGTGAATCTCTGGATCTCGGTTCACTGCACGGGCGCAGAACCGTCATCCACGTCTCACCTGATGGACGTGGGTCGCCTTTCGTGCCGCGTGTCGCCCCCCAAGACTCCGCGTGACGCTCCGCGGCGGAGGGCAACTCATCCCGAGCAAGGGGGGAACGGTGTCATGACGGCAAACGACCATGAAGACATCAGAGAGCAGACCGACCAGCCGTTCGGCATGCTGGAGCTGGTGCACGCCTTCAAGGAAGGCCCGATGCCGACCGGCGTCACTGTGTCGCACACTGGCCGGATCTTCGTCAACTACCCGCTGTGGGGTGACGACGTCGCCGCCACCGTGGCCGAGCTGCGTGACGGCAAGGCCGTGCCGTTCCCGGACCAGGCGTGGAACGCCAGGTCCGGCGACCTGTTCAAGCGGCTGGTGTCGGTGCAGAGCGTAGTGGTCGATCCAGCCGACCGTCTGTGGATCCTGGACACCGGCAGTCCGCTGTTCAAGCCGACCGAACCGGGCGGCCCCAAGCTGGTCTGCGTCGACCTGCGGAGCGACACCGTGGTTCGGGTGATCGCCTTCGAACCCGACGTGGCGCTCAGCACCTCCTACCTCAACGACGTCCGCTTCGACCTGCGCAACGCGACCGAGGGCGTCGCCTACATCACCGACTCCTCCGGCAACGGTCCCAACGCCATCGTCGTGGTGGACCTGGCGACCGAACAGGCATGGCGACGACTGAACGACCACCCCAGCACCAAGGCGGAAAGGCCGCCCGGCTACCTGCCGATCGTTGAGGGCCGCGTCTTCATGGAACGCCCGAAGGACGGCCCGCCCAAGCCGGTCCTGATGGGCGCCGACGGCATCGCCATCTCGGCCGACGGCGAACGGCTGTTCTACTGCCCGCTCATGTCACGGCACCTGTACAGCGTGTCGGCTGACGCCCTGGCCGACCGCTCGGTCAGCGAGGAGGAGGTGGCGGCCACAGTCACGGATGAAGGAGACAAGGGCGGCTCGGCCGATGGCCTGGAAACCGACGACGCCGGACGCGTCTACATCACGAACTGGGAGCACAACGCCATCATGCGCCGCCTCCCGGACGGAACCTTCGAGGCTCTCGTGCACGACCCGAGACTGCTGTGGCCCGACACGATGTCGGTCACCCAGAGCCATCTTTACGTCACCTCCAATCAGCTCCACCGGCAGGCGGCTTACCAGAACGGGCAAGACCTGCGCCGCTACCCCTACGCCCTGTTTCGCACACCCATCGACGCCGGCCCCGTTCGGCTGCTCTGAACGACGACCGTGCACACCGCCTCCTGGACCGACCTGCTGCGACGCTGACCGGCCGCGGACGAGAGCACCATGGGCAGATCCTGCGCGAGGTGGCTGCCTGACCGACGCGGGAGCGTTGCAGCCCCTGCTCGACGCCCGGTGTTCGGGGTCGGTGCAGGTGCCGATCAGAACGTGAAGGGCTGACTGCGCACGCTGTTGTCGAAGTTCGACAACAGCAGTTCGGGCTCGCCGACGGAGCGGATGCCCTGCAGCCGGGTCAGCAGCTCGCGGAACATCGTGCGCATCTCCTGCCTGGCCAGGTTGGCGCCCAGGCAGAAGTGGGGGCCCGGCCCGCCGAACCCGACATGCGGCTTGGTGTCGCGGGTGATGTCGAACGCGTCGGCGTCGGGGAAGACCGACTCGTCGCGGTTGGCCGAGCCGTAGAAGAGCACGACCTTGTCGCCCTTCTTCAGCTCCAGGCCGCGCAGCGAGTGGTCCTGCGTGACCGTGCGCCGGAACTGCATGATCGGCGAGACGTGGCGGACCATCTCCTCGATGGCGTTGTTGATGTGGGCGTCGAAGTCGCTCATCAGCAGCTCGCGCTGCGCCGGGTTGTCGGTGAGCAGCTTGATGCCGTGGGCCATCGTGTTGCGCGCCGTCTCGTTGCCCGCCACCAGCAGCAACGAGAAGAACGACCCGAGCTCCTTGTCGGTGAGCTTCTCGCCGTCGGGGTTGGCGGTGACCAGCAACGAGACCAGGTCGCCCTTGGGGTCGGCGGCGCGCTCGTGGCCGAGCTTGATCACCATGCGCTGCAGGGCGAGCAGGGCCAGCATGTTCTGGCCGGCCATCTGGACGCTGCGGGCCAGGCTCGGCCGGACGCCGGTGTAGGCGGTGGAGATGTCGACGTGCCGGTGGACCTGCTCGCGCAGCTCCTGCGGGATGTCGAGCATGTCGCAGATGACGTGGATGGGCAGGCGGGCGGCGACCTGGGCGACGAAGTCGCGCGGCCCGTCCTTGATCACGTCGTCGACGATGCGGGCGCAGGCGGCCTCGATGTCGCCCTGGAGATTGGCCAGCATCTTGGGGCTGAACGAGCGGGTGACGATGCGGCGCAGGCGGGCGTGGCGCGGGTCGTCCATGTTGACCATCGACTCGCCGAACACCTGCTTGACCCAGCCCGGCGGCTCCGGGTTGGTGACGGCCGGCTCGCTGGAGAACACCTTGGCGTTGCGGCTGGCCTCGACCACGTCGGCATGCCGGACGAGGGCGTAGAAACCCTTGCCGGAGCGGAGGAACGGCACTTTCTTCTCGGGGAAGAACACCGGATGCTCCAGCTCACGCAGCCGGGCGAACGCCTCGTTCCGCTCCTTGAGCGGCTTACGCCAGAAGTCGAGATCAGCGAGGTCGATGTCCACCCGTCTATCCTGGCACGCTCCCGCACCCGGGAAGTCCGGTCAGCGCGGGCATGCGGTGACCCCGCGGATGCGCGCCACGCCCGCCAGCGGGACGACCTGCTGGTCCTCGCGTACCTTCACCAGCAGGTTGCCGCCGCTGGTGTCCACCAGGGTGCCGCAGATCCGTCCGGACGCTGACTCGACGACCACCAGCGCGGCCGGCGGGGTGGCGACTGGGGCCAGCCAGGACACACCGACCGCCGCAGCCACCGCCGTCACCCCGGCCACGGTGAGCACCCGAGCCCGGACGACCGCCTTCTCGATCCGCCTGACCTCGCCAACGGTCCAGTCGCGCAGGTCTTCACCGGTGAGCAGGGTCTTGCGCGACGGGCTACCGGAGGCGGCGCTCACCGCAGTGAGCGTGGCCCACACCAGCGTGGCCAGTGCGAGAGCAAGCAACAGCGGCACCACCCACTTGTACGGCTGCGCCAGGTCGCTGACGCTGTCGCGGCCCTTGACGACGAGCACGGCGGCCAACAGGGCTGTGATCCCGGTCAGCCCGGTACGCCAGCTCTCGGCCTGCTTGCGGGCGATCTCCAACTGCTCGAACCGCAGTTGCTGGGCCTTCTGCAGCCATCGCCACGAGTCGACGCTCACGAGGGAAGCTCCACGGTCCAGTACGCGCCGCAGCCGACGTTCCATGCCGTTTCAGGCCGATTGGGGTGAGCGTATCCGCACTCGCAAGCGACGGTGCGGGGACCGGAGGGCTGGGCGTTCTCCCGCTTCTTCCTGAACACGCCCTTGCCTCCAGCGATGCCGTACGACCAGGGGGTGGTGGTCCTGCCGTGGCAGGCGGGGCAGACACCCGATACCTCCAGGCCGTCCTCGGTGGGGGACTTGTCGACGGTGAAGCCCTCCTTCTGCGGTCCGCGATCGACGACCTGGTACTCAATGGACCGATGGCTCTCGATCTCAGGCAACGATGATCTCCTCGGGGACGGTGAGGCCGAACAGCTGGGCATAGCGGAGGAGGCGCTCGCGTACCCGCTCGGGGGTCTCGTCGAGCTCCTCGGCCGCGCGGACGAGGTGCGCCGGGGTCACCGCGCCGGCGATGGCAGGGGCGTGGCCATCGAGGTGGACGGTGAGCGCGAGCAAGTCCTGCCAGTGGACGATGGTGTCGGGGCAGGCGTCGTGCGGGTAGTCGAGTGTCACACCGAGCGGCGTGAAGCGGAGCAGACGGCGGTGGGTGCCGGCCACGGTCCAGCCGTTCCGGCCCGCGACCTGGACGAGGGAGAGCGGATCCACCTCCGACATGTAGGGCTCGCCTGCTCCTGTTCGGGACAGCAGCTTGGCGTCCTCTTCGGTGGGATGGAACTCGTCCAAAGCCTCGTCGTGGACGTCGGGCACGGGCATGCCCAGTGCCCGGTAGGTCCGGAGTCTCCGGAGGAAGGCGCCGACCGACATGCCCGAAAAGTAGGCATTCTGGATGAGTTTTCCAGGATCGAGGTCCCAGCTGAGCGCCGCGGATGTCTCCGCCTCCCTGAGCATGCCAGCCACGTATCGCCCCAAAACAAGGGGCGCCTCTTCCGGGGAAACGGCCTCGGCGTCGGCTCCGGGGTAAAAGCTGAGCAGCTTCTCACGAGCCACCCCGATCGCACACCTCAACTCGACGGCGGCACGGATCAGGTCCACTTTGGTGAAGGGCTCGCCGGGGGTGGCGAGAACGGCCGCCTCTCTGATTCGGGTCTCCACAGGGTGGCGGAGGCTTTCCCGTTCCACAGTGGCGGCGATGCGCAGGGCGGTCATCCGATCGGCGACATCCGGCTTCTCGGCAGCGCCGGACATGGACAGGCACGTGAGGACAAAGTGCACCTCATCACGTCCAGGACGCAGATCCGGCGATCCAGCGATCTCGGGCCGCTCAAGGAGGCCGCGGACTTCCAGCCGGGCCAGCGCGGCGTGTGCTTCGTGGACCGAGAGGCCGGCCCGGCCGGCGACGACCACGAGGTGCATGCGGGTGATCCGCTGTCCCACGTGATCGACCAGCCGCAGCGCTTCGAGTTCCAGAGGGTTGAGGTCGTCCGGATACCGCTCGCTGCCCTGAACTCGCACACCGAGGGGAGCGAACCGCCCGTACATGTCCAGCACGTCCTTGACGGACAGGCCACGCTCCACGCTGGTGTCGGCCACCCGGCTCGGCGCGATATCGCCCGTGAGCCACGGTCTCATCCCGTCCCAGTCTCTCGACATCAGACGCGCGTCCATCTCCGTGCAGACGTGATCGGCGAGCGGCCCCAGGTCCAGTTCCGGAATGCTCCACCCGGGCGGCGCCAGCTCCGCCGCCCGCCTGAGCACCTCTCCCAGGGGAAGATCCAGCCTTCTCGACGCCAGGATCAGGTGGCCGAACGAGTCCTCGTCTCTCGCCGCGCCCACGCACAACCAGGCTGTGAGCACGGCGAACAACGGTCGTTCCTCGTCCGTCAGCGCGCGAGTGACGGGAGGAATAGCGCGCGCGACCGACACGTCCAGCCCCGTAATCGCGTAGCGTCGCAGCCTGCGCAGAACGGAGACGACGCTCTCCTCCGAATCGGCGAGTCCTTCCAGCAGATGTTCCCGGGACGCCCGCGTTCCGTGGGCCAGGCCTTCCAGCAGCTTGGCATCCACCGGCCCGACGAGCGGACAGCCCTCGCCGCTTCCGCCGCCGGCTGCCTGGATCATGCGGCTGCGCGGGATGTGACCGAGGAGCGCGTGCCACTGCAGGGCCCGCCAGGTTCGCAACCAGACGGCGTACCTCCCTTCCTGGCTACGAAGGCTGAGCAGAGCGGCGTCTTCCGGCAGGCACCCGACGGCCCTGATCGGGACCAGCAGGTCCCGCGCCCAGAACTCGCCGATCGGCACCTGGGCGTCGATCTTCACCAGGTGGTCGAAGACCCGCTGGGCCCGCTGAGGCGTGTCCTCGGTCATCTCCCACAACCACGACATGGTGAGACCCGGCCAGGTTTCGAGCGCAGGCAACGACCGTTCCGTCTCCTCGTGCACCCATGTCCTGTCCCATTCGCGCAGCTTCTTGCGGTCGACGGTGAACCGTGGCCGGTGGACGCCGCGCAGGTTGACGACCACGCCGAACATCTGCTCGGTCGTCAGGATGCCGTCCGCCAGCAGCCCGCCGTTGCCGGATACCCACCACAGATCCGCACCGACCTTGAGAGGGCTGTCGTCCTGGTATCGCAGCTTCCCTGCCGTCCACCGCTCCGATCCCCTGTCTTCCTCGGTGACCTCCACGTCATAGTCGGAGACCCAGAGCAGCCGCCGCATCGTCCGCAGCACCGACACCTTCTCGTCGCCGCTCAGGTAGAGGCGCACACGTGTGCCTCCTTCGGGCATGCCCGCCTCGGATGGGGTGATCTGCAGGAGACTCCCGCTGCTGGCGATGTGGACGCTGTGGGCCTGCTGGGCCGGAACACCATGCCTGTTGACGGGACGGGTCAGCACCTCGATCTCGTCGGCCAGCATGAAATAGCTGAACACGCCGACCCCGAACTGGCTGTTGGACACCATCCGCAGCGGCGGGTCCGCGGACTCCCACTCGGCCTGCTCGGCGCGGTACTGCTGCCGGTAGACGAACCGCTCACCCGCGTTCGCGAACACGTGCAGGAGCGTGTCGGCGTCCATGCCGACGCCGTTATCCTGGCACTCGATGTACGGGCGGCCGTCCTTCACGCCCTGCCGGAAGGTAATCTCGCCGTGCCAGCCCTCGCGCCTGATGTAACGGAGCCGGGTGTCGCGGTAGCGGCAGGCGTCGAGGGCGTTCTGGTAGAGCTCGCGGATGGCCAGCGAGGGGTCGTCGTAGAGCTGGCGCCCCATGAGCAGCTCGCGCACCTTCTCCTCGGCCAGCCGGAACCTCATGACCGGCGTGGCGTACGCGGGGGTCCGCTCGCGCTGCTCGGGACGGAGCTCATCGGCCGTGACGCGTTCGGGAAGCCGTTTGACGAGCACTGGCGCCAGGTGCTTGTCGGCCTGGGCAGCCGCGAGTGCGGCATCCGCCCGGCGCACGACGTCCTCCAGCGCCAGGTGCAGCGCGGGATGTTCGCAGCTGAGGCAGAGGTTGAGCGCCTCCTCCGAATGCCGCCACTCGAGCCGCTCCACCGCCGAGGTGACCGTGCTCAGCGGCAGTTCGAGGTGGGTGCCCAGATGGTCGGCGATCACGGACGGCAGGCGCCGGACGTCCACGGCCAGCGTGCCAGCCACACCGAGCACCCTCGTCAGCACGCGCCACCGCCCGTCGAGGTAGGCCCGCTCGGCCAGGTCGTGGTCGGCCAGGTCGGAGCCCACCGCCAGGACAAGGGCTTCCACCAATCCGGCCCGCTCACCACGCGGGGCCTTCGGGGTCACGTCAAGGGCGGAGGCCGTCGCGGCGTACAGTTGCTTGGCGTCCTCTCCGCGCCACAGCGCCGAGCCGACAGCGAGCCACTGGTGCACCAGCCACATCGCCAGCGCGTCGCGCGCCGCGTACGCTTCCCTGGCGGCCAGCCCCTCGGCCCGCTGCAGCAAGTGCTGATGCATCTCGTGCGTGAGCTCAAGGTCGTTGCGCGGTCCCGGCTCGTACGTGCGCGCGAACGAGATCGGCTTGATGCGGGCGGCCTGGCGGATGCCCGCCCCGATCAGGCATTCGCGCAGGAACGGTGCCGCGACCAGCAGCGCTGTCTCAGCCGGCGTGAGCTCGGCGCCGTCGAGCAGTTCCACCAGCCGGTCGAGAATGCGGATCGGGTAGTTCTGATCGCTCCAGGGGTCGTCGATCCTGACGTGCCTCCTCAGCTCGGCGGCGGCCTCGTTGCGGCGCACGGCACACCGCTCGACGACCTCACGGACCTTCTCTCTCGTGGCGGTCGGCACGGCCTCGGCGCTGAGGTCCCACAGTGGCGTCGTCTCGACTGCGCGACGCCAGGCCACGGTCAAGTCGTCGCCGTCGCAGATGGCGAGGTCGGCGCCGGGCATCCGCTCGCTGAGCACGTGGTGGGCGTGCGGCTGTTGCGGCTGCTCGTCCGTCGGGCGTGCCACGCGGGCCATCTGGCGGCGGACGTCGTCGAAGACCTGTTGCAGGGTGCGGGCGGGGTTTCGCCGATCGAGCGTCTGGGCGAGCGCCTGGGTGAAGTAGCTGCCGGTCTCGCCGTAGTGACACTTCTGGCCGGGACCGCAGCCGGTGATCATGACAAAGTCGCCGCCCTTCCAGTACGGCAGCCGCCCGCCGTGCACGACGGGATTGTGCTCGCCGGCAGGCGCGTTCCTGCACGCGTCGACGAAGAACACGACCAGCCTGGCCCGGCAGCCTTCGAGCCCGTCGGGGACGAACGACACCAGCTCATCGACGGCGAGGGCGCCGGTGCCACGGTCGGCGTCGCAGGGCACCAGGTAGTCGGAGCCGTCCAGGGAGACGCCGTGCCCAGAGAAGTACAGCAGCAGCACGCCGCCCTCGGGCACCTCCTCGCAGGCGCGCCTGATGCGCCTCCTGATCCGGGTGCCTGTCGGCTCCTCCGACTCTTCAACGCCGAAGCTCTCGACGACCGCGTAGCCGGACTGGTCCAGCGACTGCCGCATGGCCCGCACGTCGGTCCTGACGACGTCGCCGAGATCGTCCAGTTCCCGGTCGTCACACCGGGGGACGCCGATCAGCAGCGCATGGCGTACGGTCACTCGTCCACCTCACCTCGACCTCGCGGGGGCCGCCTCCCACGCCCGCGAGCCTCCTGGGGCGGAGAGACGAGGTGATCATCTCATCGCACGGAGTGATGTGCATCCGGTTCTCTTGGACCGTTCTCGTGCCGTTCAGTCACGGTTCGACCTGACTGGTCATTACTGCGGGTATGAAAGTGCTGCTCACCGCCTGCCTGCTGCTCCCCCTGGCCTGCGGTACGACGCCCGCGGCGGCCTCCTCGTGCGCTGGGCGGCCGCTCGACTTCGACGGCGACGGCCGGGCCGACCTCGCGATCGCCGCCCCGTACGACCGCTCTCGCGCCGGCTCCGTGACCGTGCTGTACGGCTCCGGCGAGAAGACCGTGCTCGCGCAGGAGGGCGGCGCGGAGCCCGGCGACTCGTTCGGCTCGGCGCTGGCCGCGGGTGACTTCGACGGCGACCGGTGCGCGGACCTGGCCGTGGGGGTGTCGGAGGAGTTCACCGGGGAGCGGACCCCGGGCGCCGACGGGAACGGGGTCGTGCAGATCTACGACGGCTCGCCGGACGGGCTCGTCGCCGGACGGGAGCTGCGGCTGCCGAAGCCGTCCAGCGATCGTTTCGGTGCCTCGCTGGCGGCGGGCGACTTCGACGATGACGGCCGGGACGAGCTGGCCGTGGGGGCGCCCAGCCGGGGAGCCGGCGGGTCCGTGACCGTGTACGGGATGAAGGGCCGCAAGCCGTACGAGATCACACAGAAGACGTCGTGGGTGCGGCAGGCGGCGAGCGTCACCGACCAGTGGGGGGCGACGCTGGCCACCGGGGACTTCGACGGTGACGGCCGCGCCGAGCTCGCCGTCGGGGCGCCCTCCGACACCGTGGCGAAGGACGGGCAGGGCTCGGTCACCGTGATCGACGTGCGGCGGAAGCGGGCGCGGCAGTTCACGCAGAGCTCGCCGGGGATCGCGGGGGCCGCGGAGAAGTGGGACGGGTTCGGCTCCGCCCTGGCCACCGGCGACTTCAACGGCGACCGCCGGGCCGACCTGGCCGTCGGCGTGCCGGGCGAGGGCATCACCGCGAACCAGCGGGCCATGGACTACGGCGACGGGATGGTGCATGTGCTGTACGGCTCCCGGAGCGGGGTCGGCGGCGGTGGCGCGGAGGCGTGGTCGCAGAACACCCTGGACGGGCGGCCGCGCTACTTCGACCGGCTCGGGGCGTCGCTGGCGGCCGGCGACCTCAACGGCGACGGGCTCGACGAGCTCGCGGTCGGCGTCCCCGGCGAGAACAGCGTCCAGGTGCTGACCGGCCGCCCCTCCGGCGGCCTGACACGGCAGGGCAACCTGCTGGTCAAGGGCCGCGGCCGCGACTTCGGCGCCTCCGTGGCGGTCGTACCGGACTGGGGCTCCCGCCACCGCCCCCTCGCGAAGCAACGCCCCCTGTACGGCCTGGTGGCCGCCTCCCCCGAGCAGGGCGTCGTCATGTACACCCCGGGCCGCCGCAAGTCAGCCCTCACCCTCGGCGGGTTCCGCCCCCTGACCACCGGCACCGGCCTGTTCGGCTACACCATCAGCTGATCCGCCGACAACCTCGCGACAACAGCGCCTCCGCCCTCCAGCGCGCTCATACCGCTCCGCGAACAGGCCGGGGCAGGCGGGCGCCGGCTACTCCGCCGTCTTGAGGTAGCGGTCCAGCTCGTCCAGGGTCAGCGACCGCCGGCGCAGCGGCTCGGAGGCGTCCAGCGCGGTGGCGTGGAGGCCGCCGAGGAACAGCTCCAGCCGGAGCGTCAGCAGCTCGTTCAGTTCGGCGCTGATGACGGGCAGCGGGCGGGACAGCTTGATGATGCCGGCAAGGAGGTCGATGGGGCCGATCCCCTGACGGAGCCGGCCCTCCTGCTGGGCCAGCTGGATGAGGTGCTCCACCCGCTCGAAGATCCGGTTGCGGCTCGCCTTGCATCGCCCTGCTGGCCGCGGCCAACTGGGACCCCGGAGTGTTCCCCGAGCCCGGGCGGCTCGACGTCCACCGCGGCGACCGGCACCACGTCGGCTTCGGCTACGGCGTGCACCAGTGCCTCGGGCAGAACCTCGCCCGGCTGGAGCTGGAGATCGCGTTCTCCACCCTGTTCGCGCGCATCCCGACCCTGCGGGTCGCCGTGCCGGTGGACGAACTGCCCTACACATACGAGGGGTTGCTCTTCGGCCTGCACGAACTGCCCGTCACCTGGTAGGCGGATCACGCGGACTCAGCCCGGCCGGTGGGGGGCGCTCAGGGCGTTGGCCGAGGTGGTGGCGGGGATGGTGAGGCGGTGGGAGGTCGTGGCCAGGGCGCCACGGCGGGAGATGTAGTCGAGGGTGCGGTAGTCCACCGTGAGGTCGTCGCGGGTCACGCGGGCGATCAAGTAGCCGCGGCGCTGGTCGATGTAGGAGATGTGCGGGTTCTCCTGGAGCGCTTCGGCGATGAAGGTCTTGTCGCGGTAGCCGTCGCCGTCGCTGCTGATGGACGTGGCCACGACCTCGTTGGCCACCACCGGCGAGTCGGGGTCGTCGAAGTCGGTCTTGAGTTCGGCGGCGTGGTGCATGTGCACGTCGCCCGTCAGCACCACGGGGTTCGCCGTGCGGGCCAACGCCCCGAGTACGCGCGTGCGCTCGCCGGCGTAGCCGTCCCAGGAGTCGAGGTTGACCTCGCGGCCGGGCCCGACCTTGAAGTCGCGCTGCGCCATGAGGATCTGCTGTCCGAGCAGGTTCCAGCGGGTGTCGGAGGCACTCAGGCCGCTCTCCAGCCAGCGCCACTGGTCCTCCCCGAGCAGCGTGCGGCGCTCGTCGAGCCGGTCGTCGCAGCCGGCCCGCACACCGTCGCTGCACGCCTGGTCGTCGCGGAACTGCCGGGTGTCCAGCAGGTGGAAGCGGGCCAGCTTACCCCAGGAGACGCGCCGGTTCACCCGTAGTGACGCCCCGTGGAGGCCGGCGCGGCGCAGCGGCATGTTCTCGTAGTACGCGCGGAACGCCTCCGCGCGGCGGCGGGCGAAGGCGGGCGCGTCCGTGCTGGAGTGGGAGCCGGCCCAGTTGTTCTCCACCTCGTGGTCGTCGAAGAGCGCGAGCCAGGGCGCCGCCCGGTGGGCGGCCTGCAGGTCGCGGTCGCTCTTGTACTGGGCGTGCCGCAGCCGGTAGTCGGCCAGCGTCTGGCACTTGCCTGGCGTGTGGGTGCGTACGCGCCGCCCGAGCGCCGTGTAGCCGCTGGGGGCGTACTCGTACAGGTAGTCCCCGAGGAAGACCACCAGGTCGGGCTCCTGCTCGGCCAGGCGGCGGTAGGCGGTGTAGTAGCCGTGCTCGAAGTGCGCGCACGCCGCCACCGCGAACGTCAGCGGCGTCTCCCCCGTCGGCGTCGTCCGGGTGCGGCCGCTCGGCGAAAGCCGCCCTTCGCCGCGGAACCGGTAGAAGTACTCGCGCCCCGGTTGCAGCCCTTCGAGCTCGACGTGGACGCTGTGCGCGGCGGACGCCCGCGCGGTGGCCGTACCGGACCTGACGATCTTGGAGAAGCGCTCGTCGGCGGAGACCTGCCAGTCCACCTCCACGTCGCGGGACGGCATGCCGCCGCGGCCGTCGCCGCTGAGCGGGTCGACGGCCAGTCGGGTCCACAGGACGAAGCCGTCGGCGGAGGGGTCTCCGGAGGCGACGCCGAGCGTGAACGGATCGGATCTGAGGGTTCTGTAGGAGGCGGACGCCGGTGCGGCCGAGTGGGGAACGAGGAGGCCGGCTGTCGCCGCTGTCAGGAAGGCTCTGCGGTCCACGCTCCCAGGTATCGCCCGCCGGATTGACTCCGCCGTGACAGCGGCGTCAAGGGCGGATGAACAGCGTCGGTCGTCCTGTCCGCGCAGTTCATCCGGGAGATCACCCGTTCGTACGTTTCCATGAACCCGTTCATGAACGCGCGGTCAGGACAGGGCGGCGCGCAGGTCGGCGGCGCCGGTGAAGAGCACGCCGGTCATGCCCGCGCGTTCGGCGCCCTCGACGTTCTCCAGGCGGTCGTCGATGAAGACGATGTCAGCGGGGTCGGCGCCGAGCGCCCTGGCCGTCTCGTCGTAGATCTCCCTGCCGGGTTTGACCAGGCCCAGGCGCCCGCTGTAGAAGCGGTGGCCGATCGCGGCGATCCAGGGCAGCTGGTCGAGGCCCTCGCCGACGCAGACGGGCGCGTTGGACAGCAGCGCCACCTCGCGCCCGGCCGCGATCAGCTCGCCGAGCAGCTCGACCGTGCCCTCGTCGGGGTGCGCCCAGCTGGCGACGTCCATGGCGACCAGGCGGGCGACCTCGGCGTGGGTGACGGGCCGGTCGAGCACCGCCGCCCAGTAGGCGTGCGGGGTCAGGGCACCCGCGTCGAACTCCAGCCGGTGCTCCCAGTACCGGCTCATGAACGCCTCCGGCTCGGCGCCCACGGCGCGCGCCATGGCCTCGGCGTCAGAGCCGGGCTGGGGAAGGGAGAGAACACCGCCGTAGTCGAAAACAGTCCACGTCATGGCACGAATGGTCGCAGATGCGGGCCGAGGGCGGGACAGCCGAGGTACTTCTCCGCGGTGTGGAAGTCGATCCAGTCGAGGTTGACCAGTTCCTCGGCGTCGACGCCGGTGAAGCTGCCGGCCAGTGCGGGCGGGATGGCGGCGATGTCGTCCTTGTCGGCGATGTTGACCCAGCGCCCGACGCCCGGGGGTCGCTCGCCGCGGCCGTTGACCGGGGCGGGCAGGAGGCGCTCGAAGACGACGTCTCGCATGCCGAGCGGGCTGCCGAGCGTGACCAGGAGGTCGACGCGCAGGTCGGGGTCGGCCCACAGCGCCTCGTACGCGACGACGCTGCCGAGCGAGTGGGCGATCACGACCTTGGCGCCGTTCCGCCTGATGGTCTCGGCCACGGCGCGGCGGCACTTCTCGCGCCTGCCCTGGTCGGTGAGGTAGGACGCCACCTCAGGGGCGAACAGCGCGGCGAACGCCGCCGACCTCTCGTCGAGCTTGTCGAGCAGCCAGCCGGTGAACGTCCTGAGCGCGCCCGTGACGTGCTCGCCGAGGCCGAGGTTCCCGGCCCAGCCGACCAGCACGGCCTCGGCCTGCACGTCCATGGCGGCCGGGGTGGCGGTGGCGTCCTCGCCGCCGTCGTTCAGGTGGTGGGAGAAGTAGGCGATCTCGGCGAAGTACGGCCGCGTCTCTCCGCCGAGGCAGCCGTGCAGGTAGCGGTCCCATTTGCGCCGCATGGCCTCAGCCGCCCCCGTCGCCGAGCGCCCGGCCCTCAGGTAGTAGTCGTACTTGCCGATCCCGTGCACGCCGACGATGACGGCCACCGAGCCTCCCCACCCCCGCGATCTCTTCCGCGCGATACTGGCATACGCCGCGCGCGATCGGCCGTCAAGCGGTGGGAAATGCCGTTGCGGGAGGCATACCGCCCCCATATACGGTGACATGTCGTAAGTAGAGGCACGTTTCGAGGAGCTGCACCCATGCCCGGCCCGCTGGTCGTCAACGACTCGGTCGTCATTCCCGACGCCGAGCTCGTCTGGCGTTTCTCCCGTTCGTCGGGGCCGGGAGGGCAGGGCGTCAACACCACCGACAGCCGCGTGGAGCTCTCCTTCGACGTGGCCGCGAGCACGGCCCTGCCGCCGGCGCTCAAGGCGCGCGCCCTCGACCGCCTCGGCTCCGGCACGATCACGATCGCCGCCTCGGAGTACCGCTCCCAGCTGCGCAACCGCGAGGCGGCCGAGCACCGCCTGGCGCAACGGCTGCGCGAGGCCATCGCCCCGCCGCCCAAGCGCCGCCGCCCCACCAAGCCCAGCCGGGGCGCGGTCGAGCGCCGCATCGCCGCCAAGAAGCACCGCTCCGACGTCAAGCGCCTCCGCCGCGAGCCCTGAGACGCGAACCCCTGAGACGCTGAGCGCCAGCCGATGAACGCTAGAGGATGAGCCGGGGCAGCGACGCGACGCTGCCGGACAGGTAGCCCGCCACCGCCCTCGGCACCAGATTCCTGGACGTGATCTCGGTCTGCTCCAGCCGTACGCGCTCGACCTCGTACAGCCCGCGCGACGGGTCGTCGAACTCCGGGCCGTTCCGCAGCGCCGGGTCCATCGACACCAGCCGGCACCCGAACAGGTGCTGCGTTTTCACCTCGCCCAGGCACGGGTACGACACACTCACCAGCGGCGTCACCGCGCGGACCGTCGCGCCGAGCTCTTCGAGCAGTTCCCGGTGCAGGGTGTCCTCCAGTGAGCCGTCCGCCGGTTCGACGTGCCCGCCGGGCACCGTCCAGTAGAGGTCGCGTCCCGGCACCGTACGGCGGAAGAGGATGAGACGCTCGTGGTGATCGAGCAGGACACCCCGGACACTGGGTCGCATACATCCACCCTATTTGACCGGTATGTCCTTCGGGTAGCCTAACCTACGGTACCGTAACCTGAAGGAGAAGATCTTTTATGGCGATGACTCAGACGGAGCTGCTGCACGAGCTGGAGCCCGTGGTCGCCGGGGAGCTGAACCGCCACGAGAAGATGGCCAAGGAGTGGTTCCCGCACGAGTACATCCCGTGGAGCCAGGGCCGCGACTTCGACGGCATCTACGGGGGCGAGGCGTGGCAGGAGAGCGACTCCACGATCCCCGAGGCCGCGCGCGTGTCGCTCATCGTCAACCTCCTCACCGAGGACAACCTGCCCAGCTACCACCACGAGATCGCGACCACGTTCGGGCGCGACGGCGCCTGGGGGACGTGGGTCCACCGGTGGACCGCCGAGGAGGACCGCCACGGCACCGCCCTGCGCGACTACCTCACCGTCACCCGCGCCGTGGACCCGGTCGCGCTGGAGCGCGCCCGCATGCACCACATGGAGCAGGGCTTCGTCACCGCGTACGGCACCATGCTGCAGCAGCTCGCCTACGTCTCCTTCCAGGAGCTGGCCACCCGCATCTCACACCGCAACACCGGCATGGCCTCCGGCGACGAGGGCTGCGAGCGGCTGCTCGCCCGCATCGCCGCCGACGAGAACCTGCACATGCTCTTCTACCGCAACCTGCTCAAGGCGGCCTTCGAGCTCGACCCCAACCAGACCATGCGGGCGGTGACCGACGTCGTCACCACCTTCCAGATGCCCGGCACGGGCATGGAGGGCTTCGCCCGCAAGGCCATGATCATCGCGCACGAGGGCATCTACGACCTGCGTCTCCACCTCGACGACGTGCTCATGCCGGTGCTGCGGCAGTGGGCGGTCTTCGACAAGACAGGGCTGGACGCCGAGGGCGAGAAGGCACGCGATGAGCTGTCGGCGTTCCTGGAGAAGACCGACGCCACGGCCGCGAGGTTCGTCGAACGCCGCGAGGAGCGCCGCGCCCGCATCGCCGCCCGCGGCTAGCCACCCGCACGCCTGTCGGCCCGCCCCCGGGGCCGGCAGGCGGCGGACGACGCGCTAGCGCTATTCGCGGGCCGCGCGCGACAGGGAATCGCCCCGTGCGGCGAAGCCTGGTGTCCCTCTTGACCAGCCGATGGTCTTGCGCATCCGACCATCGGGCAGGTTCCCGCTAACACCGGAACCTCTTGGGAGCAGTGGGTGAAAATCATCGGGATCGCCGCAAGCCTCCACGCGGGGTCATTTATCACGAGATTGTTGGATGCCGCGGGCGGCGAACTGCCGGAAGGCGTCGGTTTCGAGGTCTGGCAGGGGCTGGGGACGATCCCGCCGTACCGCCCGGGTCCGGTGCCGCCGGAGGCCCGAGATCTCGTCTCGATGACGGCCGGCAGCGACGCGATCCTGCTGACCGCTCCTGAGCACAGCCTGCTCCCGGTGGAGCTGGCGCACGCGCTGGACTGGATGTCGGCGCGCGAGGGCCTGTCGGGCAAGCACGTGGCCGTGATGAGCGCGAGCGTGCGGGCGTGCGGCGCGATGTGGGCGCAGGCGGAGCTGTACAAGCACCTGCTGGGCGCGGGCGCGGTCGTCATGGGCGAGGAGCTGGTGATCTCGCCGGCCTGCCCGCACTTCGACGAGGACGGCCGCCTGACGGCGCCCGAACTGCGCGCCCAGGTGCGCGCGGTGATCCGCCAGCTCTGCCCCGCCGGGGTCATGGAGCCGGTGCTCTCCCTGCGCTGACGAGGAGAGCACGGGAGTGATTCTCTCCACTCAGGACGAGGCCTACACGGAAGCGAGCGTTCTACCAGGGAGAACGGCCACGCGGTCGGGAGAAAAGTACGGGATGAGAATCCTGCACCGGCTAGCGCCGGTCTTCGATCTCCCAGATGTGGTCGATGACGTGCCAGGCGATACGCCGCAGCGCGTAGCGCGGCGGCCACGCGGTGGTCGCCGGCGGCTCCCACGGCCGCGACAGCACCTCGATCAGCTCCGCCCGCATCGCGTCGCGGTCGGCCACCGATCTGAACGGCTTGTGCCGCACCCCGATGTTGCGCGCGTAGGAACGCTCCGCCTCGGTCACGTGAGCGACGATCTTACTGCGGTCGCGGCCGCCGCCGCGCGGGCCCTTGCGCAGCTCCTCCGGGGAGAGCGCGGCGGTCTCCCCGAACGACTCCCAGGCCGCCCGCACCACCGCGGCCTGACGCTCGGCCTCGGGCCCCGGCAGCGGCTCCAGGTCGAGGCCGGGCACCTGGTACGGCACCCCGAAGTCGGTCGTCCCGGCTCCCTGCACCCGGGCCACGACCTCGGGCTCCCCGGGGTCGAAGGCGAGCCCGGCCCGCTCGGCGATCACCCGGTAGCGGGGCACATAATCCATGAGCCGGTCGAGCGCCGCCTCCTCGCCCTTGTCGATCCGGCACCAGCCGGGCCAGTCGAGCGAGCAGGCGAACACCTTCTTGGGGCCGATCTCGAGATAGACGCGGGTCATACGGCCGAGCCTGTCACGCGTACCTGTCAAGGGACGTCAGGTTCAGATGAGGTCGATGAGGTCGGCCACCGAGTCGACGACCAGCGACGGCCGGTAGGGGTAGCGGTCGATCTCGTGACGCTGGGTGACGCCGGTCAGGACGAGGATGGTGAACAGGCCCGCCTCCATGCCGGAGACGATGTCGGTGTCCATGCGGTCGCCGATCATCGCGGTCGTCTCGCTGTGGGCGTCGATCTCGTTGAGCGCGCTGCGCATCATGCGGGGGTTGGGCTTGCCGACGAAGTAGGGGTCGACGCCGGTGGCCTTGGTGATCATCGCGGCGACGGCGCCGCAGGCCGGCAGCGAGCCCTCGGTGGAGGGGCCGATGGGGTCGGGGTTGGTCGCGATGAAGCGCGCGCCGCCCTCGATGAGGCGGATGGCGCGGGTGATCTGGGTGAAGCTGTACGTGCGCGTCTCGCCGAGCACCACGTAGTCGGGGTCGAGGTCGGTCAGGATGTAGCCGACCTCGTGCAACGCCGTGGTCAGGCCCGCCTCGCCGATGACGTACGCCGAGCCACCGGGGCGCTGGTCGTCGAGGAACTGGGCGGTGGCCAGCGCGGAGGTGAAGATGGACTCGACCGGCACGTCGAGGCCGGCGCCCGCGAGCCGCACCGACAGGTCGCGGCGGGTGTAGATCGAGTTGTTGGTCAGAACCTTGAACCGTTTGCCCGACTCGCTGAGCCGCTTGATGAACTCGTCGGCCCCGGGGACGGGCCGCCCCTCGTGCACGAGAACACCGTCCATGTCGGACAACCAGGAATCGATCCGCTTACGCTGAGTCACCCGCTTATCGTACCGACCGGGCGTTTCGTGATGCGGAACTACACCCCTGGACGAAGGGCGCCATCTGTGAACAATGTCCTCATGTCGTTCATTGAATCCGCGCAGGACATGCGGGACGAACTCGTACAGCTCCGCCACTCCCTTCACACCACGCCCGAGATCGGTCTCTACCTGCCGCGAACCCAGGAGAAGGTGCTGGCCGCGCTCGAGGGGCTCCCGCTGGAGATCTCCACCGGCACCCGGCTCAGCTCGGTGACCGCCGTGCTGCGCGGCGGCCGGCCGGGGCCCGCGGTGCTCCTGCGGGGTGACATGGACGCCCTCCCCGTGACCGAGAAGAACGATCTGCCGTACGTCTCACAGATCGCCGGGCAGATGCACG
Organism: Nonomuraea terrae; assembly: GCF_004348995.1. GTDB lineage: Bacteria > Actinomycetota > Actinomycetes > Streptosporangiales > Streptosporangiaceae > Nonomuraea > Nonomuraea terrae. The sequence continues at coordinate 52,590 of NZ_SMKQ01000028.1, forward strand.
CCTGCGGCCACGACCTGCACACCACGATGCTGGCGGGCGCGGCGCACCTGCTGAGCGCGCGCAGGGAGGAGCTGGCCGGCGATGTGATCTTCATGTTCCAGCCCGGGGAGGAGGGGCACGACGGTGCCAAGTACATGATCGAGGAGGGCGTGCTCGACGCGGCGGGCGAGCGCCCGGTGGCCGCGTACGGGCTGCACGTCGTCTCCTCGATGATGCCGCCGTCGACGTTCATGTCGCGGCCGGGGCCGTTGATGGCGGCGGCGGACGTGTTCCAGGTGACGGTGAAGGGGCGCGGCGGTCACGGGTCGACCCCGTGGCGGTCGCTCGACCCGATCCAGGCGGGCTGCGAGATGGTGGCCGCACTGCAGACGATGGTGACCAGGACGTTCGACGTGTTCGACCCCGTGGTGGTGACCGTGGGCAGCTTCCACGGCGGCACGAAGGACAACATCATCCCGGACGAGGCGTCGTTCGAGGCCACGGTGCGGACCTTCAGCAAGGAGAACCGGACGCTGATGAAGCGGCGGCTGGTCGAGCTCGTCGAGGGCATCGCGGCGGCGCACGGGCTGCGGGTCGAGGCCTCGTTCGGGATGGGCTACCCGGTGACGGTGAACGACGAGAGCGAGTCGGAGTTCGTCGGGCGGACGGCCGACGAACTGTTCGGGCCGGGCCGCTTCTACGTCGCGCCGCAGCCGATCATGGGCTCGGAGGACTTCTCGTACGTGCTGGAGTCGGTGCCGGGGGCGTTCACCTTCCTGGGCGCCTGCCCGCCCGACCGCGACCCCGCGACCGCGCCCTACAACCACTCCCCCGAGGCCATGTTCGACGACGCGGTGCTGCCCGACGGGGCCGCGCTCTACGCGTCGCTGGCGTTCTCGCGGCTGTCCTGACATGCGCGCCTGGGTGGTGGAGCGGCCGGGGCCGATGGCGTCCGGGCCGCTGGCGCTCGTCGAGCGGGAGGTGCCCGAGCCCGGACCGGGCGAGGTGCTCGTCCGCGTGGAGGCGTGCGGCGTGTGCCGTACGGACCTGCACCTCGCCGAGGGCGATCTGCCACCCAGGCGGCCTCGCACCACCCCCGGGCACCAGGTGGTAGGCCGGGTGGCCGGCACGGGCGAGCGCGTCGGCGTGGCGTGGCTGCGCTCGACCTGCGGCCGGTGCCGCTACTGCCGGCGCGGGACGGAGAACCTCTGCCCCGGTTCCGCCTACACGGGGTGGGACGCGGACGGCGGGTTCGCCGAATACCTGGCCGCGCCCGCCGAGTACGTCTACCCGCTGCCCGGCGACGTGCCCGCCGAGCGGCTGGCGCCGCTGCTGTGCGCGGGGATCATCGGCTACCGGGCGCTGGCCCGCTGCGACCTGCCGGAGGGCGGGCGGCTGGGCATCTACGGGTTCGGCGCCTCGGCCCACCTGACCGCGCAGGCCGCGATCGCGCGCGGCGCCACCGTGCACGTGGTGACCCGCTCCCCCGCCGCCCGCGCGCTGGCGCTGGAGCTCGGGGCCGCCTCGGCGGGCGACCGGCCGCCCGAGCCGCTGGACGCGGCCATCCTCTTCGCGCCGGTGGGCGACCTCGTGCCGCCCGCGCTGGAGGCGCTCGACCGGGGCGGGACGCTGGCGATCGCCGGCATCCACCTGACCGGCGTGCCGCCGCTCGACTACGACCGGCACCTGTTCCAGGAGCGCACGCTGCGCAGCGTGACGGCCAACACCAGGGCCGACGGGCGGGCCTATCTGGAGCTCGCGCTGGCGCACCCGCCGCGCGTGACGATCGCCCCGTATTCCGTGGAAAACGCCGCCCTGGCGCTCGCGGATCTGGCGAATGGCCAGGTCAACGGTGCCGCGGTTTTGGTAATGGATTAACCGAACCCTTGATGGCGCTTAGCACCACTCCGTACACTCATGAAGGAAAGTTACATTAGCCTCACATCTCCTGGAGATTATTGACGCTGATGTGGCGTGATCGTAGTGTCCCGTCAATCCTTCTTAGATCCTGTCATCAGGTCCGACATCCCCCGGAGCGGCAAATGAAGCGACTGGCAGCGGTAGTGGCGTTGCTGGGTCTTGCCACCGCGACTGCGGCGTGCAGTGGTGGCACCACCAACAATTCCGGCGGCTCGGGCGGTGGCGGCGGGCTCTTCACCACGATCGACGTAGCCCGGCCGGGCCTCGACGCGTCGGCGCCGGCCAATCCCTGGAACCCGAAGGGCAACGCCTTCCTGGGGTACAACGGGATGAAGCTGGCCTGGGTCAAGAACCACCTCACCGACCCCAACCAGTTCTACCCCGGCGTCGCCGCCAACTGGGACATCGCGGCCGACAATTCCTCCATCACCATTCACGTCCAGCCGAACGCCAAGTGGTCCGACGGCAAGCCGGTGACCGCCGAGGACGTCCGGCTCTCCATCGGCCTGGCCTACACCACCGGCAGCACCGCGTTCGCGATCACGCCCGGCGCCGCCGGCGCGGCGGCCGAGGTGCAGGTCGTCGACGACAAGACCGTCAAGGTCACCCAGGACATGACGAACCCGAGCGCCAAGTTCGCCCGCGGTGTTCTGGACAACTGGGTCGTCCCCGCGCACGTCTGGGGCAGCGTGCTGCCGGCCGACTTCTGGGACAAGCTCAAGACCTCCAGGGGCGAGGGCGAGGCGGCCGACAAGGCGCGCGAGGAGATCCTCGCGCTCGGCCAGAAGGTGCTGGCCTTCGCGCCGCCCAAGGACGTCTCCGCCGGCCCGTTCACCCTGGAGCGGGTGAACCCGGGCGAGGCGCTGCTGGTGAAGAACCCGAACTTCTACAACGCCGCCAACGTGGCGCCCGCGCAGGTGAAGTTCCTCAACTACAGCGGCAACGAGCAGATCTGGAACTACCTGAGCGCCGGCAAGCTCGACCACTCCGGCTTCATCGCCGCCCCGCCGGACGTGATGAACCGGATCAAGCAGGCGCCCGGCTCCCACATCATCACCGGCTTCTCCCCGGTGGCCGTCGGCATGGCGTTCAACCAGAGCAAGAAGCCGTACGACAACGTGCACGTGCGCCGGGGCCTGGCCTACCTCATCGACCGCGCCCAGGTGACCAAGGTCGCCTCGCCCGACGGCGGCACGCCGGCCCTCACGACCTCCGGCATCCACCAGAAGCCCGCGCAGGAGTGGATCGGCTCGGAGCTGAGCAGCCTGGAGCCGTACAACCACGACGTGGCCAAGGCCGAGGCCGAGTTCACCGAGGCCGGCCTGAAGAAGCAGGACGGTAAGTGGACGCTGGCCGACGGCTCGCCGTGGAAGGTCACGATGCACGCGCCGGCCGGCTTCTCCGACTGGATCTCCGCGCAGGAGAACATCAAGAGCCAGCTCATCGACAACGGCGTCGACGCCGAGGTGGTGACCGTCGCCGACTACCCCGTCTACCTGGAGGAGATCGCGGCGGGCAAGTACGACGTCGGCTTCTGGCTGATGGCGCTCGGCCCCGCGCCGTACGACATCTACCAGCGCCTCTACGGCACCTCGAACGGCTGGACCAACGTGGCCGGCAAGGTCTCCCACAACGCGCCCGGCAAGGGCGGCAACTGGATGGGCGGCGCCGAGGAGATCGACGTCGAGGGCGTCGGCAAGGTCAACCCCGGTGAGCTGACGGCGGAGCTGAACGCCGCCTCCGCCGAGGAGGCCAAGCCCATCATGGCCAAGCTCGCCAAGGCCGCCAACCAGGACCTCCCGGTCATCCAGCTGTGGGACTACGTCAACACGCAGTTCACCAACACCTCCCGGTTCACCGGGTGGCCGCAGAACGACAGCGACCTGCTGCGCCTGCCCGCCGGTGTCTGGATCCAGCTGGGCATGATCAAGGCCAAGCAATAGAGAAGAGCGTATGACGGTCATCGCACGGCGACTCGCGGGCCACCTGGCCCGCGGAGTCGTCATGATCCTCGTGGTCGCCACGATCAGTTTCTTCATCGTCAGGAGCATCCCCGGCGATCCGGTGGCGGCGAACGTGCAGAAGCTGATCGAGCAGGGCATGGCCCCTGAGGCGGCCGAGCAGGCGACCCGCGTGCTGTACGGCTTCCAGCCGAAGGGCACCCTGTGGCAGCAGTACGTCGACTACATGGGCGGGCTGCTCACCTTCGACCTGGGCCAGTCGGTCACGCACGCCGGCGCGCCCGTGACGGACGTGCTGGCCGACGCGGCCAAGTGGACCGTCCTGCCGGTGCTGGCGGGGACGCTGCTGAGCTTCCTGGTGGGCATCGTGATGGGCGTCTACGCGGCCATCCGGCGCAGCGGCAAGCTCGGCGACGTCCTGGCGATCTCGGGTTCGCTGCTGCACGGCGTGCCGCAGTACGTGCTGGGCCTGCTGCTCAGCGCGATCTTCGCCACGCTGATCCCGATCCTGCCGGCCGACGGGCCGGTGGACATCCTGTTCGAGCCCGGGTTCAACGCCGGCTACATCGGCTCGCTGGTCGAGCACGCGGTGCTGCCGGTGGCGACGTACGCGCTGGCCGCGTACGGCGGGTGGATCCTGGCGATGAAGTCGAGCGTCGTCACCGTGCTGGGCGACGACTTCATCCTGGCCGCCGAGCTGCGCGGGATGAAGCGCTCGATCATCTTCCGGTACATCGCGCGCAACGCGATCCTGCCGCTGTTCACGATCCTCGCGCTCTCGCTCGGCCTGCTGCTGGGCGGCGCGGTGTTCATCGAGCGGATCTTCAACTATCCCGGGCTCGGGCTGCTGCTCATCGAGAGCATCACGATGCGCGACTACGCCCTGATGGGCGGCGCGTTCCTGCTGATCACGATGGCCATCATCGTGGCGAACATCGTCGCGGACCTGTTCTACAGCGTCATCGACCCGCGGGTCCGCAGCGGGGAGGAGGTGTCCGCATGAGCGAGCGAGCAACGGGACACAGCGTCTTGACGCTCATGGGACCGGCGGAGGAGAGCGCATGAGCGTCCTTCTGGAGAGCTCGTCCACGAGCGCGGCCATGCGCCGCAACTTCTGGGCGGGCGTGTGGCGGGTGATGCGCCGCAAGCCCAGCCGCCTGGTGGGCGCGGTGCTCATGGCCGGGTTCGTGTTCATGGGCGCCTTCGGGCCGCTGTTCTATCCGAACCCGCTGCCGCGCGACGTCGACCAGCTGACCAGGCCGCCGAGCTGGGAGCACTGGCTCGGCACCGACGACCAGGGCCGCGACGTGGTCGCGCTGGTGGTCACCGGCTCCCGGTACGTGCTGCTGGCCGCGCTCGTCACCGCTGTCATCACGGTGGTCCTGGGCACCGGCATCGGGCTGTTCTCCGGCTTCAAGCGGGGCCGCTGGGACACCGTGCTCATGCGGATCACCGACATGAAGCTGACCATCCCAGGCCTGCCGCTGCTGCTGGTGCTCTCCACGGTGTGGAAGTTCAGCAGCGCCGTGCAGATGGGCCTGGTGCTGGGGCTGCTGAGCTGGGGCGGCGTGGCGCGGGCGGTGCGCGCGCAGACGTTGTCGCTGCGGGAGCGGGGCTTCATCGAGGCGGCGCGCGGGCTCGGACTGTCGACCTCCCACATCGTCGGCAGGGAGCTGCTGCCGAGCATGGCGCCGTACATCGCGATGAACATGCTGATCGCGATCACCGGCGGGGTCTACTCCCAGGTGGGCCTGTTCTTCCTGGGCGTGCTGCCGTACGAGTCGAACAACTGGGGTCAGATGCTCAACACGGCGGTGTTCCGCTCCGGCGCGCTGACCGTGCCGAGCGCGCTCGGCTTCCTGCTCGGGCCGCTGCTGGCGATCCTGCTGCTGACGCTGGCCATCGTGCTCGTGGTGGACGCCATGGACGAGATCTTCAACCCCCGGCTGCGCGAGGAGTAAAGGGTGAGCAAGCAAGCGCCGGGCGTGCGCATCGACGGCCTGACGGTCGTCTACAAGACAACGGCGGGCGAGCTGCCCGCCGTCCGGGACGTCAGCCTGACGCTGGAGCCCGGCTCGATCACCGGCATCGTGGGCGAATCCGGGTCCGGCAAGTCCACGCTGGCCCTGTCGCTGCTCAACGCGGTCCAGCCGCCGGGCCGGATCTCCGCGGGCAGCGTCGAGATCGACGGGCTCGGCGACGTGGTGGGCCTGCGCGGCGAGCAGCTGCGCAAGGCCCGCGGCAAGCACATCGGGTACGTCTTCCAGGCCGCCCAGAACTCTCTCAACCCGCTCAAGACCGTCGGCAAGCAGCTGCTCGACCTCGGCCGCTCGCACGGCGTGGAGGACCTGCGCGGCCTGGTGCGCGAGGCCAGGGAGCTGCTCGGCCGGATGGGCCTGGACGGCGCCCGGGTGCTCGACTCGCACCAGCACGAGCTGTCCGGCGGCATGCGCCAGCGGGTCGGCATCATGCTGGCGCTGGTGCTCAACGCCCACGTGGTGGTGCTCGACGAGCCGACGACCGCGCTCGACATGATCACGCAGGCCAACATCCTCAAGATCGTGCGCGAGGTGCACGCCGAGCGCGGCCTGACGACCCTGGTCATCACCCACGACATCGGCGTGGTGGCCGAGGTCGCCGACCGACTGGCCGTCATGTACGGCGGCCGCCTGGTCGAGCAGGGCCCGACCCGCGAGGTGCTCGGCTCGCCGCGGCACCCGTACACCAAGGGGCTGATCAGGGCCATCCCGCGGCTCGTCGGCGACATCGACGAGGCGCAGGCGCTGCCCGGCCGCCCGCCCACGCTGGCGACGGTGCCGAAGCAGGGCTGCGTGTTCAGGGAGCGGTGCGCGCTGCGCATGGACGTGTGCGACGACGTCGACCCCGAGGCCGTCCTGCAGGGCACGAGGACCGTGGCCTGCCACGCCGTGACCGTGAAGGAGCACGCATGATCACCGGAACCGGTGTCGTCAAGACGTTCAAGCAGCGGGGCAAGGTGCTCGGCGCCCGCGACGTCCAGGCGCTGCGGGGCGTGGACTTCGCGATCCCCAAGGGCGGCGCGGCCTCGTTCATCGGCGAGTCCGGGTGCGGCAAGACGACGCTGGGGCGGATCATCGCGGGGCTGGAGACGTACGACGAGGGCGAGGTCGCCATCGACGGCGTGGCCATGTCGGGGCTCAAGCCCAAGGAGCGCCAGCCGCACTTCCGCAAGATCCAGATGATCCACCAGGACCCGTACTCGGCCCTGAACCCGACCCGCACCATCCACCAGACGCTGCACGCCCCGCTGAGCCTGCGGGCCCGGCAGACGGGCCGGTCGAGGTCGTGGATCGAGGAGCGGGCGGCCGAGGTGCTGTCGCTGGTGGGGCTCGACCCGGGCTCGGTGCTGGCGCGCTACCCGCACCAGCTGTCCGGCGGCATGCGGCAGCGCGTGGTGATCGCGCGGGCGCTGACCGTGGACCCCGAGATGCTGGTCGCCGACGAGGCCGTCTCGATGATCGACGTCTCGCTCCGGCTCGGCATCCTGGCGCTGCTGAAGGACCTGCGCGAGCGGCTCGGCGTGAGTGTGCTGTTCATCACGCACGACGTGGCGACGGCCCGCTACATCGGCGACGACGGCGAGCTGTACGTGATCTACCGCGGCCAGGTCGTCGAGCGCGGGTCGGTCGACACGGTCATCGCCGACCCCGTGCACCCGTACACGCAGTCGCTGCTGTCGGCCATCCCGGTGCTGCACGGGCTGGAGCAGCCGGGCGAGCAGCCGGTGGTGCCGCTGGAGTCGCTGGACGAGAGCCGGTCCGACGAGGGCTGCCTGTTCGCCCGCCGCTGCCCGTTCCGTGCCGACCGGTGCGAGAGCGAGCGGCCGCTGCTGCAGATCACCGGCGGCGTGCCGCAGGAGCACGCCTGCTTCCACCCCGAGCGCCGCAGCGTCATCGCGCGCCCGCTGAGCGAGGTGTGATGACGCACGCCGTACGGGCGGCCGAGCCCGCCGAGGCGGCACGCGTCGCCGAGGCCGCGCTGACGCTGGACCCCGGCGAGGGTGCGGCCCTGGTGGCCCACCTGTCGCGGCCCCCGGCCGGACGGCGCTGGACGGCGCTGGCCGTGGACGGCGGCGTGGTGCTGGCGTCCCTGTCCGCCCACACCGCCGGGGTCGGCCACATCGACCTGCTCGCCGTGCACCCTTCGGCGCGGGGTCAGGGGCGCGGCCGGGCGCTGGTGCGCGCGGCCGAGGAGTGGCTGACCGAGCAGGGGGCGCGCCAGGCCCGCTTCGCCGGCAACCCGCCGTGCTACGCCTGGCCGGGTGTCGACGTCCGCTACACCGCCGCCGCCTGCCTGGCCGAGAGCCTCGGGTACGAGCGCTACGACGTCGCCTGGAACATGACCGCCGACCTGGGCGCCGACCTGTCGGTCGAGGAGGACGTACGGCGGCTGGAGCGGGCCGGCGTGGCCGTCAGGGAGTCCGTGGAGGACCGCGAGCGGGTGGCCGCGTTCGTCGAGGAGCACTGGAACGATCGATGGGCCTGGGAGTCCGTCCACGCGGCCGGGCTGCACTACGCCGAGCGCGACGGCCGCATCCTCGGCTTCGCCGCCTGGGGTGCGCGGCCGCGTGGACGGACTCCCAGGCCCATCGAT
>NZ_SMKQ01000290.1 GCF_004348995.1 Nonomuraea terrae
GCCTGACCCGCCGCCCGATCGCCCCGCTTCCGACCCGGCCACCCCGGCGTCGCGCCCGGCCCGCGAACCCCGTCGCGCCCGGTGACGTGCCCCGATTCCCCCGCCTTCCCGGAAGCCCTCGGCGCGCGGTGGCGGGCAAGATCTGAAATTTAGTTTTAGTTCACCCCCAAGTCTTGAAAGTTATATCCGCGGGCGATTGAGTCTGGTCGTGCAGACCCTCAAAATCCTGGCCTCCGCGCTCCTGTTAGCCCCCTTGGCGCTGAGCGCGCCCGCACAGGCCGACCCGGCACCGCCCGCAGAGGACGCGCTCGAAGCGTCGTCCTATCCGGAGTCCTCCACGCTGCTCGCCCGGGCCGCCGCCGCCCAGCCGAGACTGGAGACGGCCAAGACGACCCGGCCGGTCGCCCCCGGCATCTCACTGACCTCGTTCGACACCTACGACGCCCTCGGCTGGTTGCGCGCCGACGCGCTCACCGCCGACCTCGGCAGCGCCGAGGCCGACTACGTCTTCTCCGGCGAGGTCTCCAAGACCGAGCCGCTGTCGGGGCCGGCCACCCGCTCGCGCGCCGTCGCGGCCGTCAACGGCGACTTCTTCGACATCAACAACTCCGGCGCCGCCCAGGGCATCGGCGTGCAGGACGGCACCCTCATCCAGTCGCCGGTCGCCGGCCACGAGAACGCCGTCGCGGTCAGCGGCGACGGCGTCGGCCGCGTGATCAAGATGTTCTTCGAGGGCACCGCCACCCCCGCCGGTGGCTCGCCGATCGCGCTCACCCAGTTCAACCAGATCATCCAGCGCGACGGCGTGGGGTTGTTCACGCCGCTGTGGGGCTCCTACAACCGGGCCCGCGCCGTCGAGGGCGCCTCGGCCGTCACCGAGGTCGTGCTGACGGACGGCGTCGTCTCCGAGGTGCGCACGGCCGCCGGCACCGGCCCCATCCCGGCCGGCACGTCGATCCTGCTGGGCCGCGACGCCGGGGCGGCCGCGCTGTCGGCGCTCAAGGTGGGCGACAAGGTCGACGTGAAGTACCAGCCGAAGCCGGCGGACGGCGGCGCCGTCGAGGCCGCCGTCGGCGGTAACTGGGTGCTGGTCAAGGACGGCGTCGTGCAGAACTCCACCGACGCCTCCGCCCACCCGCGCACCGCCGTCGGCTTCTCCGCCGACGGCAGGAAGATGCACCTGCTGACCGTGGACGGCCGCCAGGCCGACAGCCGCGGCGTCACCCTGAACGAGCTGGCCGCCATGATGGTCGACCTCGGCGCGGCGAACGCGCTCAACCTCGACGGCGGCGGCTCGTCCACGATGCTGGCCCGCGAGCCCGGCTCGGCCGGGGTCCAGGTCGAGAACAGCCCCTCCGACGGCGGCGAGCGCCACGTCCCCAACGGGCTCGCGCTGTACGCGCCCGAGGGCAGCGGCGAGCTGAAGGGCTTCTGGGTGGAGACCGCGAGCGACCCGGCCAAGGCGCCCGGCGTCGCGCCCGTCGCGGGAGGCCGTCCCGACCGCGTCTTCCCCGGCCTCACCCGCCGGCTGACCGCCGCCGGCTACGACGAGACGTACGGCCCCGCCGCGGGCAAGCCGTCGTGGCGGGCCACCCCCATGGTGCACGGCGTCGTGCGCGACGGCAGGTTCCACGCCCTCGTGCCCGGCCGGACCACCGTCACCGCCTCCCGCGGCAAGGCCGAGGGCACCATCGAGCTCACCGTGCTGCAGCCGCTGGAGCGGCTCGGGACCACCGCCGACCGGCTCGGCATGCCCGGCAAGGACGGCTCCGCCACGTTCGGTGTCGTCGGCTACGACCGCAACGGCAACTCCGCGCCCGTCGAGCCCGCCGACCTCGAGCTCGACTACGACGAGAGCCTGTTCGAGGTGACCGCCGCCGAGCAGGGCTACTTCACCGTCAAGGCCCGGCAGGACACCGCCTCCGGCCTCATCACCGCCAAGGTCGGCAAGCTCACCACCGCCCTGCCGGTGACCGTCGGGATGGAGTCCAGGCCGGTCGCCGACTTCGAGGACGCGGCCCGGTGGACGTTCTCCGCCGCCCGCGCCACCGGCTCCCTGTCGGCCGCGCCCGGCCAGAGCGGCGGCGGGCTGAAGCTGTCCTACGACTTCTCCACCTCCACCGCCACCCGCGCCGCGTACGCCAACCCGCCCCAGCAGATCGTGGTCGACGGGCAGCCGCAGGCGTTCGGGCTGTGGATCCACTCGACCGGCAAGGGCGAGTGGCCGAGCCTGGAGTTCTACGACGCGCTCGGCCAGTCGCAGATCCTGCGCGGCCCCTACCTGACGTGGACGGGCTGGCGCTACGTCGAGTTCACCGTGCCGGCCGGCGTCAACTACCCGCTCAAGCTGCGGCGCTTCTACGTGGCCGAGACGAAGGCCGCCGCGAGCTACACCAACGAGATCATGATCGACGGCCTGGTCGCCAAGGTGCCGCCGTCCGTCGAGGCCCCGGCCGCGCCCGAGGTCGCCGACCCGGTGGTCAGGGACGAGGTCGCGAAGATGCCGTGGACGTTCGCGGTCATGTCGGACGCCCAGTTCGTGGCCAGGAACCCCGACAGCGACCTGGTCAAGAACGCGCGCCGCACGCTGCGCGAGATCAAGGCGGCGAACCCGGACTTCCTGGTGATCAACGGTGACCTGGTGGACGAGGCGTCGCCCGAGGACTTCGCGCTGGCCAAGCGCATCCTCGACGAAGAACTCGGCGGAACGGTGAAATATCACTACATTCCAGGCAATCACGAGGTCATGGGCGGCGACATCGCCAACTTCCGGTCCGTCTTCGGCGACACGTACACGACCTTCGACCACAAGGGCACCCGGTTCGTCACCCTCGACACCTCGCGGCTGAGCCTGCGCGGCGGCGGCTTCGACCAGGTCGCCCAGCTCCGCTCCGAGCTGGACGAGGCCGCGAAGGACGACGCGATCGGGTCGGTCGCGGTGCTGTTCCACGTGCCGCCGCGCGACCCCACGCCCGGCAAGGCGAGCCAGCTCGGCGACCGTAAGGAGGCCGCGCTCGTGGAGGGCTGGCTGGCCGACTTCCAGCGCACCACCGGAAAGGGCGCCGCCTACATCGGGGCGCACGTCGGGACGTTCCACGCCGGCCGCGTGGACGCGGTGCCGTACTTCGTCAACGGCAACTCCGGCAAGAACCCCGCCACCGCGCCGGACGACGGCGGGTTCACCGGCTGGTCGTTGTGGGGCGTCGACCCGGTGACGCCCAAGGAGGCCGAGCACGTCAGGCGCAACTGGTTCGCCGACGCGCCCGACTGGATCGGCACGCAGGTGCGCCCGCACGTGGACGACCTCGTCCTGACGGCCCCCGCGACCGCCGCCGTCGGCGCCCCCGCCCCGGTGACGGCCGCCGTCGAGCAGGCCGGCCGGACGGTCCCGGCCGCGTACCCGGTGTCGGTCTCGTGGTCCGGCTCGCCGAACCTGCACGTCGGCTCGCCCAGGACGGCCAAGCCGTGGCACGTCGCCGTCCTCGACCCGCAGGCGGGCACGCTCACGGCGCTGCGCCCGGGCCAGGTCACGGTCGCCGTCACGGTCAACGGCGTCACGAAGCGGGCCCAGGTGGCGCTGACCGCCAAGGCCGCCGCCTGACCCACCCCTGGCCCCGCCGGACGAACGCCGTCCCGCGGGGCCCTGCCGTGTTCGTCCCCGCGGGTCGCGGGAAGGGGCACCGGGTACGAGATCGTGGAAACACCGGGGGAGGGGCAGCCGATGTCCATGGAGCTCGATCTCGTGCCCCGCGGGCTGGCCTTCGTCATCGAGGAGCTGCCGCTCGTGGACCACCACGTGCACGGCGCGTCCACGCAGGACCTGTCGCGCACGGCGTTCGAGGAGCTGATCACCGAGTCGGACCGGCCCGTGCCGCAGTGGATGACGCAGTTCGACTCCCAGGTCGGCTACGCCATCCTGCGCCACTGCGCCCCGCTGCTGGAGCTGGAGCCGTTCTGCGCGCCCGAGGAGTACCTGGCCAGGCGCGCCCGGCTCGGCGCCGCCGAGACCAACAGGACGCTGCTCGGCGCCGCAGGGATCGGGCACTTCCTCGTCGAGACCGGCTACCGGGCCGGGGAGCTGCTCGGGCCGTCCGGGATGGCGGAGGTGAGCGGCGTCCCCGCCGACGAGGTGGTCCGCCTGGAGACGGTCGCCGAGGAGGTGGCCGCCGCCGGGTGCGAGGCGGGGGCGTTCTCGCGCCGGTTCGAGGAGGAGCTGTGGGAGCGCGCCCGTACGGCCCGCGGGCTCAAGACCGTCGCCGCCTACCGCTGCGGGCTCGACTTCGACCCCGCGCCGCCCACTCCCGAGGAGGTCACGGACGCCGCCGGGCGGTGGCTGGCCGCCGGTGGCGGGCGCCTGACGGACCCCGTGCTGGTGCGCTACCTCGTCTGGGCCGGCATCGAGCGCGGGCTGCCGCTGCAGTTCCACGTCGGCTACGGCGACCCCGACATCGACCTGCGCCGCTCCGACCCGCTGCTGCTGCGCGGTCTCGTCGAGCTGGCCGAGCCCACCGGGGTGCCGCTGATGCTGCTGCACTGCTACCCGTACCACCGGCACGCGGGGTTCCTCGCGCAGGTATACCCGAACGTCTTCTTCGACGTCGGGCTGGGCGTGAGCTACGCGGGGGCGCGGGCCGAGGCCCTGGTGGCCGAGAGCCTGGAGGTGGCGCCGTTCGCCAAGCTGCTGTTCTCCTCCGACGGGTTCGGGCCGGCCGAGCTGCACTACCTGGGGGCGATGTTGTGGCGGCGGGCGATGACGCGGGTGCTGGGCGGGTTCGTGGCCGAGGGGGAGTGGTCGCCGGCTCAGGCGGTGCGCGTCGCGACCATGGTCGGCGCCGAGAACGCCCGCCGCGTCTACGGGCTGGGGGCCGTGGAACCCATGGGGATGCGCACGAGGTGAAGGAGGGCAGCAGGTGAAGGAGGACAGCAGGTGAGGGTGGAGAACAGGTGAAGGTAGACGGTCGCCGCGCGGATGCGGAGACGGCGCTGCGGGCGGCGCTGCACAGGGAACTGCCGACCGCGATCGCGTTGCGGCGGGAGCTGCACGCCTGGCCGCGCGTGTCCGGCCACGAGAGGCCGACGCTCGAACGGGTGCTCGGCGCCCTGCCCGGCCTGGACGCCGAACGCGTGGCCGGCACGGGCGCCGTGGTGCGGGTCGGCGGCCCGGGACCGGCCGTGGCGGTGCGCGGGGAGCTGGACGCGCTGCCGATGGACGAGCGCACGGGGGTGCCGTGGGCCGCCACCAACGGCGCCATGCACTCCTGCGGTCACGACGTCCACCTGGCCGCCGCGATCGCACTCGCCCGCGCCCTGGCCCGCACGATCTCCGAGCCTCGCGCCACATCCGAGTCCCGCACGCCGCCCCTCGTGACCCCCGAGCCCCGCGCGACCTCCCTCGCCGGCTTCGAACCCCGCGCGGGCTCGCACGCGGTCGTGGGGACGGCGCCGCTGCTCGTGGTGCTGCAGCCGCGCGAGGAGACCCAGCCGTCGGGGGCGCTCGACGTCGTCGGCTCCGGCGTGCTCGAACGGCACCGGGTGCAGGCCATGATCGGCGCGCACGTCCAGCCACTGCTGCCGGAGGGCACCGTGGCCTGCACCCCGGGGGCGGTGAACGCCTCGGCCGACGAGTTCACGGTCACCGTGACGGGCGTGGAGGGGCACGCGGCCTACCCGCACCTCACCCGCGACCCCGTCCTGGCCATGGCGCAGGTCATCGTGGCCGCCCAGCACCTCGTCAGCCGGGCCGCCGACCCCATGGTGCCGACCGTGGTCACGTTCGGCACCGTGAACGCGGGCACCGCGCCCAACGCCTTGCCCCGCGAGGCCACCGCCAAGGGCACGATGCGGACGATGTCGCCGGCCTGGCGGGAGCGGCTGCACCAACGGTTCACCGAGGTCGTGCAGGACACCGCCCGAGCGTACGGCTGCACGGCCGAGGTCGAGATCCGGCCCGGGGAGCCGGTGCTGATCAACGACCCGGCGCTGACCGTGCGAACGGGAGAGCGGCTGCGCGAGCACGGGTGGGACGTCACGGACGAGCTGCGCTCGTGCGGCGCCGACGACTTCGCCCGTTACGGCGAGGTGGCGCCGTCCCTGATGATGTTCGTCGGCGTGGACACCGAGGCCGGGCTGCACAGCCCCGCCTTCCTGCCCGGCGACGACAGCGTGGCGGCGGTCGCGGAGGCCCTCCTGGCGGGCTACCTGGAGGCGTCCTCGCCCAGCCGGTTCGCTGCGGACGGCCACCCAGCGGGACACAAAACTCATCCATGACGAAACCGCCGCGAACCTCTAGGCTCGGCGGCGATGGATCTCGAAACTTTCGCCCCCGGTTCGGGACGCCTCGAACCCCGGGCCTTCCTCCGCTCCGACGCCCCCGCCCTCGATCTGAACGGGACGTGGCGCTTCCGACTCTCGCCGGTCGCGGACGTCCCCGCCGACTTCGCCGACCCCGGCTACGACGACTCCTCGTGGGACGAACTCCCCGTCCCGTCCCACTGGGTCCTGCACGGCCACGGCACGCCGGCGTACACGAACGTCGTCTATCCGATCCCCGTCGACCCGCCGCACGTCCCCGACGAGAACCCGACGGGCGACTACCGCCGCGTCTTCGACCTGCCGGGCGACTGGACGGGCGGCAGGCTGCGGTTCGAGGGCTCCGACTCCTTCACCCGGGTCTGGCTCAACGGCCACGAGCTCGGCTACTCGACCGGCAGCCGGCTGCCCGCCGAGTACGACGCCGGGCCCCATCTCCGGCCCGGGCGCAACGTGCTGGCCGTACGCGTGCACCAGTGGTCGGCCGCCACGTACCTGGAGGACCAGGACATGTGGTGGCTGCCGGGGATCTTCCGCGACGTCACGCTCACCCGCTCGACCGCCGACGTCTTCGTGCACGCCTCCTACGAAGCCGGTCGCGGCACGCTGAGCTTCGCGGGCTCCGGCACGCTCAGCGTGCCCGAACTGGGCGTCACCGGCCTCGAACCCGGCGCGCGGGTCACCCTCGACGCCGAGCCGTGGACGGCCGAGACCCCGCGCCTGTACGACGCCGTGGTGACCTGTCCAGGCGAGACGGTCCGGCTGCGGATCGGCTTCCGGACGATCTCCATCGAGGACGGCGTGCTGCTCGCCAACGGCCGGCCGCTGCTGCTCAAGGGCGTCAACCGGCACGAGTTCCACCCGGAGCACGGCCGCGCGGTCCCGTACGAGACGATGCGCGAGGACGTGCTGCTCATGAAGCGGCACAACGTCAACGCCGTCAGGACCAGCCACTACCCGCCCCACCCGGCCTTCCTCGACCTGTGCGACGAGCTCGGCCTGTGGGTCGTCGACGAGTGCGACCTGGAGACCCACGGCTTCGGCGAGGTCGGCTGGCGCGGCAACCCCACCGACGACCCCCGCTACGCCGACGCGCTGCTCGACCGCATGCGGCGCATGGTCGAACGCGACAAGAACCACCCCAGCGTCATCATGTGGTCGCTCGGCAACGAGGCCGGTGCGGGCCGCAACCTGGCCGTCATGGCCGACTGGGCGCGCGAGCGCGACCCGTCCCGGCCGCTGCACTACGAGGGCGACCGGTCCAGCGCGCACACCGACGTCTACTCCCGCATGTACGCCTCCCACGCCGAGGTCGAGGCCATCGGCCGGTACGAGGAGGACCCGCTCGACGACCCCGCGCTGGACGCGCGCCGGCGGGCGATGCCGTTCCTGCAGTGCGAGTACGCCCACGCCATGGGCAACGGCCCCGGTGGCCTGGCCGAGTACCAGGAGCTGTTCGAACGCTACCCGCGCCTGGCCGGCGGGTTCGTCTGGGAGTGGATCGACCACGGCCTCGCCCACCCCGAGTTCGGCTACGCCTACGGCGGCGACTACGGCGAGCCCCTGCACGACGGCAACTTCGTGATCGACGGCCTCGTCTTCCCCGACCGCACGCCGTCACCCGGGCTGCTCGACCTGAAGAAGGTCTTCGAGCCGGTGCGGATCGAGTTCGGCGACGGCATCGTCCGCGTCGTCAACGGTTACGGCTACACCGACCTGTCCCACCTGGAGTTCGTCGCCACGGTGCAGGTCGAGGGGGAGACGGTCGCCGAGCACCGGCTCGACGTGCCCGCCGCGGGCGGCGAGTGCAAGCTGCCCGACACGGCGGACGGGCCCGCCGGGGAGCGATGGCTGACCGTACGCGCCGTGCTTGCCCGCGACCTGCCGTGGGCGGCGGCGGGCCACGAGGTCGCCTGGGGGC
>NZ_SMKQ01000291.1 GCF_004348995.1 Nonomuraea terrae
CCCACCCAACCCACGGAGTACCCCATGGCCAAGAGGACGCGCGCGACCCGGACGGGCCGTCGCTGGAACAGCAGCTCCTCGCCCTCGGCCCGACGTGCTCAGCCCGCTCCTGATGGAACTCCGGTCCAAGGGCACCCGCGACGCCCTCGGCGAGTTCCACACCCCGGCGTCGCTGTCCGACGCGATGGCCTCCATGCTTCTGCAGCCCGGCAGCATCACCCCTGGCATGAGGATCTGCGAGCCCGCCGCCGGCACCGGCGGCATGGTCCGCGCCGCCGCGCTCAGGCTGCGCGAGCTCGACTTCAACCCGCGCGACTTCTACTGGGTGATGGGCGAGCTGAACCCGACCGCCGCGGCGTGCGCCGCCGTCAACTCGGTCGTGTGGGACCTCGGCCCGAACGTGCTGATCCACGTCGGCGACACCCTTGCCGTCGGCGACATCGAGCGGGTCGCGTTCGAGCACCGCAAGACCGTGTGGGAGCACCACCAACAGCTGATGGAGGCCGCCCAGTTCGCGGCCGCCGTACAGCGGGCCCAGGCCCTCCTCAACGAAGTCACTTCAGCCGCCTGACCTTCTCGCAAGCAGAACAGCGCGACTAAGGGAGATCCCATGACCTGGAACAGCGGCCCGTGCGTCGACGACGTCCCCGAGGCGATCGTCGCCGCGCTCGACGCGATCAACGCTCAGGTGGGCTGGCCCCGGGGCCGCCCCGACCCGTGCGTCGGCCACATGGTGAGCGACCACCGGCCCGTCGACGGCATCGACGTCTCGGTCGGCCGCCGGACCGTGCATGTCAGCGTCGCCGGCGTGACGGTCGGCGTCGGGCCGCGCTGGGGCGGCATCGGCAACGCGGCCGTCCGCTGCGTCCTGCCGCACGCCTCCGCGCTCGACAGCCCGTGGGTGACCGCCCTGCACCAGGGCGGCGCGATCAACGCGTTCCAGCAGCACTTGCTGACCCTCCACGGCACCCACCGCTACAGCTGCAGCTTCCTGTCGCCCCGCGACCGGTGGTGCCGCATCTGCCAGGCCGGCCGCGCCGCCTGACCACCATCCCCCCGACCTTGAAGGGCCCCGCTCATGGCTGACAACCCCGACCGGATGTTGACCGTCACGCTGCCCAGCGGAATCTGGGACCACATCATTGACCGGCTCGGCGACTACGCCGACCAGGCCGAGGAACGGCCGTGGCTGGGCGACTGCCTCCACTGCGACAAGGCCCACCCCGGCATGTGCCCCGACCACCAGAAGGCGGCCGAGTACGGCGGGCAGGTCCGCGCCTGGCGTGACCAGATCGTGGACCAGCTCGCCGACCAGACCGCGACAACGGCCGACCTGGTGCGGCGGACCCGGAAGCCGCTGGACACCGAGCTCGGCCACCTGCCGCTGCGCTTCCTGGTCCGGAACGCGCTGGCGCGGGCAGGCATCTTCACCCTCGGCGACTTGGCCGCCTACAGCGACGCCGACCTGCTCGGGATCAGGCAGCTCGGGCCGCGCAGGTACGCCGAGCTGCGGGCCGTGCTCCGCAAGGTGGCCGACAGCTGATGCGCACGCCGCCGCTCTACCTCGCCCCGCCGTCCACGCCCTCGATCCGGGCAGAGATCGCCGCCGGCAGGCTCGGCGCCATCGTCACCCCCGCCAGCGGCAACCGGCTGCCCGACGACGGCGTGTTCGCGGTGGACAACGCGGTGTTCAGCGGCAACTACCCCGGCGACGTGAAGTACCTGCGGTACCTGGAGCGGTTCGTCGATCACGCCGACCGGAGCTTGTTCGTGACCGCGCCAGACGTGGTGGGCAACGCGTACGCCACCGTGGCGCGGTCACGGCGGATGCTCAAGGAGATCCGCGCCATGGGTCTACCGGCCGCCCTGGTCGCGCAGGACTTCATGGAGTTCTGCCCGCCGTGGGACTGGGACGACTTCGACGCCCTGTTCATCGGCGGCACCACCGCGTGGAAGCTGTCGGACGCTGCGGCGAACCTCGCCAGCGTCGCCGCCTCGCTCGGCAAGCATGTGCACGTCGGGCGGGTCAACTCCCTTCTGCGCTACCGGATGGTCAGCTGGGCCGACTCCGTCGACGGCACCTACCTGCAATGGGCGGGCCCCGACCAGGCCCTGCCGACCGTCCTCGGATGGCGCGACGCCCTGCTCCAGGACGACGACCAGTCGCCTGCGCCGCCCAGCCTGTTCGACACGCCTCCGGACGACCTCGATCCGTGGGACGGCGGATACGACCTCACGTCGTGGCTCAAGCCCCCACCTCAGAAGCGGCGGCCGACGCCGCGCCCCCAACTTGGACAACTCGCCCTGCTGTGAAAGGAACCCACGTGGACGACAACGCCCTGTTCGACCCGCCGCCGGCCGCCGACACGGAGACGGCCGCGGCCGCGCACGGTTGGACGACGATCAGGCGGAAGAAGGTGACGGTGACCGTCGAAGACGAGGTCGGCGCCGCCGAGCCGATCGTCCGGCCTGGTCAGCGCGACTTCTTCCCCCGCGACCTCGTCTACCGCTGGGTGTGGACGCCCGAGACCGGCTGGACGCTCTCGCTGTACGAGGCCAGCGGGCCGAACCGGAAGGCGAACGGCGATGTCGGCCTGATGACCGTCACCGAGCGTCTGCACGGAGCCTCCCCGGCGTCGTGGTCCAAGCTGCCCGACTGGCTGTACCTGGCCATGGTCGCCGCCCTGCCCAACTGGGAGCCGCCCGCCGCGCAGCTGCAGCCAGCGGAAGGTGCGGTCGAGGCCGTCATGGCGGCGGCCGACGAGCCCCGAGTGCGCGCCGACGACGACCTGGAGAGGGGGCGGCCCTGGTGAGCGGCGACCACTGGGCGGCCGCCAGAGACGCCCGCATGCGCAAGCGGGCCACGCGGAAGAAGCAAGTCGAAGACCTCCTTCAGGTCGGAGTCACCGACACGGCTGAGATCGGGCGACATCTCCGCGTCACCGATCGGACCGTTCAGCGGTACCTGCGGGAGCTGCAGGGCAACGTCGACCGGCGGGTGATCCTGTACCCGGAGATCAAACCGCTCGTGTTGGCGCACCTGCGCAAGTACCCGCATCTGCGGATCACGGGGTGCATGCTTGCCAGAGCTCTCCAGATACCGTTTCGCGACCGCGTTGAAAACGCGCTGCTCAGCCTCGAACGCGACGGCCTGGTACGGCGCGAGATCGGCACCCGCAAGGAGGGCGACCTTCGGCCCTCCATGAAGCTGATCCTCTGGTCACTCGCCGAGCAGGGACAGCCCGATGGACAGTGAGCCGCGCGGCGCGGCCGCGCGTCAGGCCGCGTACGAGCAGACCCCCGCAGGGCAGCAGCGCGGCATGTGGGGCATCTACTTCGGCCACCCCGGGGCGCGGGACCGGGGTGGCTTCACCTCCACCGCGCCCGAGCATCGGCCGACCCTCCTCGCGCGGGTCGTCGACGAGCCGACGTGGCGCCAGCTCTACCGGGGCGCGTGCCTGGGATGCGACTGGGAAGGCGAGACGCGATCCCGGAACGCCGACGCGATCGAGGACGCGCACGACCACGCCTGGCCCGGCTGGCGTGACCTGCCCGGCGTGAAGGTGCCGAAGTCGAACTACGAGCGGTGGCTGTCCGAGGTGAAGCGTGCCTACCCGCCCGGCTGGCTGGAGGCTGGCGGCCCGATCGTCACGATCCGATCCGACTCCCGGTTCTCCCGGCATCTGCCAGGCAAGGCGCCAGGCGGCGGCTACGACCTGGCCGCCGCGTACTACCAGGCGAAGCGGACGCGAGACATTCACCCTCAAACCACACTTGATCTTGATTTGGAGATCCCCTCATGACTCATCCGGGACCGTGGACCCCGGCGCCTCCGCAGCGTCATGCGACGGTCCGCCCCAATCCGGCGGTGGGACATTACGGGCAGTTCACGGAGCCACTCACACAACCCGGCCAGCTGAAGAATCGAGGTTAATCCCAAGATAGAGCTACGTCAGCACGGGTCGAGATAATAGACAGGATCCCAGCGGACACGGAACGGCGAAGGTGGATTATGCACGCCGACGAATCCCACAGTTGTCCCATTCTGGTCTTTCAAGATCACTGTAGCGTTATCGGTCTGGTTGTTCATGATGGCGCCGTCGCCGATGAAGTCCGTGAGCGTTCGTTGCGTACAGCTGTAGAGAATGAAAACGTTGTGATAACCATCGCCTCGACCAGCAGCAACGCACACATACCCTCGCGCGCAAGAATGGAGCATGGCGTTCCGGCTTTCGGTGGTCATCTTAATCCCCACGTTCTCACCATGCTCTGGATAGAGTGGGGTAAGGTTAGGAAACCAGGCTGTTGGTCCGATGTCGGCCGTGCCCGAGTGCTCCTTATCTGTCGTTGCAGTCGCATTGGCGACTGTATTGGCAGTCGGCTCGGCCGCTTGAGCCGGTGTCACCGTGAACAGCATTGAAACCAGCGCGAGCAACGCGGCGAGCGCCGAGAGTCTGCGCCTTATCTTCGATTTCATGGTCCTCCCTTTGTAAGTCCGGACACTCTGCGACGCGCGGATGGCGCCGCGAGTTAAGTGTCGGACTTCACTGGGGTCGTGTACAGGGCGGCGGCCGGACATTTACCGGACATCTAGCGCCACGGGGAAGTGCTCCCCGCGCCGGAGGGCTACACCGAGGTCCTGTTGGAGGGGTATCCGGTGCTGGCCACCGCCGATCGGGCCTTGTGCGAGGGTTTTGCGCGCGGCATGACCGACTTCACCAACGACTGCGCGGGCGACGTCCCGGCAGAGCAGCCCGGAACACAGAGGTGATGTCGTGAATGAGTTGGAGGCGACCGCCGCGGCGGTCGTACCGACGGCGGAGGAGTGGCAGCCGGGAGACGTCGTGATCGACAATCACAGCGATTCGTTCTCGCGCGTGTCCGCCGAAGACGAGGCAGCTGGCTTGCCGTGGGCCTACGCCACAGAGAACACCCGCAGTTTCGTCGGCGGGCCGAACGCGCGGAGGGCGCGGTAGGGGAAGGTGCTCCCGTCCGGCCGCTGACGTTGCTCGTCCGCGATGGGCGGGCAGCGCTCGCATTCCAGGATCGGATCGTTTTTAGACACGGTGCCCTCGCGGGCGTACAGAAAGGCCGTCACCTCGCGCGGTGACGGCCTTTCTGCTGGCCTCATCAGGTCCGGCGTCAGCATACCCGGGGATGCAGACGGTCATGCTGAAGGCGGCGGCTCGCCAGGAGCAGTGCCGTCATCGTCGCGGACGAGGCGCCCAGTACCGTCCGGCAACGTCTCCAGGTGCCACCCAGTCGGCCATATGTAGTCAGCGTCTGACGCACGCACCACCGCCTCGGCGAAGTTCGCCTTGGACAAGGTCGCCTGGGCGAACGCGGTGTGCCAGGAGAAGGTCGCCTTGGCGAACGAGGCGCCTTCGGAGAAGGTGGCCCCGTTGAACGAGGCTTGCTCGGAGAAGGTAACCTCGCGAAACGAGGCTTCCCCAGAAAAGGTCACCCTGCGGAACCATGCGGACTTGGAGAAGGTCGCCGTTTCGAACCATGCGCTCCTGGAGAAGGTCGCCCTGGCGAAGGAGGCTTCCCCGGCAAAGGTCGCCCAGCGGAACCAAGCGTTCCCGAGGAAGGTCGCTCCGTCGAAGGTGGCGGCGACGGGGTGACAATACTCAAAGTCAATCTCCATTAGGGTGGCACCAGTCAGGTCGATGCCCATGCCTGGCCAAAAGCGTGAATCTTCGGGGGCGGCGTCGCGCTCCTCGGCGGGGCGCCTGTCGCGCAGATGATCGGCCAAGATGCCTTGAGCCGTCAGTCGGACCTGGCGTTCACCTTCTGGATCAGCCTCTGCGCTCATGGGAGATGGTCCAGCAGCCGTTCCGGCGATCCCCTTGTAGGTGCGGGCGGCGTGGTAGCGGCGTCGTGCTTCACGCAGAGCGGTTTTACGTTCCTCCTCCGGGTCTACCGGAGTCGGTGGCGTGTAGGGCATGCGGAGGTAGGCGCAGATGACGTTGACGATCGTCTGCCGGTGATCGGGGTTGTCCTGGGCGAGGCGTTCCAGGGCGTACAGGCCGGCCAGGCGGACGGCGGCCTTGTCGTGGCCGAGTTGTTCGGCGGCCTTGGTGTAGAGGTCGGTGACGCGGCGTTCGGTGGCGTCGTGCTTGTTGTGCTCGGCTACCTGCTCGGACAGAGCAGCGTTGCGGTCGGCCAAGTCAGCGTTGCGCTTGGCCAACTCGGTGTTGCGTTCGGTGAGGTGGGCGGTGACGTGCGCCGTGTGCTCTTGGTGGCGTTGGCGGCGGAACGCCAGCATCAGCGTGACCGCTGCCCCTACTCCGGCTCCGGCCGCGAGGGCGGTCTGAAGAGCGCCTTGGCGTCCGCGCGCGTCGGTCAGCCCTGGGTTGTCCTTGAACAGCAGCCACCAGGCGACCCCGCCGATCACGCCGACGACGAGCAGCGCGATCGGCACGATCCACAAGGCGGCCGAGCGAGGGGTGCGAAGCTGCGGGGGAGACATAGGCTCAGGGGGCGCGGCGACTTCCGCGGGGGGTCGGCGTCGTAACAGCACGTCCCCATTGCAGCACTCGTTGGCACCGCTGGGAGACGTTTTGATCGTGCAGGCCCGCTGATGGCGGCCGGCATCGAGGGGCCGGCCGCCATCAGCGGGGACCTACTTCAGCAAGGGCCGCACGATAGCCTCGACCAGCGGGAGCGGGTCGTACTTCAGCGCGACGAGCGCGATGCAGCCCCCCATAATGATGAGGGCGATGGCGACCTTGTTGGACATCGCCAGGCCGGGCGGCTTCTGGGCACCGCCGCTGCCGTTGTCGCTGGCGGGGGGCTTGTCCTGGGGTGGACTGGGCGGCGTTCGCTTGAACACCTGACCTCCTGGGTTAGCACAGGTAACAGGACCGGCTCGATCCCCAGGAAGCGCAGGTCAGGTACGCGGTTCGTGTTGCTTGCGCGCACCGCCGCCGCTTAGTGTGTGTACTGGCATTTGGCACGGACTAAAGCGGCGCTCCGGCACTTCCTGGGGTTCGGCTTCGTGCACGACTCAACCCCAGCCCTGTCCGGCTGGGGTTTTGTCGTGGTCCAACGCTAGTACGGTTCACCGACGCCATGTTCCCAAGTGCACACCCGAGTTTCGGGAAAGGGTTCTATTCGCACGCAGGACTTCGGGGTCTCCGCAGGTGACTGCGGGCTTTGCGCAGGTCAGCGCAGGTTTGCGAGGTCGTGTTGTGGTTCAGCAAGAAACTGGCTTGTGAGGTTGCGGTCCGTGTAGTCCGGGCTCTGGTTGCCGGGGTCTTCGTGAGGGAGGCTGCGGGGGTTTGCCCAGGTCCCAGGGTGATCGGCTCCTTGCTGAGCAGGTAGGAGATGTTCAGCGGAGAGAAGGTTCTCATGGTTCTCGACGAAGATCGCCATGGTGGTTCTCACCGAAGATCACCGATGAGCCCACCGTGGGCCACTAGACCATTCCTTGGGACATATTCTACCAAATAGGGATTTTGTCCTGATTGGGCGGCCGATAGAAACCGGACGTGCCCACCCCTTTCCACCAGCGCGAACACGCGCGTCTGCGCGGCCCCATCGAGCCCATGCTCGCCAAGACCGTTAACGAGTTCCCGCTGGGACGGCCTGGCCAGTGGGCGTACGAACCCAAGCTCGATGGATTCCGCGCCCTGGCCATCATCGACAGCGACCGCGGCGTGAACCTGCAGTCCCGGCGCGGCGCCCGTTTCAACGAGACTTTCCCCGAGGTCGTCTGGGCTGTCTACGAGCACGTCCCAGCGCGGACCGTTCTCGACGGCGAGATCGTACGGTGGGCGCCGACCGGCCGCCTCGACTTCTCCTCCCTGCACCGCCGCAACGTCGCTGGGCGCCGCCGCGCCGCCACCTTGGCCAAGACCGAGCCGTGTCACTTCGCGGTGTTCGACCTGCTCCGGCTTCGCGGCCACGACGTGACCGGCCTGCCTCTACGTGGGCGCCGCGCGCTCCTGGAGCAGTTGTTCGCGCCCCTCCCGGCCGCCGGCGTCCTCGCCCTCGGCATGCACACGCTGGACGAGGCCAAGGCGCGAGCCTGGTACGAGACGATGCACGTCGCTGGAGTCGAGGGCCTCGTCATGAACTGCGCCGGGTTTCGTGGAGACTCGGCTACTTGGTTTCTGCCGCGGTCGCTGCGGCTTGTTGGTGACGGTAGTGGATCGCTTCGTACTCTGCGGGTGGGATGTCGCCGCAGGCGGTGTGCAGCCGGCGA
>NZ_SMKQ01000292.1 GCF_004348995.1 Nonomuraea terrae
GATCCATCCGATTCCCCCCGTACCCCCACCGGCGCTGCCGAGCCGTCCAGCACCGACGGCTCGCCCGATCTCCCCGCCTCGGCTCCCCTGTCCGAGCCCGTCGGAGGCGAGGGCTCGGCGGGGCCGGGCTCGTCCGCCGCGATACAGGGCACTTCCGCAGCAAGCCCCTTCGGCTGGAACCTCGCGGACGGCGAACGGGCGGACCTGGCCGAGCTCCCCGACAAGATCGCCGCCTACCGCGCCGGCTACCTCGCCGAGGACCGCCGGCTCCTCGAGAAGGCCCTCCGCGCGGGCACCATCATGGGCCTGGCCACCACGAACGCCCTCGAGCTCGGCGTGGACGTCTCCGGCCTCGACGCCGTGCTCATCGCCGGCTGGCCCGGCACGCGGGCCTCCTTCTGGCAGCAGGCCGGGCGAGCGGGCCGCGACGGCCGGGACGCGCTGGCCGTACTGATCGCACGCGACGACCCGCTGGACACCTACCTCGTCCACCACCCCCAGGCCCTGTTCGGGCAGCCTGTCGAGGCGATCGTCCTCGATCCGGACAACCCGTACGTGCTGGGCCCCCACCTCTGCGCCGCCGCTGCCGAGATCCCGCTGACCGAGGACGACTTGTCCGTCTTCGGCTCCACCACCGCGGACGTCCTGGACGACCTCGTCAAAGAGAACCTGCTCAGGAGGCGCCAGGCGGGATGGTTCTGGACCAGGCGCGAGCGCGCCA
The DNA here is from genome assembly GCF_004348995.1 of Nonomuraea terrae. Lineage (GTDB taxonomy): Bacteria > Actinomycetota > Actinomycetes > Streptosporangiales > Streptosporangiaceae > Nonomuraea > Nonomuraea terrae. Next base: position 722 of record NZ_SMKQ01000292.1, read on the forward strand.
CCGACCTCGCCGACATCCGCGGCGGCGGAGGCGCCCCGATCCAGGTCGTGGAGTCGTCCACCGGTCGGCTCCTGGGCAGCGTGGACGAGCCCTCCGCCCACTCCACGGTCCACACCGGCGCGGTCTACCTCCACCAGGGCGAGACCTTCCTGGTGGAGCTGCTCGACCTGGACGCCGGCGTGGCCCTCGTCTCCAGTGGGAACCCGGACTACACGACGTTCGCTCGTGACATCACCGACATCTCCATCCTCTCCACCGAGCGCTCTCACCCCCTTGGCCCCGGCACTCTGCACTTCGGCGAGGTCGAGGTGACGCGGCAGGTTGTCTCGTACCTCAAGAGGCGCCTCCAATCAGGTGAGGTGCTCGGCGACGAACCCCTGGAGCTGCCGCCCCGCACCCTCCGCACCCGTGCCGTCTGGTGGACACTGCCCGCCTCGGCCGTGGCCCCGCTCGCGGAGGCGGGCATCGACCTCGGCGGTGCAGCCCACGCCGCCGAACACGCCTCCATCGGTCTGCTCCCCCTCTTCGCCACCTGCGACCGCTGGGACATCGGCGGCGTCTCCACGGAACTGCACGCCGACACGGGCCTGCTCACAGTCTTCGTGTACGACGGCCACGAGGGCGGCGCCGGCTTCGCCGAACGCGGCTACGCCCGCGCGACCGACTGGCTGACGGCCACGCGCGAGGCGATCACGTCCTGCGAGTGCGAACGCGGCTGCCCCTCCTGCATCCAGTCGCCGAAATGCGGCAACGGCAACGAACCCCTCGACAAACGAGGCGCCATCCGCCTCCTCAACACCCTTCTCACGCCCGAATAGCCCATGCCCTCTTGGCGTCGCCGATCTACACTCGCGGCCGTGACTCCGCACCGACGTGGCGGCCCCTTCCACGACGCACCTCACCTCCTTGATCGCTGTCTCGGCCACCGGCGCAGCGGCGGGTCGAGCCCCGCTGCTGAAGTCATCGGACCTCCGCGATGGAACTCGGATCTGCCGGGGCAGCGCGCGATCTACCCGTCACGGTGCGGCGTCCTGACAACGGAACCGAGATCGACAACGCGGTCCAGACATCGACGACGTCGCCGGTGAGCGTGCACCGGGTCAGCTCGACGCCGTTCTGCTCGGCGAGTGTGGAGGCTCTGTCGCAGGCGCCCTCTGGATCGATCACGGCCAGCCGTGCCGCGGCGAGGGCACTCAGGTCAGCGGCGCTGGTGACGCGATGGCGTGCCACGCGTACGGAACCCACGGTGGCGAAAACCATGGCGATCGCCATCAGGAGCCCCATGAGCGCCACGCCCCAGAGCGTGGCCGATCCACGCTCCCGGGCAGAACCACGCCCACCGGCAACGCCGCGCTCCCTCGAAGAGCCTGGCTCTCCGCCCAAGCCACGCCCTGTCACGGAGGCACACCCCGATGCCGAGCCGTGCTCTCTCACGGGACCTCGCCCTCCAATCGGTGTCTCCTTGTTGAGTGGTCGGGTGCCCGGCCTGTCAGGAGTTCGGCCCCTGACAGGCCAGGGCTTGGTGGGTTGAGCCCTCACTGAGGGACGTCGGGTTCGGTGTCGGCGGTGGCCGTGGCTGATACGCGGACGGCGGGGAGTGAGTGCCCCCAGGCTGGTCGTACTTCTACGGTGATCTGGACTTTGGTGAGCTCCGAGTCGCGGGATACGGCTACTTCGGCTTGTGGGGTGGTGGATGCGCGGGCGAAATCGCGGACTTGGTCGAGTGGCTCGCCTCTGGCTGCGGCCCGCGCCGCCGCGCGGGCCGCGTCGACGCATTCGAGCTGCGCACCGACTGCTTGGATGGCCCACAGGGCTGCGGCCAGGACGACCATGAGGGCGGGCAGCATCGCAGCGGTCTCGGCCGTCACCGAACCCCGCGATGCCGGCCTCCTACCGCTCGTGCAAGGCCGCGACGGGCCGGGGGTCACTTCTGCGCGGTGTTGAGTGCGCGCTCGATGAGCGACGTCAGCATCTCCTGGACCTCCGTACTGCTCACCACCTTGAACAGGATCGCGGCGAAGGCGCAGGCCGCGATGGTGCCCACGGCGTATTCGGCTGTGGACATGCCGCGCTCGCGGTTGACGCTCGCGTGGTGGAGCCACTTGTTGAAGCGCGGCCTTGTGGTGGTCGCGGGCCGGTCTCGGCGGTTGGGGAGTGATCGCTCGCTTGGGCTGGTGCTGGAGTGGTCAGGCTGGTCTGTGGCAGTGGGCTCGGAGGTCTCGGGCGTGCTTGGAACGAGTGTCATGGTGTCGTTCGACGTGGTCGGGTGAGTTTCGTCGGCTGGGGCGGCTTTGATGTCGTCGGGCGTCGTGGCGGGACTGTGCATCGTGCCTCCAGGTGGGTCGGGGCCGGGGTCTCGCCCCGGCGGGAGTCCAAGGGTCGCCGAAGCGGGGTGGCGAGCAAGGGCCCGAGTGGCGTTCTGTGGATAACTCGATTGGACGGGGTTGTGTGCTGTGGATGAGACCTGGATTCCGTCGGTGTGGCCGGACCCGTCTCCGGTGACATGTGTCCAGACCTGTGGATGGAGCGCTGGGCCTTGGTGGCCCGTGGCGCGTCAGGTCCGTCGTCCGCGACGGTGCGCCGGCGACGCTTCTCGGGGACGGTGACTGGCCGGCGCTGTCCAGGGGCACTGGTCGGCCAGCGGTTGTTCTCAAAGGGCGGCGGTCGGTCTCGGTCCCGACTGAAGGCGGCCCGCGGTGCGACCTCATCGCACGATGACCGTTGACCCGCGATCCCGGCTTGCCGGAGATGACGGCCGGAGCGTTCTACGGGAGGACGATGGTGGAAGCCAGACCGGCTATGACCGGGATGATGCCGAGCAGGACGAAGGCCGGGAGGAAGCACAGGCCCAACGGGGCGACGGCCTTCACGCCGACGCTTCGCGCCGCGGCGACGGCCGACGCCCTGGCGGCCTCGCGGGCGTCGTCCGCCAGGCGTGTCAGTACGTCGGCCACAGGGGCGCCGCTCTGAGCCGCTCGGCTCATGGCTCGGGCGAGTTGGCCTGTGGCCGGGTCCTTGGCGAGGACGGCCCAGGTCGGTTCAGGGTCGGCGCCCAGACGTAGCTGGCTGCTGACCCATGTGAGGCGGCGGCCGAGTGGGCCGCCGACCGCGTTCGCGGCGATCTCGGTGGCGGCGCTCACCGGTCGTCCGGCCAGGAGGCAGGCGGTCATCAGATCGGCGGCGAACGGAAGGTCCGCGACTATGCGCTGACGCTCTTGCCGGACGTGGTCGGATTCCCTGCGGTGAAGGAACACCGCGACCGCCGGGGTGATGAGCAGGCCGGCTATGGCTCCCGCGTAACCACCGACGAGGAGTGCCGATAGGAGACCGGCGGCTCCTGCTGAGAGCACTGTTCTGCGGGTGAGGCGGTTCGGGTGTGTGTCAGCGGAGTGCAGCCACGCCGGCTGCGGCTCGTCCTTTGCGGCTGGAGGGATGGCGCACTGCGGTTCTTGCAGGCCGGCTCGATGCCGGGCATGCGCAGGAGTCGCTGAACGGAGCCGGGCCAGGCGCTCTGCGGGTGTTCTTGGTGAGAGCCAGAGCCAGGCAGCCGCGCCGGCACACAAGGCGGACAGGAGGGTCTGAAGCATGGACGGATCCGAATCTTTGAGGCGTGTTGTGAGCGCGGTGATGACCGGTTGCGGCCTGATGGCGGGTCATGACCGGATGACGCGATTGCGCCCGGCCTCCGGCAGGGATCTGATCGCTAGCCGGATGGTCGGCCTGGCGAGCATCTGACGGCCATCCAGGTGTTCAGCTTCGGGCAGCAGACGTGTCCTCCGGGTTATAGCCCCCGCCGGCCATCACCATGAATGAGCGCGTCAGGCACCAGGGATCGACGGTTTCGCCGGAAACGAATGACCTGGCACGTCGTCAGCCCATCGACCTGACAACCCTCCACGACGCCGCCCCCGGAGCAAGGCAGTCATCCAAGGGGTCAGCCGGCGGCCAGACGGACTTCCCGGCGGACGTCCTCGGGACCAGGCCCTCTGGCCAACCCGCTGCAGGACCACATATCCCCTCATCGAGAGACCCAGGGACCAAGCCGTCGGGCGATCGGCCCCGACACCCGGCCGTCTGGATGGCCTGAGTCGCGTGGTCGGTGGCCGGCCAAGTTCCCGGATGACCGGCCCTCACAAGAGGCGGACAGTCGGGTCATGTCTGGGCCCTCGTGGCCATGCGGTTGGTCCACCAGAGGCCGCAGGCGTCGAGGGCCACCCCTGCGAACAGGCACATCAGCCCTGGGAGGCTGCCGAGCAGGAAGTCAAGGGGGCGCATGTTCAGGGCTGCGGCCATGAGGAGGCCGAGGGCAGGGAGGAAGGCCAGCATGCGGGCTGTGGTGCGAGGGCCTGCCAGTTGGGCTGCGACGTCTTGGCGGTGGGCCTGGGCGGCGCGTTGAGTCTGCGCCACGCGGTCGACCAGGGCGGCCATGCCGGCGCCCACAGTGGTGCCGACCTCCCAGCACGTCGCCAGCCGGTGAAGGCCCTCCCCACCTTCGGGTGGCGCCGACGAGAGAAGCGCTGCCGGAACGTCGCCGCCGTCTCTGGCTGCGGCGATGACCTGGCGCATGGCATCGGGATCGGGAAAGTCCACTGCGGCGACGGCTCTGGTGAGGGCCTCGCCCGGTGTACGGCCTGCGGAGAGTTCCGCCGAGAGGGATTGGCAGAGCTCGATCGACGCGCGTCGCCAGGTGTCCGCGCGGTGCCCGGGGCTGGAGCGGGTGAGCAGGCCGCTCAGTGAGCGCCAGTAAGGGTCAGGGCGTGCTGTGAGCGGCCGTAGGAGGCGACTCAAGCGGGTCGTGGCCACGTCGGGGCCTGTCCACAGCCAAACGGCGAGGCCTGTGGACAACGCAGACACCAGCGCGCTGGTCATGATCGATCGTGTTCCTTCGATGGCGTTGTCTGGGGGCTGATCAGCGTTCTGTCGATGCCGCTGTCCGAACGCTGATCAGGGTTCTTCTATGGCGGTGTCCAAACCCCTGATCAGAACTCCGTCCACGGCGGTGTTCGCACCCTGACCAGCGTTCCTTCCACGGCGATGTCCGCATGCCCGTCAGAGTTCGTTCCACAGCGGTGTCCGCATGCCCATCAGAGTTCCGTCCACAGCGGTGTCCGCACCCTGACCAGGGTCCCTTCCACGGCGATGTCCGCAAGCTCCTCAAGGTTCCTTCCACAGCGGTGTCCGGACGCTGATCAATGTTGGCGTCGAACACGGCTGCCTTGAGCTGGGCCCGGGTTCGGTGCGCGCGTCGGGCGGCGCGGCAAGCGCTCGGTCCGTCACGGTGTGGCCGTCGGCCGAACGGGTCGTGCGTGCTGTCCTACGGCACGTCCTTCACCGTGGTGGGCTCCTTCCCGCGGACCCGCCTGAACCTGGGTGTCCTCATCCGATGTGCCCGCCTGAACCTGGGGTGTCCTCGTCCGAGTGACTGTCCGGACGGTGACCGACGTTGCTCCGCGGCCGTGTCCTCATGGTGATCAACGGTGGTTCGTGGGTGGGCCTGATCGGAGCGGCGGTGAGTGGGGCGGCGTCAGGAGGGCTCTGTGGGTTAGGGCTTCGTAGCCGGGGCCGGGGCGGGTGCGCCCTTCGGCGTCGAAGGTGAGGGCGGGGACTGCCTCGACGAAGCCGGATGGCGTCCGGTGGAGCAGACAGATCTCGGCGATGCGTCTTCGCCCGTCAGGACGGCCACGGGTGAGGTGGATGACGGCGTCGAGTGCGGCGGCGAGCTGGCTGTGGACGGCCTCTCTGCTCAGTCCGGCGGCGCAGCCCAGTGCCTCCAGGCGCGGTGGTACGTCGGCCGCGGTGTTGGCGTGCAAGGTGCCGCAGCCGCCTTCGTGGCCGGTGTTCAGGGCGGCCAGGAGGTCGACGACCTCCGCCCCGCGTACTTCTCCGACTACCAGGCGGTCGGGGCGCATTCTGAGCGCCTGCCGTACGAGGTCGCGCAAGCCCACTCCTCCTGCGCCCTCCAGGTTGGCCGGACGGGTCTCCAGGCGTACGACATGTGGGTGGAGCGGGCGGAGCTCGGCGGAGTCCTCCACCAACAGGAGACGGTCGCCCGGATCCGCGAGGGAGAGCAGGGCGGACAGGAGGGTCGTCTTGCCGGTGCCGGTACCGCCCGTCACGAGGAAAGCGAGCCTGGCGGTGACCATGGCGGTGAGTACGGGGATCGCCGACGGGGCGATGGTGCCCGCCGAGACCAGGTCGGTCAGGGTGAACGTACGTCTCGGTGGCAGTCGGAGGGAGACGCAGGTGCCGCCGGAGGCGACTGGCGGCAACACCGCATGGAGCCGGACTCCTCCTGGCAGGCGGGCGTCGACGTAGGGTGAGGCGTCATCGAGGCGTCGCCCCGCTGCGGTGGCCAGGCGTTGGGCCAATCTGCGTACCGCTCCGTCGTCGGCGAAGGTGACCGGCGTGCGGCGCAAGCCGGCGCCGTCGTCCACCCACACCTCCCGGGGGCCGTTGACGAGGACGTCGGTCACGTCGGGTTGGGCAAGCAGGGGTTCGAGGGGCCCCGCGCCGATGAGGTCGGCGCAGAGGGCGCGGGCCACGGCCAGGATCTCCGCGTCGCCGTAGACGGCTTTCTCGGCCCTGAGGGCGACGGCGACCTGGGCTGCGCTGGGCTCGACGCCGGTCCGTGCGAGGCGTACCCGGACGGCCTCGACCAGCTCGGGGGAAACGCGCGCAGGAGCCGTTGACCCAGGGGGGCCTGCTGTAGGCGTTCTGGATACAGGCGTCCCCGGCGCGCCCGGTGCAGGGATCGCCGCAGGCGCATACGACATGGAAGAAGCCGCCGTGGTCGAAGAGGCAGCGCGTGAAGGCGCTGCTGAGGCCACCGCGGAGTGGCCGGGCACGCAGGTCGCATCTGGGCGCGGAAGGACTGCTCCGGGGTTTGCCTGAACCCTTATGGAGTGCACTGACACTGCGGTGGGATGCGTGGGAACCGTCCTGAGCCGCTCTGTGGCAGCCGTAGAAACCTCCGCAGGCCGTCGAAAAGCGATCGTGGAATCCGCGGAAACCACCGTGGGATCCACGGGGACCGCCGCAGAGTGCGCGAAAGCCTCCACAACAGGCGCGGTGACCCTTCCGGGGTGCGTCGGAGCCGGTCCGGGATACGCGGAGACCGTCTCCGGACGCGCAGAGACCGCCCCCGGACGCGCAAGGACTGCTCCCGGATGAGGTGAGACCCCTCCAGCAGGCGTGGAGACCGTTCCGGGACGCGCAGAAGCCGTTCCCGGACGCACAGGGACTGTTCCTGAGTTAGCCGGGACCCTTTCGGCAGCACATGCGGTGACCGTTTCCGGATGCGCAGAAAGCGCTCCCGGGCGCGCAGAGACCGTTCCACGTTGCGTTTCGAGCCTTTCGGGGCGCGCCGACACTGCCGCCGGGTGTGCGGAGACCGCTTCTCGATGCGGTTGGACGCGTTCGAGGGGCGTGGGGGCCGGTCCAGGATGTGTGGGGG
>NZ_SMKQ01000293.1 GCF_004348995.1 Nonomuraea terrae
TCGGCCACCGCCCCCAGGCGTACACCGAGCGCCGCGCCGAGCTCGCGCACCGCTCCCCCGCCTCCGTCCCCCACGCGGGCTCAGGGGTCGGCCTCGGTGCCGAGCCCCGTCGTACGGACGGCCGGCATCGTGCGGTGGAGCGGGACGGCCGGGGCGGTCACCGTCTCGGCCACCGGCACGGGACCGGTGCGGTTGCGGATCTCGTACACCCGCAGAGACGGCGACGCGGGTGTGGCCAGGACCCTGCGCGAGGAGACCCGCACGCTGCGCGGGAGCACCGCCTACACCAGCGAGGTGGCGCACGATCCGGGGGACGTCGCCTGCGGCGAGCGGGCGTACCTGGGGCTGGTCGTCATGACGGAGCCGGCGGCGGGCAACGGGCCGCAGGTGAGCGAGGTGGCGGTGCACGGGCCCGCCTGTCCCGCGGCCCCGACGCCGAGCCGCTCGACCGCCTCCACCTCGGATCCGACACCCACGCCCACGCCGAGCCCGTACGTCACCGGGTCGGCCACCGTCCCGTCCGGCTCGTCGCGCCCGGCCTCCCCCACGTCGGACCCGCCGGACGACTCCCCGCCACAGACGTTCCGCCGGCCCACCGACGGCTTCTCGCCGCAGCCGTCTCTCGAACGGCTGCTGCCGGCGTCGCCGTCCGCCGAACAGGACGGACCGGAACCCGCGCCTGATCCGCATGTCGAGAACGAGCCGTGGGACGGCGGATAGCGAACTATCACCCAGAGGTAGATCTTTACCGATTAAACCACCCGCGCATGGACATTTCTGGCACCGTTTTGACCTGCAGTTTCCATCCGCTCAAGGGTCTTGACCCTCCCTTGACGCGTGCCTGGTCAGTGTTACGGGCGGGTAGCCTCACTGACCGCAGAAGATGCCAACCATCCGGTTTGGCCACACTTGTCCCGGTGTACCCACTGTTACCCAGGGCTGCGTGGATAAACCGGTCTGCCCGGAAGGTTCTTCCCGAGGTCCATGACGCCAGAGATCCAGAAGTTCATCGAACTCCTCGAGGGCCAGCTCGGCTACCGCGAGAAGGGCGACGCGTACACCAAGTTCGGCCACTGGTACGGCAAGCACGTCGAGTTCGACGACGACTTCACCAACGCCCCTTGGTGTGACATGTACATCTCCTGGGCCGCGCACAAGCTCGGCTACGAGGAGTGGATCGGGCAGTTCGCCTGGACCGTGGAGCACGCGAAGTGGTTCAAGAAGCAGGGCGCGTGGGGGAAGAAGCCCGAGGTCGGCGCGATCGTCTTCTACGACTGGAGCGGCTCGAACAGCATCGATCGCATCGACCACGTCGGTGTCGTGACGAAGGTCGAGGGCGGCCGCATCCACACCATCGAGGGCAACGTCGACGGCGGTGTCGCCAAGCGCAAGGAACGTGACACGAGCAAGGTGGTCGGCTACGGCTACCCCGAGAAGGTCAAGGCCCGGCTGGAGCGGAAGGCGCAGGAGAAGGCCGGGCGCGTCGAAGGCGAGCTCCCCGGAGAGTCGCTGAGCTCGCTGATCCCGGGGGGCCGCATCCACTCCGGAGGCCCCGCAGGACACGGCGACCGGTCACAGGGCCAGGTCGACGGCCGGCTCCCCGGCGACGGCGCCCAGGGCAGGACCCACACCGGGGACGAGGTCCGTACGCAGGCCCCGGCCAAGGACCAGGGCCCGAAGCAGGAGGCCGCCCCGGCGCCCCGCTCGTCCTCGGCGCACACGTCCGCCTCGGAGCGGAACGCCGCCCCGCCTCGGACGTCGGCCTCCGAAGGCGCACCGGACGCCACGAAGAAGGCCAAGCACGCCAAACCCACCACGGCGGACACCACGGCGGCGACCGCCGAACCGCTCCCCACGCATACGGACGCCGCCACGACCGGCCCGCTGCCGGTCATCGACTCTCCCACCACCCTGGTCAGCTCGGCCCTGGTGGCCGCGCTCGCGCTGCTCGCGGTGGCCAGGACCCGCCGCCTCCGCGTCGCCGCCGCCGTGGTGGCCGGACCCCGGACGAACCGGACTCGCGCCGCCCACCGCCGCCACCGCAAGCCGAGCGAGGGACGCCTGCGCAGGGCGCTGTTCCCCGAGCCCACGGCCCAGGAGCCCACCCTGGAGCCTGCCGCCCTGGAGCCTGCCGCCCTGGAACCGGCCGCCCTGGAACCGGCCGCCGCGCTGGAGCCGACGGCGATCCTGGAGCCCGCCGCCGTCCTGAAGGTCTCCACCACGCAGGACGGCGCACGGCGCCCGCGCGCCCGGCACGCCCGGATGCCGCTGGAGACCCGCCCCTTCGATCTCTCCATGGACGGCGCCGGCCGCCGCCACGCCCTCGACCCGGCCGCGCCGGGCCGCGCCGCCGACGTCCCGCCCTTCACCCCCGCCTTCGACACCGACCCGTACGAGCCGGACTTCGACCGCGGCCGCTACGCGTTCGGCGACGAGACCGGCCCGCTGGAGGTCGTCGTCGACACGGGGCCGCTGGAGTTGGTGGTGGACACCGGGCCGTTCGAGCGGATCGTGATCCCGGGGGCGACGAGCGAGTTCGACGCGTTCAGCCCGCCGAGGAGGGGCGAGAACCCCTCCTACCGGGGCCGCCGCCGTCGCCACACGGGCGAGGAGCCCCTCACCCTCGCCGACCTCACCCCGCGCGGTCGCCGGCACCGTAGGGCGCCCGAGGACGACTCCCTCCTGGTCGGCGCGGGCGGCGCCAGGAGAGGCCGCCACCGCGCCTGACGATCACGGCTGCGGGATCTGGAGCGCCCGCCGCAGCGCGGCCAGCCGCGTCTCCCGCGCCCGGACGCTGAGCGCCGCGTCGGGCACCATCATGTCGAACCCGTGGAACGCCCCCGGATACAGGTGGAACTCGGTCGAGACCCCGGCCCGCGCCAGCCGCAGCGCGTAGTCGGCGCACTCGTCCCTGAACACCTCCAGCTCACCCACGTCCACGAACGCCGGAGGCAGCCCCGCCAGGTCCGTGGCCCGCGCCGGCGCCGCGTACGGCGGGACGTCGTCGGTGCCGACCCGGTCGCCGAGCAGTGCCCGCCAGCCGAACCGGTTGGCCTCCCGGTCCCACACCACGGCCTCGGTGAACTGGTGGCTGGACGGCGTGTCGTCGCGGTCGTCCAGCATCGGGCAGATCAGCAGCTGGAAGGCCACCTCGGGGCCACCCCTGTCGCGGGCCAGCAGCACGGTCGCGGCGGCCAGCCCGCCGCCCGCGCTGCCTCCGCCCACGGCCAGCCGCGCGGGGTCGAGGCCCAGCTCCGCGGCGTTCTTGGCGACCCAGGCCAGGCCCGCGTAGCAGTCTTCGACGGGCGCGGGGTGCGGATGCTCGGGCGCGAGCCGGTACTCGACCGACACGGCCACGACGCCGAGCCTCTCCACGTGGTCGACGAGCATCGCGTCGTCGAGCTCCGGCGTCCCGATGATCATGCCGCCGCCGTGGATCCAGTAGAGCCCCGGGCGGGCGGGGCCGTCCTCCGGCGGCCGGTAGGTGCGCAGCCGGACGTCGGGCGCGCCCTCGGGCCCCGGCACGACGCGGTCCTCGATCACCACCTGCGTGTCCGGGCGGGGCATCGCCGCCACCATCGCGTTCATCTGCTCCCGCTGCTGGGCCAGGAGCTCGTACGACAGGAACGTGCCTGCCGGCAGCGTCGCCATCTGCTCGACCGCGGCGCGCAGTTCGGGATCGAGGTTGGGGTGAAGGGTCATGAACATACCTTTCCACCATGCATATCGGATTACTCCGCCGGGCAACCCCGGGGTCGCGTGCGACCGCCCGAACCGCTGTGGGCATGCTGGGACCATGTGCCATTCCACTGACAGCAGGCCTCCCGCCCCGCCCGTGCAGGGCAAGGTGGCCTCTCAGGAGCAGATAGAGCTGACCGCCGCCGACGGCAACCGTTTCCTGGCCTACCGGGCCGAGCCCGAGCAGCCGAACGGCCGGGCCATGGTGATCCTGCCCGACGTCCGCGGCCTGCACCCGTACTACCGCGATCTCGCCGTACGGTTCGCCGAGGCCGGGTTCCGGACGATCGCGATCGACTACTTCGGCCGCACCGCCGGAATGGGCGACCGCAGTGACGACTTCGCGTTCATGCCCCACGTCCAGCAGCTCACCAGCGACCACGTGCGGGCCGACGCGAAGGCGGCCACCGAGGCGCTGGCCGGTGCCGGGCCGGTGTTCACGGTGGGCTTCTGCCTGGGCGGCGCCCAGTCGTTGCGGCAGGCCGCCGAGGGCAACGGCCTGGCGGGCGGCATCGGCTTCTACCCGACGCTGCGCTTCGTGGACGAGCCGGCGTCCGTGCCGGGCGCGCCGATCCTCATGCTCATGGGCGGGGCCGACACCGCCACCAAGCCCGAGCAGTTCGCGGCGTACGAGGCGGCGCTCGACCGGGCCGGCACGCCGTACGAGAAGCACGTCTACAAGGGCGCGCCGCACTCGTTCTTCGACCGCTCCTACGGCGAGTGGGCCGAGGTGTGCCAGGACGCCTGGCGGCAGATCCTCGACTTCACCGAGCGGCACGCGTAGTCACGCGGAGGTTTGACGGCGGGGGACGGCGGCTATCCGGTCGGACATGACAGATGCCATCACCCGGTTCGCCGTCTCCCTGCCACAGCAGGTCGCCGACGGCACCTTCGACCCCGGCGAGTTCCGCGCCTACCTGACGCGCGTGGAGGAGCTGGGCTTCCACAGCGCGTGGACCCGCGAGGGGACGCTCTCCCCGGTCCCGACGCTCGGCCCTATGGAGGTCATGACGTACGCGGCCGCCTGCACCGAGCGGCTGCGCATCGGCTGCGCCGTGTTCGTCAGCGTCCTGCACCAGCCGCTGCAGCTGGCCAAGAGCCTCAGCACGCTCGACCAGCTCAGTCGTGGCCGCCTGGAGGTCGGCTTCGGGCTCGGGGGCAGGGAACGGCTGGGCTCTTTCGGGGTGTCCCCCGACGGGTTCGTGACGCGCTTCACCGAGGGCATCGAGCTGATGAAGGCCTGCTGGAGCCAGCCGCAGGTCTCCTTCCACGGGCGGTGCTTCCAGGTCGAGGCGACCATGGAGCCGAAGACGTACCAGAAGCCGTATCCGCCCGTGTGGATCGGCGGGCACCGGCCCGCGGCGATCCGGCGCGCGGTCCGGCACGGCGACGGGTTCGTGGGCGCCGGCGCGGCGACGACGGCCGCCTTCGCCGAGCAGGTGCGGACGCTGCGGGCCGAGCTGGAGCGGGCCGGCCGCGACCCGGCGGGGTTCGGGGTCGCCAAGCGCGTCTACGTGTCCGTGGGCGAGGAGGACCGGATCGGCGTGCAGCTCCGCCATCTGTACGGCACCGCCGAGTCGGCCGTCGCCGGCCCGCCGGAGGCGGTCGTACGCGGGCTGCGCGAGGTGATCGAGGCCGGCGCGGACCTCGTCCTGCTGGACCCGATGACCGACGAGGCCCAGCAGCTCGAACGTCTGGCCACGGACGTGCTGCCCGCGCTACTCTAAAATCCCTTAGAACAATGGAGGAGTGGCCATGTCCTACCCCGAGCAGCGCTACTTCGGCGAGACCGGCGAGCACAGCGGCGTCTTCAGGAGCGCGGGCGACCCACCCGACCTGCCCATGCGCACCACCCAGGTCCACTACCTCGCCACCGGCGGCCTCACCGGCGGCGCGTACGGGCTCTACCGGTGGGAGATGGGCCCCAGCCCGTCGGGCCCCGGCGCCCACTTCCACCGCACCATGACCGAGTCGTTCTACGTGCTGTCGGGCACGATCCGGCTCTACGACGGCGTGAAGTGGACCGACGGCCGGCCGGGCGACTTCCTGTTCGTGCCCGAGGGCGGCGTGCACGCCTTCCGTAACGAGTCGGGCGAGCCCGCCTCGATGCTGATCCTGTTCACGCCCGGCGCGCCCCGGGAGGCGTACTTCGAGGAGCTCGCCGACATCGCCGCCACCGGCCGGAACCTCACGCCGGAGGAGTGGACGGAGCTCTACCGCCGGCACGACCAGTACATGGTCTGATGTTCCCCGAAGAGCGGATCTACGAGCAGCTCGCCCGCGTCGGCAAGGCCCTGGCCAGCCCGGTGCGGCTGCGCCTGCTCGACGTGCTCGACCAGCGCGAGCGCACGGTGGAGGAGCTGGCGCAGGCGGCGGGCGTGCCGCTGAAGAACACCTCGGCCCAGCTCCAGCAACTGCGCGCGGCCCAGCTGGTGTCGAGCAGGAAGGACGGCACCCGCGTCTACTACCGCCTGGCCGACGACGGGGTGTCGCGCTTCCTCGGCGAGCTGCAGGCGTTCGCCGAGGGCCGGCTGGCCGATCTGCGCGACGCCGTGCACGCGCGGATGGGGTCGCTGGCGGGCGTGACCGCCGACGAGCTGGCCGACCGGCTCGCCGACCCCGGCACGGTCGTCGTGGACGTGCGAACAGCGGCCGACTACGCCGCCGGCCACGTGCCGGGCGCGATCTCGGTGCCACTGGCCGAGCTGCGCGAGCGCCTGGCCGAGCTGCCGAGGCAGGCGGAGGTCGTGGCCTACTGCGGAGGGCCGTACTGCGTGGTGTCGCCGGAGGCGGTGCGGCTGCTGCGCGAGCACGGCTACGCCGCCCGCCCGCTCGACGGCGGCCTGCTCGGCTGGCGACGCGGCGGCAAGGAGCTGGAACGCTGAGTGACCGCTGCCTTACTGTGAGCCGGACGGTAAGGAGACACGGTGCACATCACACGAGCCGCCATGGCGGGCCTGCTCGCCTCCGCGTCGCTCACCGCCCCCGCCGAGGCGGGGCTCCGGTACGACTTCGCCGCTTACGGGGTGGTCATCCGGGCCGAGCCGCGCGCCGGCTCGGCCCGCAACGGCGTCGGCCACCCCGGCCACGGGTTCGAGCCGAACCGGTCGGAGGAGCACGGCCTCTACCGCTGCGACGCCCACTTCGACAGCACCCTGTGGTACCACGGGCGCGACGCCACCACCGGCGTCGTCGGCTGGGTCCCGGCCTGTCACCTCACCGACGACGACTGAGGATCAGACGCCCGCCTTGACCGGTTCGGGGCGGCGCGGCTCGGGCGCGGGCGCGGGCCCGTCCTCCTCCTCGTGGCCCTCGACCGACAGGTTCGGCAGGATCCGGTCCAGCCAGCGGGGGCACCACCAGTTGGCCCGCCCCAGCAGCACCATCGTCGCGGGCACCAGGAACCCCCTGATGATCGTGGCGTCCACCGCGATCGCCACCGCCAGACCCACCCCGAACGTCTTGACCATCGAGTCGGGGTAGGCGATGAACGCCGTGAACACCGCCACCATGATCAACGCCGCCGACGTGATGACCCGTCCCGTCGAGCCGAGCCCCTCGGCCACCGCCCGCGCGTTGCGCCCGTGCCGCAGGTACGACTGCCGCACCGCCGTCAGCAGGAACACCTCGTAGTCCATCGACAGCCCGAACAGCACCGCGAACAACATCAGCGGCACGTAGCTCTCGACCGGCACCGAGAAGAAGAGCGGCGTCAGGTACGACGAGCTGACCGGCGGATCCATCCCCACCAGCCCCGTGCCCAGCCCGAACGAGAACACCAGCGCCAGCGCCCCGAACGCGGCCCCGAGCGAGACGAGGTTCATCACCGCCGCCTTGACCGCGACCAGTGGCGCGCGGAAGGCCAGCAGCAGAAGCAGGGCGCTGAGCAGCACCACCACGGCGATGACCAGCGGAGTGCGCTCGGCCAGGCGGTCGGCGGCGTCGGTCAGGCCCGCGACCTCGCCGCCGACGTGCACCCGCACCCCGGGCAGGGCGATGGCCCTGACGTCCCTGACCACCTGGGCGGTGCGCTCGTCGCTGGGCGCGTACTCGGGGATGGCCTGCAGCAGCACCGAACGGCCGGAGTCGTTGAGCTTGGGGTCGCTCACGTGGGCCACGCCGTCAACGGCCTTCACCTCGCGAGTCAGGTCCTCCACCAGGGGGCCGTCGGCGTCGGCGACCTTCTCGGGCAGCTCGGCGACCACGATCAGCGGCCCGTTGGAGCCCGGCCCGAAGCCGGTGGCCATCAGCTCGTACGCGCGCCGCGACTCCGACCCCTGCGCGCCGTATCCCTCGTCGATCGGCCCCAGCTTCAGCGCCAGCGCGGGCGCGGCCAGCGCGCCCAGCACCACGA
>NZ_SMKQ01000294.1 GCF_004348995.1 Nonomuraea terrae
ACCGAAAGCCCCGATCGCCTGCCAACAGGCCGCCTCATCCGATGTCACGTGCCTGTAGCAGCGAAACCACCAGGGCCGTACCGGTGGCCGGTGCGGCCCTTCGCTGCCGTGAACGCTCCCTCTGATGACCCGCACCGAGCAGGACTCCTCGCACCGGTCGCCGCGCCACCCGCCCCGTCCGGCACGACCCGTCCGAGCTACGCCGCCGGCGCCGCGGCCTGGGGATCGGCAGGCGCGTGTGCGACCGCGAGCACGCCTGACTCAGGCCGCGTTCCTCGCCCGCCGCTGGAGCGCGGCGATGATCCCGGCCGTGTCCACGCTGCCGTAGCCGTAGTCGTAGTCGAACCCGGCCTCGCTGCGGTCCTCGGCGGTCCGCCGCAGCAGCGCCCGCAACTCGGCCGGCGACAGCCGTGACGCCGGCCACCGGGTGCGCACCGCGGCCACCAGGCCGGCCGCCACGGCCGCCGCGGCTGCGGTGCCGGCGTCGGGCTCGTCCGCCCCGAAGGCCGCCGACCCCGCGAAATGCGCGTACGCGCACACGTCCGGCTTGCGGGCGGTCAGCCGCCCTGGTCCCTGGGAGGAGTAGCCGAGGCGGTCGCCGTTGACGTCCACGGCCCCCACCGACAGCGCCTTCGGATGGGAGCACGCGCCCGCGATCGGCCGCCCGTGGTCTCCCGCCGCGAAGACCACGTCGGCGCCCGCCCGATCGAGCGCGCTCACCATGAGGTTGAACGGATGGGCGGCGTTGCCGGAGTAGCCGCCCGGGTGGCCGGCCGGCAGGTCCGGCGCGACCGCCGTCCACCCGTTGCTCACCACCAGCGCCCTCGACTGCTCGGGCTGCGCTTCGAGCGCCGTACGCAGGCGGGCCAAGGCGGACAGGGCGTCCGACAGCAGGGCGCCGCGCCCCGGGGAGAGCACCGGCAGGTCGATGACCGTGGCGTGCGCGGCGGCGATGAGCGCGTCGAACGCGGACATCGTGCCGTGGCCGGTCGCGGACTCGCCCGGCCGGGCCGAGGCGCCCCAGCGGGACCCGGCGTCCAGGGTGACGCTCCGGCCGAGCCGCCTGGCCGCGTGCGCGCCGTCGATCCCGGTGTCGAGCACGGCCAGCGCCACGCCGTCGCCGTCGAGTCCCTCGGCGTGCAGGCCCGCGACGTTCAGCAGGCGCTCGACGTCGTGCCAGTCGCCGACCGGCGGGCCGTCTCCGCGCACGGGCACGGCCTCGATGGCCGGGTCGGCGTAGACGGCGACACCGGGCGTGGGCGGCCGGTCGGGCCCGTCGTCGCAGATCGTGCCGCGGACCAGGACGCAGGCGTCGTCGGAGACGTCGAGCGGCCGGAGCGAGAGGGGGTCGCCGGCCGGCCGCGGCACGGTCACAGGCGCGAAGGCCGTGTCGAGCTCGACCCCGGGCATCCCACCGGCGACGTCGGCCGCGGCGACCGTCCCGCAGGGATCGGAGAGCGCGGAGACGAGGTCGGGGGAGGGGCGGAGCTGGATCAGGACCCGCATGTGTCACCACCGAACGTGGGGAGAGGGGAAGGAACCTCCCAACATTCCTTCATCCGTCCCGGCTCGTCCAGCGCTATCGGTAGGCTCGTGACCTGCAATAATGCGACATTTGCCACGAAGTGGACGATCTTTGTTCTGGGGCGTCAGGCTTCCGTGTCCCGGGTCCGTTCACTACGGTGAGGCACCATGACGCTCCAGGCGCAGAAGCCGGTCGACGACGGTGAGAAGGCCCATTGGCTGGCGGTGCGGCCGAGGCTCGTCCTCGCCAGCGCCTTCATGCTCTTCCTCGAGCTCGCGCTGATCCGGTGGACGGGGTCCAACATCGTCCACCTCAGCTACTTCACGAACTTCGTGCTGCTCGGCTCCTTCCTCGGCATCGGCCTCGGCTTCCTGCGCGTGGGGCGCTCGCGGCGGCAGCCGTACTACTCGCCGGTCGTGCTGGCGATCCTGGTGATCGTCGTGCTGGCCTTCCCCGTGACGGTCGACCGTGACACCGAGGGCGTCCTGTACTGGACGAGCCTGTCCACCACCGGCCCGCCCGCCTGGCTCATCCTGCCGGTGATCTTCTGCGCCGCGGCGGCCGTCCTCATGGGCCCCGCCGAGCTGGTCGGGCGCTGCTTCCCCGAGCTGTCGCGCCTGGAGGCCTACCGCTACGACCTCATCGGCAGCCTCACCGGCATCGCCGGCTTCACGGCGCTGTCGTTCCTGAGCGCGCCGCCGGTCGTCTGGGGGATCATCGCGGCCGCCTGCTACGGGGTACTGCTCGTGCCCCGTCCGCGCGCCCTCTACGTCGGGCTGGTCACCGTGCCGTCCGCGGCCGTGGTGGGGCTGCTGCTGGCCGAGACGCTGACCGCCGGCGCGCTCTGGTCGCCGTACTACAAGGTCACCTTCCGTGAGCTCCAGGGCCTCAGCGTCCCCGTCACCGACATCGCGGTCAACGGCATCCCGCATCAGCAGACCATGCCCGCCGCCGCCCGCCTGCAGCTGGAACGCCAGTACGGCCTGCCGTACGAGCGGGCCGCCCAACCGCCGAAGGACGTGCTCATCGTCGGCGCGGGCAGCGGCACCGACGTCGCCATCGCCCTGTCCAAGGGCGCGGCCCGCGTCGACGCCGTGGAGATCGACCCCAAACTGCGCGAGCTGGGCGCCACCGTCCACCCCGACCGGCCCTACGCCGACCCGCGCGTCACCACCCACATCACCGACGGCCGCGCCTTCCTGGAACGCAGCTCCGACAAGTACGACCTCATCCTCTTCGCCCTGCCCGACTCGCTCACCCTCGTCTCCGGGGCCAGCTCGTTGCGGCTGGAGAGCTACCTGTTCACCGAGGAGGCCATGCGGGCGGCCCAGGCGCACCTCAAGCCGGGCGGCGCGTTCTCGATGTACAACTACTACCGCGAGAGCTGGCTGGTCGACCGCCTCGCGTCCACCGTGCAGAGCGCGTTCGGCCACAAGCCCTGCGTCGACGTGGTCAGCACCGCCGGCCACCAGGCCATCATCACCGCCGGGCTGACCGCCGCCGACCAGCGCTGCGCCGCCGAGTGGCCGGGCGCCGCCGCGGGAACGCCGTCGCCCGCCGACGACGACCGCCCGTTCCTGTACCTCAAGGACGCGACGGTCCCGCCGATCTACCTCATCACGCTCGGCCTGATCCTCGCCGTCAGCCTGATCGCCGTCCGCCTCGTCGCCGGGCCGTACCGGCGCATGCGCCCGTACGCCGACCTGTTCCTGCTGGGCGTGGCGTTCATGCTGCTGGAGACCAAGAGCATCACCGGGTTCGCGCTGCTGTTCGGCACCACGTGGGTGGTCAACGCGATCGTGTTCGCCGGCGTGCTGGTCGCCGTGCTCGCCGCCGTCGAGGTGACCCGCCGCTTCCGCACCCCGCCGCTGCCCGTCATGTACGGCGTGCTCTTCGCCGGCCTGCTGCTGGCCTGGCTCGTGCCCACGGAGTGGCTGCTGTCCCTGCCGGTGCCGCTGCGCGCCGTGGCCGCCGTGGTGGTGGCGTTCCTGCCGATCTTCGCGGCGAACGTCGTCTTCGCCAAGCGCTTCGCCGAGACCGCCGACGCCACCACGTCGTTCGGCGCCAACCTGCTCGGCGCCATGGTGGGCGGCTGCCTGGAGTACGCGGCCCTGGTGATCGGCTACCAGGGCCTGCTCGTCGTGGCCGCCCTGCTCTACCTCGGCGCCATGGCCCTGCTGCCGCGACAGCGGGCCCTGGCGTGACCGGCTAGAAACCGCAGAGCTCGTCGAGGGTCTTCGCGCCGCCGGCCCGCTGGGAGTTGCGGGTCGGTGTCTGCTTCGGCGTCGCCGCGCGGGTGCTCGGCGCGGCCGAGGACGTCACGCTCGGCGAGGCGCTCACGTTGGCGGCCTGGGCCTGGCGGGGCGGCCGCGCCGAGTCGCTGATCGCCTTCTTCGTCGCCTGGCGGATCTTGACCCAGTCGGGCGCGCCCGAGTAGAACTCCGGCGGCACGAACTGCAGGCTCGTGATCTTCGCGTCCTTGACCTTGACGGCCAGCTCCACCAGCGGCTGCACGAGGTGGCGCGGGATGTTCGTCTCCGCCAGCCGCTTGGCCGCCCCGGCGATCTGTGTGAAGCGGGTGAGGATGACCGTCGGCGTGGCCTGCTGGGCGAAGGCGCCGATGACACAGCGCTGGCGGGCCATGCGGGAGAAGTCGTCGCTGTTGACCCGCGAGCGGCCGTACCAGAGGGCCTCCTCGCCCGACAGCTTGCGGTAGCCGGCCCTGATCGTGCCGGCGGTGCCGTACAGGCCGCCCCACTTGATGTCCTGCTCGACCCGGATGCGCAGGCCGCCGATGGCGTCGACCAGGTCCGCGAAGCCGTACATGTTCATCATCGCGTAGTAGTCGATGTGCAGGTTCAGGGTGTAGCCGATGGCGTCCATCAGCGCGCGGGGGCCCTTGTTGTGGCCGCCCATGATCTCCGGGTGGTCGTTGGCGTACTGCCAGACCTCGTTGAGCAGGCCGCCGTTCGGCAGCTCGGCCATGAAGCCGTTCGGGAACTGCTTGCGCAGCGGCGAGGACGGCGGGAAGCGCACGTGCTGCAGGTTGCGGGGCAGGCTGAACAGGACCGTGTTGCCGGTCTTCAGGTCGACGCTGGCCACGTTCATGCTGTCGGTGCGCACGCCGGTCCGGTTGCTCGCCGCGTCGCCGCCGATCAGCATGAAGTTCACCCGGGTCTTGCCGTTCCACGGGTCCTCGGCGTTCTGCGCCGCCAGTGACGCGTCGGCGTCGGGCGTGGTCTTGAAGATGTCGCTGATCGTGCTGCGCGCGGTCACCATGGTCTGCGCCGTCAGCGCGAACGGCGACATCACCGCCACGCACAGCACGCCCACCACGATGCCGGTCAGCATCTGGCCCTGCTGGTTGAGCCGGTTCGGGCCCAGCACGATGTACGACGTCACCAGCAGCGCGAACCACGCCAGCGCGGCCACGGACACGATGACGATCACCAGCATCATCATCCCGTCGTCGGCCAGGACGGCGGCGTTCTCCAGGTTGCTGGCCACGCTCAGCCCGTAGGCCAGGGCCGCCAGCAGCAGCACCGCGTACACGCTGACCAGCACCAGCCCGGTACGGCGGTGCCCGGCGCGCAGGTGGGCGGCGCCGGGCACGACGGCGGACAGAGCGGTCCAGCCGAGCACGGAGGCGGGTGTCAGCGGCCGGGCGAAACGCGGTCGGGTCGAGCCCGACGCGGGGGAGCGCTTCGAGGAGCCCTGGGGGGAGGAACCCTGAGCGGAAGATCCCGGCGCGCGAGTGCCCTGCTTGGAGGAGGACGGCGAGGAGGAGGGCGTGCGGCCGGGGCGAGGTCGTCGCGCTGGGCGCCGTTTCCTGCCTCCTGGCACGCTCTCTACCCCATCGCGATTGCTCACACCCGGCTCCCTTACACGCCTACCAGGCAAAACTGATGTCCAGCCCCCATCGGCACAAGATTGCCAGGATTCTAGCCCCCATATATGGACAACAGAGACATGTGCTCAAGCTGAGATGAACGGCACGTCAACATCACGAGGTCGTCGAGGAGGGCGCCCGCCACGTGTTGCACTGGAACGTGCGGTTCTTCTCCCACCCCTGCCGGAACCAACGGTTGTTGTTCGCCGGAGAGCCGTGGTCACGCGGGTATTGGGGGTGGTCGCCCACCTGGCCGTAGAACCAGAACAGCCGGCCGCGGTTCGCCGTGCTGACCGGATACGAGGCCGCCACGGAGCGCATCCACATGCCGCCGAAACACGTTGCCTGGAGCTCCATCTTTCTGCTGAGCGCCAGCTTGGTGTTCTGGCTGCCGGTGTCGAGTGTGGCGCTCCACCAGGAGTCCATCAGGCCCGTGATGTTCTGGACGTGGTGGCCGTACTCGTGGGCCATCATGCTGATGATGCCGCCGTGCCAGGAGATGATCTGGCCGTACCCCCGGGCGTTGCCGTTGCCGCGCGCCATCGCCGAGGTGGAGGCGTAGATGGTGTTGTTGCGCGGGCAGTAGTACGGCACCATGCTGCCCGCCGACGGGTAGTCCCCGCACGCGCCCCTGCCCCGCCCCGCGGCGATGGCGTAGCCGGGCGGGCTGAAGTCGATGCCCTGCTTCTCCAGGATCGGCCGCCACGCCCGATCCATGCACTTGCCGGTCTTCAGGATCAGGGCCTTGAGCTGGCCATGGCTGAAGATGCTGGCGTTGCCGGCCCGGCAGGTGAGCCGGGGGAGTCCGCCGGCCCTGTACATGGTGTTGTTCTTCAGGCTCGTGTTGAGCGCGGGCTGCGCCGGCGGGTCGGCGGTCTCCTGCTCCTGCTCTTGTGCCGGCTCGTCGTCGCGGGTGGGGGCGGGCTCGTCGGACTCCTCGTCCGAGGGCTCGTACGTCGGGATCGCGATCGGCGTCGTCGTGTCCGAGCCGGACGAGCCGCCGATCATCACCGCCCCGACGACGATCAGCACGAACAGTGCCGCCAGCGAGCCGAACACGATGCCGAGCACTCCGGCAACGCCCATACCCTGCTTCCTGCGCGGCGGCGCGGGCTGCCACTGCCGCGGCGGCATCGGCGGCATCGGCGGCCGGGGCGGCGGTGCGGATGGCTGCCGGTGCGGTTGCTGGTGGGGCTGCCCGTATGGCGGCCTCGGCGGCCTCGGCGGCGGGTACGGGTTCGCCCGCGGCGGGTACGGGTGTCCCGGACCGCCAGGGCCGCCAGGGCCCCCTGCGCCGCTGGGACCGCCAGGGCCCCCGGCGCCGCCCGGGCCGTACGGCTGGGGTTGTGGCTGACAGCGGCCTGGTGGCGGCCACGGTAAGGAGGGGGGCCGCTGTGGTTCTCCTGACCCCTGTGGCGGGGGTGGGTAATGCCCGTTGCCTGTCACCGTGTCTCCCCGTTCACCCGCTTGTCCGCAATGCAGGCATTTGCGTCGCCACTTGACGGACCCTTGGCAAATTTGGGGCAAAAGCATACTGATGTATCACCCGTCACGGATGTAGCAGCGCTCGGTTACGGTCCGAAATCATTCGAGGTGATCTCTGCTATCTCCCGGTCTCCGCGGCGGGTGGTGTCCTAGCTTCTTTGGCATGAATCTCCAGCAGCTCCGCTATGTGGTCGCGACTGCGGAGCACCGCACCATGACCGACGCGGCCAGGTCGCTTTACATCGCGCAGCCTGCGCTGTCACGCGCGATCCGCGATCTCGAGCGAGAGCTCGGCATGACGTTGTTCGCCCGTTCCGGCCGAGGCGTGGTCGTCACCGCCCAAGGCCGTCGGGTGGTCAAGCTGGCCAGGGAGGCGCTCGACGCCGTCCACCAGATCGAAGGACTGGCCGGCCAGGGTGGCGTCACCGAGGCGGAACTCCGCATCGCCTCCACCCCGAGCCTCGAACCCGGCCTCGCGGGACGGCTACTGCCGGCCTACGCGGCCGAACACCCGGGAGTGCGCGTGCACATCGTGCGGTGCGACGGCAGAGACGCGGTCGTCAGCGCCATCAGGGATCAGCGGGCCGATCTCGGGCTCACCGATCTCCCCGTTCCCACCGATCTCATCACCCACCCGCTCGAACGCCAGGAGATCGTGCTGATCTCCCCGCCCGGGCTCGAACTGCCCAATCCGGTGCCGATGGGCAAGCTGAACGGCATGCGCCTGGCGCTGCCCGCCCGCGGCAGCCTGCGGCGCAGGGAGCTCGACGCGATGTTCGGCAAGTTCGCCGTGACGCCGGTGGTCGTGCTCGAAACCGACGAGCGCAACGGCTGGCTCAACGCCGTACGAGCCGGGCAGGCGTCCTTGCTCTGGTATCGCGGGATGGCCGAACAGGCCGCCCGTGCGGGACTGGTGGTGCGCTCGCTCGAACCCGCCGTGCGCAGGGTCATCGCCGTCGTCCACGCGCGCCGGCGCCTGCCGCTCATCGCCCAGGACTTCCTGGCGACCGCAGAGAAGGGAACAGCGGCCTGACCACTTCGGGAACGATCCATTTCCGCACCCGGGGCCTGCGCACCCCACCGAACTCAACCCCCCAACCCCCAAGAACCGGAA
>NZ_SMKQ01000295.1 GCF_004348995.1 Nonomuraea terrae
GCCCTGCGGGGCATCGGCTGGCGGGGCGTGGGCGGGTGGATCTGCGCGAGTTGCGGGGGGAGACGTTCGCTGATTGTCCTGCGGATTGGGGGAGCAGGATCGTGGTGGATCGTGCGTTCCGGGCGGCGGCGGTGGAGCGGACGGTCCGGTACGAGGTGGGCGATTTTGCGGGTGTGGTGGATTTCGTGCATCACGGGCTGGCGGTCGCGATTGTGCCGCCGGCTGTGGTGGATCCGTGGGCGGATGTGCGGTTGATTCGGATTGACCGGCCTGCGCCGAGGATAGTGATGTCGATCGCGATCGCGGTGGATCGTGAGTTGAGCCGGTCGGCTTCGGCTCTGTTCGAGGCGATCCGGAGGCGTGCCTCGGGTCGTTGACGGCTGCCGGCGCGGGCCGGCATGTCGTCGATCAACCGGCCCGCAGCAGGGTGCCCGGCGCGGGGGTCCCGTGCCTCCGCACCGTCGTCGAGCAGGGCGCGCCGCGGCCGGTGGCCGGCGCCGCTGACCCGCGCGAATCCGAGACCCCGCGCACCCTGCGCTGACCCCGGTCCTTCCGGAGGGGGAGGAGCAGGGTCCCAGAGCGCCGCCGCGGCAACGGTTCGGAGGGAGGAGGAAACCGGGCGGCCGCGCGAGCACGCTGGAGCCATGAGGATGAGCAGGTGGCTGGTCGCGGCGATGGTGCCGGTGTTGCTGGCGTCGACGGCGTCGGCCGTCCGGGGCGACGAGCGGCTGAGGTGGCGCGCGTGCGAGGGCCAGGGCGTTCCCGCCGGGATGGAGTGCGCGGCGGTGGAGGTGCCCGTGGACTGGGCCGAGCCTGACGGGCGGAAGATCTCGCTGGAGCTGGCACGGCTGCCCGCCACGGAGCCGGCCCGCCGGATCGGCAGCGTGCTGGGCGTTCCGGGCGGGCCGGGCAGGAAGGGGATCGAGGACCTGAAACACGCCGCGGGCGATCTCACCGAACTGCGCGGACGGTTCGACCTGGTCGCCTACAACCCGCGTAACACCGTCTGGCAGGATCGGCTGCCCCCGTCGTGCCTGCGGCCCGGGACGTCGCTGGACGAGCCCCGCAGCCGCAGGCAGTACGAGGTGCTGGCCGCGAAGATGACCAGGGCGTTCGAGGCGTGCCGGGCCGAGGACGGCACCGGGTTGTTCGCGCACCTGGATTCGCTGTCGGTGGCCAGGGACATGGACGCGGTCCGCCGGGCGCTGGGCGAGGAGCGGCTGAGCTTCATGGCCAACTCCTACGGAGGGGTGCCCGCGGCCGCGTACGCCCGGCTGTTCCCGCACCGCATCCGGGCCCTGTACGTCGACGGGGTGGTCAACCAGACCGTCGGCTGGCCGCGGCAGAGGTTGCTGGCCCTGTCGCGCGCCGAGCAGGTGTTCGGCAGGTTCACGGCGTGGTGCTCGGCGACCCCGGCCTGTGCCCTGCACGGTGAGGACGCCGGAGCGGTCTGGCGCGAGCTCACCCGGGAAGCCGATCGCCGGCCGATCCCGGTCACCTCACCGGAGTTCGGGAAAGGCGAGCTGACCGGATCGCGGCTGAAGACCTTCGGTTCCGCCGGATTCCTCGGGGACCCGGGGCCGGGGAACACCCGCTGGCTCGCCTTCGCCGACGCGGTGGACAGGGCCCGGCAGGGGGACGGGTCCGGTTTCGCCGATGTGGTGCTCAGCAACGTGCGTGTCTGGGCCATGCCGGGGGCGCTCGCGATGACGTGCGCGGACGAGCGCGGGTACACCGGCTACGCGCAGCTCACGCAGGGCCGTCGCGAGGCCGGGAAGATCTCGGCGAACCTGGCGAGTGTGTCGTTCGACGCGCTGGGCTGCGCGGGCTGGCCGCTGAAGGTGGCCAACCCGTCGCGGCCGCTGCCTGTTCGTGGGCTGCCGCCGGTGTTGGGGGTCGGCAGCACGTGGGGGGATCACGCGCTCACGGAAAGCTTCACCAGGATGATCCCGGGTTCGGTCACGGTCGGCTATGACGGGCCTGGGCACGTCATGTATCTGTCGGGCAAGCAGTGTCCGATCCGGCACGCCACCCGATACCTGATCGAGCTGAAGCTCCCCGAGCCGGGCACCGTCTGCCCCGCCGAATGAGCGGCTCACTCGTTTCCCGGCTCCTCATCGAGGGTGCGCGTCAGGCGGATCGCCTCCTCCCGGTAGCCCAGAGCCGCGTAGAAGTGGCGGGCGGTCGTGTTGGCGGCGCCCGTCTCCAGTGTCAGGTGGCGCACGCCCTGCCGGCGGGCCCAGGTCTCGGCCGCGGCCATCAGCTGCCGGCCGACCCCGCCGCGTGCCGCGTGCGGGGCGACCGCCAGCTCCCCGACGTAGGCGTCGACCGTTCCGGTGAAGTGCTTCTGGGTGTTGACGGAGACCACACCGACGACGCCGTCGTCGGCCTCGGCGACGAACACGGCGCCGCGCTGTTCCCGCGCCGAGGCGAGGGATCCGGCGAGCCACTGCCTGGCCGCCTCCACGACCGCCTCAGGGTCCCGCCATTCCGCCACGCCTTCGGTCAGCCGGTGGGCGAGTGCCATGACGGCGTGGCGGTCCTCTTCACGAATAGGCCGGATCCGCACGAACTGGTGCTCGACGCTCATGGCACTCAGCATGCCAACTGGACGTACGAGGAAAAACCCCTGAGGGCGGGTGCGGGTTCGCCGAGCATCCTGGTAGGGAGGGGGAGCCGAGATGCTCGACGTCCTGGTCAGGCCTGGTTGCCGGCCGGGGTCCGGGTCGGAGCGAACCACCCCTGGATCCAGTTGGGGTAGGCGAGCGGCGACCGGCTGACCTCGTCGAGTTCGGCGAGGTCCTGCTCGGTGAGGGTCAGGTCGACGGCGGCGATGTTGTCGGTGAGCTGTTCCAGCTTGCGGGCGCCGACGATGACGCTGGTGACGGCGCGCTGGGCGAGCAGCCAGGCGATGGCGACCCGGGCGGGGCTCACCTCGTGCCGCGCGGCGACGGCCCGCAGCACGTCGAGCACCTGGAAGCCCTTCTCCTCGTCGAAAGGCACGAAGTCGAAGCCGTTCAGGGCTCGGCGGGAGTCCGGTTCGGTGGTGGCTCCGCCGCGGTCGAACTTGCCCGTGAGGAAGCCGCCGGCGAGCGGTTGCCACACCGTCAGGCTCAGCCCCGCGTCCTCGGCCATGGGCACCAGGTCACGCTCGGCGTCCCGCGACAGCAGCGAGTAGTACGCCTGATTGGCGACGAACTTCGCCTGGCCGTGCAACGCGGAGACGCCCAACGCCTTGCTGATCTGCCAGGCGGAAAGGTTGGAACAGCCGATGTAGCGGACCTTGCCCTGCCGTACCGCGTCGTCGAGCGCGCTCAGCGTCTCCTCGATCGGCGTCAGGTGGTCGTGGTTGTGGATCTGGTAGAGGTCGATGTAGTCGGTGTTCAGCCGGCGCAGGCTGTCCTCCAGGGCCCGCATCACGTGCAGGCGGGAAAGCCCCTGGTCGTTGGGCCCGGGCCCGACCGGAGCGATCAGCTTGGTGGCGAGCACCACGTCCCGGCGGCGCTGCCCGATCGCGCGGCCGAGCAGTTCCTCGCTCTCGCCGTCGGCGTAGACGTCGGCGGTGTCGATGAAGTTGATCCCGGCGTCGAGTGCCGTGCCGACGAGGCGATCCACTTCCTCCTGCCCGAGTGCGCCATGAGTGCGGTACACCGGGTGTTCCTTGCCGCCGAACGTCATCGTGCCCAGGGAGATCTCCGAGACCCAGACTCCTGTACGTCCCAGCAGACGATATTTCACCAGCTATTCCTTCCCACAGATCCGTCCGGTCCGCCGGCAGGCGACCGGGCAACTTTTCGATCGCCACGTCTGGACATTGTGTCCGGAAATTACGCTACACGATGTCCAGACGCTCTGTAGTGTGAGGTACGTTGCCCAGACGTCTAGGATCCGGACATGCCTTCGATCACTCGACGACGCACCGCGAATGTCGGCCGGCCCACCTCGGCCGAGGCGGAGATCCTGGCCGCGACCCAGCGTCTCCTGATCAACGGCGCGAATTTCACCGAGCTCGGCGTGCAGCAGATCTCCACCGAGGCCGGCGTCGCCCGCTCGACCTTCTACAACCACTTCCGCGACAAGGTCGACCTGCTCATGCGCCTGGCCACCGAGCTCATGAGCTCCTCCTTCGACGTCACCTCGGCCTGGCATCCGTCGGAGGGCGTCGAACATCTCGCGGACGTCTTCTCGCAGGTGATGCGGGTCTATCGGAAACACGCCGCCGTGCGGCGGGCGCTCGCCGAGGTCGCCGCCTACGACGCGACGGTGCGTGACTTCTGGGGCAGAGAACTCACCCAGTTCACGGACTGGACGCTCACGCTGCTCCGCGCCGAGCAGGACGTGGGCCGCACCCCCGCCGACCTCGACCTGGAGAGCGCCGTCCGGGTGATCGTGATGGGTGGCGAACGGGCTCTCGTCGACCACGTCACCGCCGGCGACCCCGGTCGTGACGCCGCGTTCGCCCGCGAGCTGGCGCTGACCTGGTGGCACGGCGTCTACCGCCGCCCGGCGGACGACGGCGGCGCAGGTTAGGCCGGCCCGTTCGCCTGGCCAGGAGATCAGCCGAAGAACTCGATGAGCGCGTTCGCGACGTCGTCGGGTCGTTCCTCGGACAGGTAGTGGCCGGCGTCGGCCAACTGCACGAACCGGATGTCGTCGGCCCGGTCCGAGAGCGCGAGCGGCAGCGCCTCGTAGTAGAGACCTCCCAGCGCCAGCACCGGCACGGAGAGCTTGCCGTAGGTCTGCATGTCGGCGATGTCCTGCGCGAACGCCTGGTACCAGCCGTTGGCCGCCCGGATCGCGCCCGGCTGGTCGTAGGCGGCGGCGTAGACGGCCCGGCTCTGCTCGCTGATCGCGTCCGGGTCCTTGGCCATGTTCTGCACGCACCAGTCGATGAGCAGCCGGGACCGGCCCTCCAGCAGCCGTTCGGGCAGGTCGCGGACCTGGTTGAAGGCGAACCACCACAGGTGCGGCTGGTCCGGCCGGGGCAGCACACCGAAGGAGTGGAAGAACGTGTCGGGGTGCGGCACGTCGAGCAGGGCGACCCTTGTGGTGAGCTCGGGGTGGTTGGCGGCGAAGCTGAAGGCCACCATCGCCCCGATGTCCATGCCGGCCACGTCGACGCGGTCATGGCCGAGATGGCGGACCAGCTCCGCCACGTCGCGGGCCATGGTCTTCTTGTCGTATCCGCCCTCGGGTTTGGCGGAGTCGCCCATGCCGCGCAGGTCGACGGCGATCACCCGGCGCCGGCGCGCCAGGACGGGCATGATCTTGTGGAACTCCCACCAGGTCATCGGCCATCCCGGCAGGAGCAGGAGTGGTTCTCCCGCGCCGCCGGCGACGTAATGCAGCCTGGTCCCGTTGACGTCGGCGTAGCCGTCGCGAAACCCGTCGAGCATCGTTCCCCCAGAATATTTGAATGTCTGCTCTCAAATGCCGATGGCAGCGTAGCAAGAGTGTGAGCGCGCATTCACATACGGGGGCGAGGTCAAACGTTTCCGTGGGCACGGCCAGAAGCGGCGATGACGGACGTGGCCATCCCGTCCAGGGTGAGTTTGAGCATCGGCGCGATGGTTCCGCCGAAGTCGACTCGTGCCTGCGCCGCCTTCGCATGCCGCAGATCCCTGCCCTGGTGTGACCGGTAGTCGGCGAAGCTGACCACGTGGAGGTCGGGCAGCACCAGCCACGCGTAGGCCTGATCAGGTTCGGCGGCAGGATTCCGGATCACAAGTCCGGAGCCGTTGAGCGGCTCGTACGGTCCGGTCAGGCTGGGCGCGGCGAAGCCGTAGAGCCCGGTGGGCGCTGTCGGCCGGGTGGAAGCCGTGGCGTTGGGTGGAGAAGAAGAGGTAGTGCCAGGAGTCGTGGACGATGACATGCGGTCGTTCGAGCTCATGGTTGACGCCTTCCGCGACGAGCAGCGGCGCGAGCAGCGACCAGGCCCGCGCCCGTGGCTCGGCCAGGGCGATCGCACCGGTGAAGCCGTCCCCCCACGCGGTGGACGCGGCGATCAGGAGATGGTCGCGTGCGCCGACCATTCGCGGCTGCCGGGCGAGACGCCGTCGGGGAAGGCGTTGCCCAGGTCGGTCCACTGGTCGCCGTTCCTGCCGAGCAGGCGGATCCGCGCCAGGTCATGACGCTCCTCCGGATGGCCGAGGGCGGGGGCCGACAGGGCCATCCACAGCTCATCGGCGCCGATCACGCTTGTCGCGCCATCCTCGTCCTGCACCGGCCACAGATCGACCGGACCGCGATGGGCGCCTACCAGGCGCTCGAAGCCGTGCGTCCGTCGCACCGTCCTGCGCCGTGGAGCCCGGCTGAACCGCCGTGGAGGCCGGCTGTACGTAGCGGCGGCGGGTCAGATCCGGCGGGAGACGCCCTGCCAGTACGGCTCGCGCAGCAGGCGCTTGTACAGCTTGCCGGTCGGGGTGCGCGGCAGCTCCGGCACGAAGTCGATCGAGCGGGGCACCTTGTAGCCGGCCAGCAGGTCGCGGCAGAAGGTCATCAGCTCGGCCGGCAGGCCGTCGCTGGCCCGCACGCCGTCCACCAGTTCGACGGCGGCTTTGACCTGTTCGCCGAACTCGTCGTCCGGGATGCCGAAGACCGCGACGTCCCGGACGGCCGGATGCGTGATCAGCACGTTCTCGATCTCGGCCGGGTAGATGTTCACGCCACCGCTGATGATCATGTCGATGGTGCGGTCGCAGAGGAACAGGTAGCCGTCCTCGTCGAAGTAGCCGATGTCGCCGGTGGTGAACAGGCCGGCCCGGTGGATGGAGGCGGTCTTGTCCGGGTCGCCCCAGTACTCGACGTCGTCGCCGTTGGCGTAGCGGAACCAGATCTGGCCCTGCTGCCCGGGTTTGACGGGGTCGCCGTCGGGGTCGAGGATGTGGATCTCCGTGGCGGGCTGCGGGCGTCCGACGCTGCCGGGCTTGGCCAGCCACTCTTGTGAGTCGATGATCGTGTTGACGCCCGCTTCCGTGGAGCCGTAGTACTCGTTGACGACCGGGCCGATCCACTCGATGATCTGGCGTTTGACCTCGGGCGAGCAGGGGGCGGCGCCGTGCCAGATCGCGACGAGGCTCTCGCCGGAGAAGGACCGCCGGGTGGCGGCGTCCAGGCGCAGCAGGCGGACGAACTGGGTGGGCACGAGGTGCACGTTGGTGATCGCGTGCCGGTCGATCAGGCGCAACGTCTCGGCGGGGTCGAACGAGCGGCGCATGACGACGGAGATGCCGCCGAGCAGCGCCAGGAAGGAGAACATCCACTGGGCGGAGTGGTAGACGGGGCCGGCCAGCAGCGTGCGGGCCTCGCCGGGCAGGGAGAACGTCGTCGCGAAGTGGCCGGAGGCCAGGCTGAGGGCCTCGACGGGCGTTCCTGTCGTGGGCCGTTTGCGGCTGACGCCCTTCGGCCGGCCGGTGGTGCCGGAGGTGTAGAACATCGGGCCGCCCATCACCTGCTCCTCCGGCTCGCCGTCCGGGGCGGCGGCGAGGAACCCCTCGTAGGAGGTGAAGCCCGGCATGCCGGTGCCGAAGGAGATCAGCGTGGGCAGGTCGAGTCCGTCCACGGCCAGGCCCGCCTGCGCGGCGAAGGCCGGGTCGGAGAACAGGGCCCGCACGCCGGCGTCCCTGAGGACGTAGCGGAGCTCGTCGGCGGTCCAGTGCCAGTTGACCAGGACGTAGCGCAGGCCTA
The DNA here is from genome assembly GCF_004348995.1 of Nonomuraea terrae. GTDB lineage: Bacteria > Actinomycetota > Actinomycetes > Streptosporangiales > Streptosporangiaceae > Nonomuraea > Nonomuraea terrae. Next base: position 7,687 of record NZ_SMKQ01000295.1, read on the forward strand.
TGTGGCTGGCGGCGGCCATGACCTCGAAGTACTCGCGGCGGTTGGCGGAGTGGACGGCGATGGTGTCGCCGGCGCCGAGCCCGGCGTCGAGCAGCGCGCGGGCCAGGCGGTCGACGCGCTCGTTCAGCTCGCGCCAGGTGGTGACGCCGTCCTCGTCGGTCAGTGCGGGTGCCTCGGGCCGGGTCTCGGCGAACGGGCGCAGCAGTCGGGCCATCCCTGGTCTCCGCTCTCGGGTCGCTGTGGGGGTGTCGTTCGTGGTCAGCCGATGCGCAGGGGC
>NZ_SMKQ01000296.1 GCF_004348995.1 Nonomuraea terrae
GGGTTGGTGCCGAAACCGAAGGCGCCGAGCAGGAACACCAGCGGTACGGCGAGCACGGCGAGGTGCGCCGAGGCCCCCAGCGCGGCCGAGGTCAGCACGAGCCCGGCCACCCCGGCGACCATGACGGCGAACGGCCGGGCGTCGGCGATCCGGCCGCTGAAGGTGATGCCGATCAGCGCCCCCACCCCGTACAGCGCGAGGACGGCCGGCACCCAGGCGGCGTCCAGGCCGGTCACCGCGGCCAGCAGCGGGCTCAGGTAGCTGAAGGAGGCCAGCAGCGCGCTCGTGGTCAGCGCGGTGGTGCCGTACGCGAGCCAGAGCGGCGGCCGGGCCATGGCGCGCAGCTGGGCCGGCACGCTCGGCGCGGCCGCGGCCCCCGGCCGGCCGCCGGGGACGGTGGCCAGCACACCCACGCCGGCCAGCACCGATAGCCCGGCGACCAGCCAGAACGCCGCCCGCCAGCCGAGGTGCTGGCCGATGACCGTGCCCCCGGACAGGCCGATCACCGAGGCGACGGTCAGCCCGCCGGCCAGCACGCTCATCGCCTTGGCCCGGGAGTTCGCCGGCACCAGCCCGACCGCGGTGCCGGCCGCCACCGCCCAGAAGCCGGCGTAGACGAACGCGCCCGCGACGCGGGTGGCGAACAACAGGGCGTAGCTGGAGGTGAGCGCGCCCGCGACGTGCGTCAGCGCGAACAGTCCCAGGAACACCGTCAGCACCGTACGACGCGGCATCCGCAGCGTGGCGACGGCCAGCACCGGCGCCCCCACCAGCATGCCGATCGCGAACGCCGAGATCAGCAGCCCCGCGTCCGGCACCGACACTCCGAGATCGGCGGCCATCTCGGGCAGCAGCCCGGCCGGCATGAGCTCGGAGGTGCCCTGGGCGAAGATCGCAAGACCCAGGATGTAGACCGCCAACGGCATGGCGGACCCCTTTCTAGTTTTGGATAGATCAGTACAAAATTAGGGCACGAAAAAATCAGAAGACGCCCAGCGTGATGTTCGCGATCGACTCGAGGGCGGCCCGGTCGGCGCCGCCGCGCGCGCTCACGCGCAGGCCGCCGACGGCAGCGCTGACGAAGCGCGCCAGCGCGAGCGGGTCCTTGTCAGGGCCGAGCTCGCCCCGGGCGCGGGCGCGCTCCAGAGCCGCCCGCATGATCTCGACCCGCCGCTCGCCGTCGCGCCGCACCAACTCGGCGATCTCGCTGTCGCGCGGGCCCAGCTCGACCGCCGTGTTGACGACCAGGCAGCCGGGCGGGTCGGCGGGGTCGGAGTCGACCGCCCACCACAACACCGTGCGCACCTTCTCACGGATCGGCAGGTCGCCCTCCATCACCTCGGCGAGGCGGGCGTTGCGCTGCTCGGTGTAGCGGCGCAACGACTTGAGGAACAGCTCGCGCTTGCCGACGAAGGTGTTGTAGATGCTGCTGCGCCCGAGCCCGGTGGCCGCGCACAGGTCCTGTGTCGAGGTGGCCTCGTAGCCCGCGTTCCAGAACGCGCGCATGGCCGCCTCGAGCGCATGGTCCTCTTCGAACGTCCGCGGTCGTGCCATGCCGTCACGCTACCGTTTTGGAACGATCGGTGCAATTTAGTCGATCCGCTGGAAGGTGTCGAGGAACACCTTGCGCGTCTCCGCCTGGTCGTCCCACTTCAGCTCCGGCAGGTCGAACGTGATCGTGAACGCGGCGTCGTCCATGGTGACGTACCTGACGAGCGCGTGCATGGGTACGCCGCTGGCGGTGGTGTAGGTGTACTCCCAGTCGGCGGCCTTGTTGCCCCGGTATTCGACGGCCTGCAGCTGCACCTGGATGTAGCCCTCCAGACCGCCCTCGGCCTCCTTCTTGGTCAGCGCAGTCACGCCGCCGTCGGACTGCGGCGTGGCCTTCTCGACCATGATCCGCATGCCGGAGTCCTTCGGCCCGTCGAACGTCGTCACGTCGCCGGACTCCGCCGGCGTCCAGTCGTCCGGCAGCGCCGCGGCGAACCCTGGCCCGGTGTGCTCCTTGTAGCCCTCGGGCACCGCGGACGGCTCCGTCTGAGCCGTGGCGGTCTCGGAGGTCGTGCCGGAGGTGAGGTTCGCGCCCGGGGCAGCTTCCTCCGAGCCGCCGACCAGTACGAAGATCACGACGCCGGCGGTGACGGCCAACGCGGCCAGCGCGCTGACGATCATGATGGGCTTGGGCCGCCCCTCGCGAGCCCAGAAGCCGTCGTCCTCGTCCGCCCGGCGCCGGCTCCTGCCCGTGCGCGGCGCGGCGTCCGGCAGCGAGGTCAGCCGGCTGCCGGTCGTCGCCTGCGAGTCGCGCGGGTTGCGCGAGTCGCGGGACAGGTCGCGGGACTGCTCGCGCAGGGCGTCGGGCGTGGCCAGCGGCCACGGGGTCGCGCCCGAGGTACGGCTGTCGGAGGTCAGCGGGAGGATCGGCTGGGGCCGCGGGCCGGAGCCGTCGAGGTCGTCGCCGAGGTCGCGCGCGGTCGGCGCGCCCAGCGGCGGCTGCGGGCCCGACGAGCTGACCAGCGAGTCGTACACCCGGGGCGGCTGCCCCGAGCGGTGCCCGCCGGACGTGCTCCCCGGCGGCTCGGACGGCATCCGGTAACCGCCGGACGTGCTTCCCTGCCGGTCGGACGGCATCGGGTAACCGCCGGACGTGCTTCCCTGCCGGTCGGACGGCATCGGGTAACCGCCGGACGTGCTTCCCTGCCGGTCGGACGGCATCGGGTAACCGCCCGACGTGCTTTCAGACCGGTCGGAGGGCATCGGGAAGCCGCCGGACGCGTTCCCCGGCCGCTGTGCCGGCATCGTGTACGAGCCCGAGTCGTACGGCACCCGCACCGGCCCAGACGGCGTCTCCACGATCCGCGAGGGCATCGGCCCCGACGGGGTCTCCAGCGGCGGCAGCAGCCCGGCGGGCGTCGGGTCGGAGCGGCTGGGCAGCGTCTCGGGCGTGCGCGGCCGGGCGGAGCCGTGCGCGCGCAGCACGTCCTCCAGCATCTTGACGGTCTGCTCGGACGTCAGCCGCTCGGCCGGGTTCTTGCGCAGCAGGCCCTCGATGACCGGAAGTAACGCGCCGGCCCGCTGCGGCCTGATCGGATCCTGGGTGACCACCGCGCCGAGCACCGCGACCGGGTCCGGCCCCTCGTACGGCGGCCGCCCCTCGACGGCGGCGTACAGCGTGGCCCCGAACGACCACAGGTCGGCCGCCTGCGTGATCTGCTGCCCGGACAGCCGCTCCGGCGGGATGTACGCGGGCGACCCCATGAGCAGGCCGGTCTGCGTGATGTTCACGTCGCCCTCTATGGCCGCGATGCCGAAGTCGGTCAGCACCACCCGGTCGGCCGTCAGCAGCACGTTGCCGGGCTTGACGTCGCGGTGCAGGATGCCGGCCGCGTGCGCGTGCCGCAGCGCGTCGATCACCCGGATGCCGATCTCGGCGGCCTGCACCACGGGCAGCGGCCCGCTCTGGCGCACGGCCTGCTCCAGCGACCAGGCGCGGACCAGCTCCATCACGATCCACGGGCGGCCGTCCTCCTCGACCACGTCGTGGACGGTCACGATGCCCGGGTGCTGCAGCCGCGCGGCCGAGCGCGCCTCGCGCAGCATCCGCCGGTGCGCCACCTGCATGCCCGCGTGGTCGAGCCCGTACGGGAGCATCAGCTCCTTCACCGCCACGTCGCGGTCGAGCAGCACGTCGTGCGCCTGCCAGACCATCCCCATGCCGCCCCGGCCGACGGGCGACATCAGCCGGTAGCGCCTGCCTACCAGGCGTCCCTGGCCCTGCGGCGCGCCCCCGCCGCCGCCCTCGGGGCCGGTCCCGCTGAGCAAGCGGTCGGCTGCCATGTATCCGCCCCCATCTACCTCATCCGTCACGTGCGTCTACGCGCTACTTGCAGATTATGAGGTTCGTTACGATATCGGCGGTTAATCGGGAAGGGAAGCTGGAGTCCGCTTTCTACTGGCTTGACCTGGTGTTATCAGCCTATTCAGAATTGATCGCTTACTGATTGCGCCAATGTGAGCAATGCGCTCGTGAACGCCTCGACCGGCGGCTTGACCAGGCCCGCTCCGACCTGGCCCGTCCCAGCCACGCGCCCCGCGATGCCGGTGTTGACCACGGGAAGCAGGCCCGTTCTGGCGACGAGAGCGACGTCGATCCCGACCGGCGTGCCGCGAAATCCCAGGCCCGGAATCTGGTAGGCGGGGTGCTCGGCGAGCGTGATCTCGTACATGGATCGGGTGGCCCGCACCGCGTCGCCCACCTCGCCGCCGACGAACCGCACGATCGCCGGCGCCGCCGCCATCGCGAAGCCGCCGAGGCCCGACGTCTCGGTGATCGTGGAGTCGCCGATGTCGGGGTTGGCGTCGGCGGGACCGTACGAGCCGAGGTAGAGCCCGTCGGGCACGCCCGCGGGGCCGGTGAACCAGCGACCGCCGAGACCCGACACCTGCACGCCGAAGTCGGTGCCGTTGCGCGCCATGGCGACGACCAGTGACGAGCCGGGCTCGTCGCGGGCGGCGTCCGCGCTGACCTTGGCCGCGGCCATGCCGGCGTTGAGGAAGAAGTGGTCGTTGCCGTCGATGAAGCGCAGCACCGAGGCCGCGTGCTCGGAGGCGGTCTCCACCAGCGCGGGCGCCAGCACCCGCAGCAGCAGCGAGGTGGCCGCGCGGTTGCGGTTGTGCAGCTCGTCGCCCATCTGCAGGGCCTGCGCCATCAGCGCCCGCAGGTCGATCGGGCCCGTGCGCTCCAGCGCCGCCGCCAGGGCCGGGCCGAGCACCTCGTCCATCCAGCGCAGCCGCTCCAGCACCTGCGGCCCGTACGCGCCGTACCGCAGGACCTTGCCCAGGCCCTCGTTCAAGGAGCAGTACGCGGTGCCGCCGTGCTCGGCGTCGTTCACCTCGAACAGCCACATCGACGGGCTCACCACACCCGCCATCGGGCCGACCGCGGCGTGCTCGTGACAGGGAGCCAGCTCGACCGCGCCCGCGGCCAGCCGATCGCCGGCCTCGCGCTCGTCGCCTGCCAGGCCCTCCAGCAGCATCGCGCCGACCAGCGCGCCGCGCATCGGCCCGGAGGCGCGCTCCCAGGTGATGGGCGGGCCCGCGTGCAGGAACGTCCCCGCCGGCAGCACCTCCGAGGCCCGGCGGACACCCGCCAGGTGCGGGCGGGCCGACAGCAGCCGGCCCACCGCCCGTTCGTTGGCCGCCTGGCGGCGCGGGTCGGCGAGCACCGTGGCCAGGGCCTCGGCGGTGCCGGGCAGCGGCGGCCGCCAGTCGACCGTCGTCGTGCGGACGGCCTGCGCGCGCAGCGCCTCGTCCAGCAGGCCCGCCCCCACGGTGATCACGTGCGGCGGCGCGTCGAGCAGAGCGGCCCGGGGGCGTGGCGTCACAGCAGGCTCCTGGCGTGGCGGGCGGCCTGGGCGTTGGAGGTGAAGACCGCCGCGCCCGCCTCGCGGAAGGCGGCGGCCTGGCGGTGCAGGTCCTGCGGGTCGCCGTCGGTGCCGATCAGGGCGACGACGACGGTCGCCGGCGTGCGGGCGACGGCGTGGGCCAGCGAGGCGGCCGGGTCGGGGTCGGCTCCGTGGCCGAGGACGACGTCCATGAGCACCACGTCGGTCTCCGCGGCCCCGGCCAGCGCCTCCACGCGCAACGTCGGGTCGATCATCGGGTGCGCGCGTCCGCGGGTGTAGGCGTCGTCGCCGTAGTCCACGATGTCGCGGGAGCCGGTGATCAGGGCGGCCTCGGTGGCGAGCGTGCCGCCGGAGTACACGCCCGTGATCCGCTCGGCGGACGGGCGCGCGCGGTGCCAGGCGGGCCAGGACGGCCACTCAGGGACCGACCTGCCCAGCAGCCGCAGCGCCTGCTCGGCCGCCTCGGTCAGGTCGGGCCCGCCCTCGCGCAGCATCGCCGGCACGACCGGCGTGCGCAGCGGCAGCTCGCGCACCGCCCGCGCCACCTCGGGGGCGGGCGGCTTGGAGACGAGCACGATCAGCTCGGTGGCGGGGTCGTCGTCCAGCATGCGCAGCGCCCGCATCGTGGACAGGCCGCCGACCTCGGCCGACAGGTCACGCCCGCCCACGCCGAGCACATGGCTGACGCCGACGCCCGCCCGGTCGAGCAGGCACGTCACCTGCTGGGCGCCGGTGCCGGAGGCGGCCACCACGCCGGCGGGGCCGGGGGTGAGCACGTTCGCGAAGCCCAGGCCGGCTCCCGCGATGACGGCGGTGCCGCAGTCGGGGCCCATGACGAGCACGTCCCTGGTCTCGGCCAGCTCCTTCAGCTGCCGTTCCCGTTCCACGGGGACGCCGTCGCTGAAGATCATCACCGGCAGCCCGGCCTCGACGGCGTCGTACGCCTCCAGGAACGCGTACTCGCCGGGGGTCGAGACGAGCACGAGGCCGGCGTCGACCGCGGCGGCGGCCGAGCGGGTGGTGAGCGGGGGCTGCTCCTGCGCCGCGGCCTGCGGCCGGTGGGCGGTGGCGAGCCGGCGTTCGGCCTCCTCGACGGCGGCGCCGGGGTCGTGCGCGCGCACCGCGACGAGGAGGTCGCCGGGGCCGGCCTCCGGGACGGTGAAGCCCAGCTCGCGCAGGATGGTGACGTTGAGCTCGGTGGCCATCGCGACCATGGCCGCCTCCACGCCGGGCAGGTCGGACAGGGCGCGGCTGACCCGCATGAGCGCGACCGAGTCGTGGTACGCCCCCCGCCGCACCACCACGGCCGCCGGGGTGTCGCTCATGGCATCCCTCCCGATGCCGTCGCCGGGGCACCGCTCATGGTGGTCCTCTCAGGCGATTCCAGGCCGATCGTCGCGTTCGGCTCGCGTGATTCCAGGTCGACCGTCGCGTTCGGCTCGGGCGGCTGCGTGCCGCTCAGGGCGAGGATCGCCGTGACGCCGATGGCGATGCCGTGGGCCAGGTCCGAGCCGGAGGTGTGGCCGAGCCGGTGCAGGCGGCGCAGCGCCGGCCGCAGGGCCTGCCGGCCGGCGAGGCCGCGCAGCACCGCGGTCACCTCCGGGCTGGCCGCGCCGTGCGCCGCGCAGTGCAGCAGAGTGGCCGAGATCGGCGTCGTACGGGTGCGCGCGTCGTACGTGACGGTCGCCGCGAGCCACCCCGCAAGCCGCACCGCTCGCTCCGCCCCCGTCGCCGTGCCCAGGTGCCGCAGGGTCACGAGCAGCCCGGCCAGCACGTCGTCGCCGCTCGGTGTCAGCCCGGGCCCGAGGCCGACGAGCTGCTCGGCCGCCGTCACCGCGCCCAGCAGCCAGCCGTCCGCGCAGCTGCTCGCGAGCAGCCCGACCGTGCCGTTCCCGGCCAGCCCCGGGTTCGGCGGGTCGTCCAGCAGGGCGGCGGCGCCGGCGAGAGTGGCCGCGTCGAGCGGCCCCAGCGGCGGCGCGGGGTCCCACCAGCGGCGTACGCCGAGGGTCAGCGGCCCCAGCTCGATCACCCGGTCGCCCACCGAGGCGTCGTCGCCCACCGTGACAGGCGGCAGGTGCGCTGCCAGCAGCACGGAGTTGGGCAGCCGGACGGCCTCGCCCGTGATGACGGCGATCACCGAGGGCTCCAGGTCGGTCCTGACCTCCAGGTACACCCCTTGCGGGAAGACCGCGAGCACGCGGGCCGGACGGCGCTGCGCCTCCAGGACGGGTCGTACCGCCACGCTGGCCGCGCCCGTGACGCGGACGCGGGCACGCCGCGCATGAGTACCGACGGTCAACGGACCTCCCCAACCGACCTTGGACCTGACCGTAGAACGGTCCGCGAACCCTCCGTACGGAGAAATTTGCCAACAGTCAGCGGGAAGGTTGGCTCTTCCTGACAGACGGCTTCGGCGTCACAATCAGCCCATGGAGCCCCCCATCCGCCTCTCCAGCACCGGCACGATCATCCACGGCGTGTCCGTCGGAGAGGTGCTCGGCGTGTCGTCGCTCGCGCACGCCCGGCTGATCGCGGGGGAG
>NZ_SMKQ01000297.1 GCF_004348995.1 Nonomuraea terrae
TGTGTATAAGAGACAGGGGTACGCCGGCTCCCGCTGCTCAAGCGGCCCGGCATCGCCGAGTCGGTGGAATGGGGCCGCGGTGCGATGGCGCTCGCCGAGGGCGGCAGCCCGTGGCCCGTGGCACTGCGCCGGGCGCTCGGCCTGCTGATCAAGGACGAGGAGGACACCAGGCTGCTCCTCGCACACGCTGAGGAGGTGTTCGGCGATGCCTGACCCGGTCGTGCTCGCCGCGGACCACCTGTGGGGGTTCCTGACCGCGCTGCGCGGCGCGGGCGTGCCCGCCGCGCCGACCAAGCGGGCGGACCTGCTACGGACGATCGCCGAGACCCCGCCGCGCGACCTGACCACGCTGTACTGGTACGCCCGGATCACCCTGCTCCAGGACGTGGGCGACCTGCCCGCCTTCGACCGCGTTTTCGACGCCTGGTTTCGGCAGGGCGGCCCCGGGCCCGCCGACCTGCCGCTCGAAGCGGACGACGGCGGCACGCCGTCCCCCGGCGGACCCGGCGAGGACGACCCGCCGCCCCGCGAGGCGCGGCCGGGCGACGGTGCCGAGGCCAGCGCTCTGAGCACCTACGGCACGCGCGACTTCGGCCGGACCGGCGAGGCCGCGTTCATGCGCGCGCTCGAAGCCGCCTGGCCCGCCGTGCTGCCCGCCGTACCGTCACGGCGGCGCCGCCCGGCCCGGTCGGGAGACCGGCTGGACGTCCGGCACGCGTGGCGTCGAGCTCTCCGCCACGACGGAGAGATCATCCAGCTGCGCCGCCTCGCCCGCCCACCGCGCCCGCGCCGGCTGCTGATCCTCATCGACGTCTCCGGCTCGCTGCGGCAGCACACCCCGGATCTGCTCCGCGCCGCGCACACCGCGCTGCGCGCGGCGCCGGCCCGTACCGAGGTGTTCACCTTCGGCACCCGGCTCACCCGGATCACCGCCGCGCTCGCGCACCCGCACGTCGGCCAGGCGCTGCGAGCCGTGTCGAGGCTCGTCACGGACGCCGACGGCGGTACGGCGATCGGCGCGGCGCTGGAACGCTTCCTGGGCAACCCGCGTTTCATGGCGCTCGCCCGCGGAGCGCTCGTGATCGTGCTGTCCGACGGGCTCGAACGCGGCGACCACGCCCCCATGGTGCGCGCCACGGCCCGCCTGTCGCGGGTCGGCCACCGGCTCGTCTGGTGGTCCCCGCTGGCCTGTTCGCCGACCTACCGCCCCGTCACCCGCGCCATGGCCGCCCAGCTCCCGAACCTGGACCACCTCGGCGGCGTCCGGGATCTGCGCACCGCGCTGGAGGAGGTCCGCCGCCTCCCCGCCGTCCTGTCCGGCCCCCGCCACCTCGCGGCGAGGCGCCGGTCCGACCCACGACCCAGGGGAACAACCCGATGACCTCCTTCTCCCACGGGATCGTCGACTCCCACCACCACATCTGGCGCGCCGCCGACCTTCCCTGGCTGCAGGGGGAGATGGTGCCGCGCATCTTCGGCCCGTACGAGCCGATCCGCCGTGACTATCTCGCGCCCGAGTACGCCGCGGAGGCCACCGCCTGCGGCATCACCTCGGCGGTCTACGTCCAGGCCAACTGGCCCCTCGACCGCTGCGTGGACGAGGTGCGGTGGCTCCGCGACGTACACGCCGAGACCGGCTGGCCCACCGCCGTGGTGGGGTCCGCCGACCTGTTCGACGAGGATGCGGTCGAGGTCATGCGCCGGCAGGCCGCCATCACCCCGCTCGTCCGCGGCACCCGCCTGCAACTGCACTGGCACGAGCGGCCGGAGTTCCGCTTCGCCTCCGCCCCCGACCGGATGAAGGACCCCGTCTTCCGGCGTAACATCGCCGCGCTCGCCGACCTCGGCTGGCTGTTCGAGCTCCAGGTGTTCCCCGCGCAGATGGCCGACGCCGCCGCCCTCGTGGAGGACTTCCCCGGCGTGACCTTCGTGCTGGTCCACGCCGGGATGCCGGTGGGCTCAGGGCCGGCGGCCCTCGCCGAGTGGACGCGAGGCATGAGGCTCCTGGCCGAGCGGCCCAACGTCGTGGTGAAACTCACCGGTCAGGGGACCTTCGTGCGTCGCGTGGACCGGCCGCTGATCGAGAAGGTGACGGCCACCTGCCTGGACCTGTTCGGCTCCCGCCGCTGCATGTGGGGCAGCAACTTCCCGATCGAGAAACTCTGGACCGACCTGCCCACCCTCGTCTCCACGTGGCAGGACGTGCTCTCCGGCCGATCCGCGGAGGAGATCCGGGACGTCTTCACCACAACGGCCACCCAGGTCTACCGCCTGTGAATCGACGGGGCCGCACCGCTGGTGACGCCTCAAATGTCCGCGCTGGGGAACAAGGCCGCCCGCGTCGGTTTCAACAGGGCGGGCCCCGGCGAAAGATCTCCGCAGCGGAAGTTTCCCCAGGTGAGCGAGTTGTAGGGCGGGTGGGACTTGAACCCACGACCCACGGATTATGAGTCGGTTCCCTCGGTGTCGCTCAGTGTCGCGGAGCGACACTTTGTATCGCTGTGGACGGAATTCTCCGTGCCGTTGTGTCGGGAAGTGATGACGGATACTGTGCTGCATCGGGTACACGCGAGCAATCACCGAGCAACCATGTGTTCCTGACCGTCAGCATTATGTGCCGTTCGCCCCCTTCTCGACACGGCTATGTGCCCTGACAAGGCCTCGACCCTAACGGCAGCCGAACGTGGACGAGCAACCACCGAGCAGTCACGCATAGCCGATGTGTGGCCTCTTGTCGGGATGCTTGCATCGCTTCGGAAGCGATGAAAAGCCTACTTGACGTGCGATCAGATCGAGTCGCTGGCGTCACCTTCTTGGTGAATCAATATCGATCGAACTCAAGAGATTCACCACCTCCTTGCTGCAGCGCATAGGCAGCAGCGGTCGAAGGAGAATGGCTGGTCGCTGGCCTCCTGCCAGATACTTCGCCTGTTCTCGTGCCAGGCACTGGGAACGATCAACCTGAGAATGGCGAGAGCGACTACCTCCTCTGCTCCTGCCTTGAACAGTGTGTACGCAGCGCTTTGCATATGAGCGCCTGACACGAACAGGTCGTCTACCAGCAGTACCCGTTCGCCGCGCAGCGCCTGAGAGCCGTTCAGCATCCCCATCATCTGGAAGGCGTCTGGGTGTGAGTCGCGTCCCGCAAGCACCGCCGCGTACCTGTCGTTTGGCAGGAGAACCGGCTTGTAGTGGTCTCGCAGTGCGCCGATCATGCTGATGACTCGCGGCATGATGTGGAACGCTTCGATAGGGCGATCAAGTCGGGTGCTCGGAATGGTGGTGACCATGGTGAAAGGCCCGCCGGCCACCTGGATGAGGCAGGCCTCATGAGCGTCGTAGAAGCGGGACAGAGAGGCCGCCATCAAAGTCTCCGGACTCAGCCAGCTCGTGCCGGCGCGTACAGCTTCTTTGCGAGCCACGAGCCTGAACAGCCCGTTGTCATCGCCTTCTTCGACAGCCAGAGAGATCGACACCACAGGCTCCGCATGCCTGCGGAACCCATTCACAGTGCGAGCGCAACTCGAGCAGATTTCGTACGGCTCACCATTGGGCTTGTTGTTGGGCCCGGTGTGGCAGATCCGGCAAACCCCGGAGCGCGCAGCCGGAACGTTCCTGAACAGTGGGATGACGAGGTCGGTTACCGCCCTGGCGCGGTCCATGGTCAGAACATGGTCGGTTGGGAGTCCATATCTACGAGATTGACCGCCTGCTTGCAGAAGTCGTCAATGTCCTGGACGGCAGTAATGCCTCCCCGGGAGCCGGCCTGGGCAACCCACGGTTGTTCCTGGTGAAGCTGCTGGGGCACGAAGACAGGCTTGCCGGTCTTCAGAGCATTCGTGACATGTCGCTGGCTGAAGCCGTTGTGGCGGCCGTCGACGACGTAGACGGTTGCTGCTAATCCGCAGGTCACGATATAAGTGAGTGCTGCCGTTCGGCCGGTGGTGATGGTTGCGGGCCAGAACTGCGAGATCAGTGCGCCGCGCTCGGCTACCTGTTGGGCGATAGTTGCATACCGGCCTGGCTGCTGAGACTGATCTATCCCCCTGTCCAGGACTCCTAATGTTCGTCCACCGGCAGTGGCGGCGTTCTCGTGCACGGCCACGCCGAGTTCGGTATAGAGCGGTGCGACCACGGTCAATCCCGCTTCTGAGAGGATACGCGCGGCAGTGGCGGCGTGTTCACGATCGTATTCTCCGACGATGGCGACTGAACGATGGTCTTCGAGGGCGATGTGGCCGCGGATCCATAGGAACGGCTGATAGTTGTTAGTCCAGAACATGTTGCCGGGATAGGCCTCGTCCAACACGGTGACGAGGCGGACGCCGCGTGAGCTCATGGAGGCGATGAGCTCGCGCGCCCGGTCCAGGTCGTCGTGCCGGACCATGCCTCTGATGACGACAGCGTGTGCTTTGTCGTTGTCCTGAAGGCCGTCGAGTTCGCCGTCGAGAAGTTTCAGGGCGCTGCCGGTGGCGGCGACGGCTCGGGCGGTGTAGTGCCAGGGCTTGTCATGGGTGGCTTTTGTGAGGGCTAGAACTGCGGCCTGCTCGTCGATCATGGTCATGCTCATCACCATCTCGAACGTGGTTTCGCTGTGAACGTACGCGCTGACACCGACATTTGCGGCGACAGGATGCGTGGTGTGAGCGTTCATGATGCCGAGCTTCGCCAGGCGGCACGCCGCAATCGCTGAAGGAGAACGATGCCGGTTCGGGCTTTGACGGTCGAGAGGTAAGCGGAGCCTCGGGAGAACCCTCCGACGAGCTCGCCGAGCGTCAACCGTGCTCTACGTCGTTTTGGATCTTTTGATGTCGTTGATGCAGACTTCCAGTGCGCGGAGAAGTTCGCGGGGGTAATCCTCGTAGGCCGCTTCCCGGGACGTGTGGGAGAGGATGTAACTGCCGTCGGAGCTGAACACGGTCGTAATGCCCACGACTCGCTCGGGCTCAGCCATCCGGCTCGTCCTGATGTGGGAGCTTCCGATGCCGATGACGAGTTCGTGCGCCATCGCACGCGGGGGTGCACTGATGACGTATGGTGTGCCACCGAGCTTCGCGTAGCAGGCGAGCGCCATGCTGTTCAGCACACTCGCACGGTCACCGTTTTGGATGCTCTCGACCTGCACTTCCTGCACCGGTATGCCCTGACTCATGAAGATGGACTTCGACACGAGATAAGGGCTGTCGTTACCGGTCAGATCTTCCTGCCGCTCGCTTGTGACCACGATCGCTAGATGGATGTCGTCGGTTGACGAGACCGCCTCCAAACACGCCTGCCTGTAGGCGGCAGAGTCACGCATGTCCCCGTCGAATGGCTTCAGCACGATGGTGCAGTCCGTCAGCCGGTACTTCCGCGTGAAGCCCTGGTTGAAGACCCGTCCTCCTGGCACCCCGTTGCGAAAGCTGGTGAGGAAAGACTCAACCGTCCCCTGCACGCTTCTGGGAGTGACGACCACAACCCGAGGCGTCTTCGGGGAGAAGCCCTCGGAGTCGAACGGTCCGAACGTGTCCAGCCCTGTGTCGGGGTAACGGTGTTTCTTACCCCCGCTGAAGTCGAAGACAAAGGTCGGCGGGTCGAAGCGCCGCGACGGTATTCGAGACCGCCCGGGCTCGTCCCTGAGCGGCGGGCCGACTTCGGCACCGAGTTCGGCGGACAGGACCAGCGGAGACTTCTCGCGCAGCACGCGTGCCACGTCCTGTGCGTGTCTGAGACGGCCCCCGGCTCCCACTAGGTCGAAGACGGCGGCATCGAGCCTGTCGATGAGTGGACGGTGCCCGCCGCGCATGGCGACCGCGAGAACGTCATGAAAGACCTCGCGCCTACCTCCAACCACGCCTGCGATGCGAACACCCGGCTTTCCCGGGGAACGTCCCGCAGTTGCAGCCATTCCCCGTCCAGGGCCTCAACCGCCCCCGCGATTCGACGAAGTGCGCGCTCGTCCATGTTGGGGAAGGGCGGCGGTTCATCCGGAGCGATGAGCACATAGCGGCCCTCCACAGCGACGCCTCGACGTACGAGTTCGCTGACGGGGAGATCGATCTCGTACCGGCTCTTGAGCCCAACGAGGATCCCGGGGCCGCCGCCGTGCGGTCCCGCGCAGCCGCGCCAACATCGACCACGTCGTGATCGGCCCGACCGGTGTATGTGGTGGACTCGAAGAAGTGGCACAGACGGACCCACGATCAAACCGGGCGGGGGCACGCGCGCACGCCGATCGCCAAGGTTGTCGGGCCGGTGGTGTTCGAGGCCCGAGCTGTCGCCGAGGCATTGCGCCGGGCGACCGGCCGCCCGGTCGACGTCGTCACGGTCGTCGCCGTACACGGTGGCCGACTGCCTCGCTGGGGAGCGATCAACGCCGGAGGGACAACGATCCTTCGGGCCTCGCGTGTGCACGGCTGGATCGCTCGCCGTCCGCGCAAGTGCGCCGCTGAAGAGGTCGCCATGATGGCGGCGGCCGCCGAGCAGGCACTACCTGCGTACGTTCCCCAATAGGCGCACCGCGGTGGCCACCACCAGCTGACGGCTCGGCGCCGATCAGGCGAGGCGACTCACGCGGTGATTCTGTCAGTTGTGCGGCGTAGAACCACATCATGGACACCTTCGATGTGATCTTGGTGGCTCGGTCCAACCTGGACCTGGCGCCGGAGAAGTTCGAGCGCCAGGTGGCGATGATCAGACCGCTGATGGACTGGGATGCGGCCGCATCGACGTGGTGGTCACGGCTCAGCGGCTCGCGGCCGCAGCACGTCACCGAGGTCATCAACACCCTGTTCGAGGCCGCACGGGTGTACGGCACCACTGTCACGGTGCAATTGGTGCCTGCACAAGAGATGGACAGGGCCGCGACACCCGACTGACAGGGCACCTGACCGCGGCCGACAACCTCCTCCTCATCGATGTGGAAGTGCTCTTCATAGGCGCTGTGCCGGTGGGTGTGGCGGGGAAACGCAGCTGGGCGGGTGGCATCGTGAGCTGGGGGTAGGGGAACGGACGTTCCAGGGTTGTGGCCACTGGGGGAGGAGTCCACGACATGTCCGACGTCGTCGACCGCCTGATAGCAGCAGTGAACGCCCATGACATGGAGGCATGTCTTCGCTGCTACAGCGTCGCCGCCACCATGGTGGGACCGGAGATGCAGGCCGAAGGCCGTGCGCAGATCACCTCGTATCACGCCCACGTTTGGGACGGCATTCCCGATGTGTCCATAACAGTGTGGGATCGGATCTCCAACGGCGATCGGGTGGCGGTCGAGACCACCTTCAACGGCACGCATACCGGGCCGTTCCTGATCGCAGGAGGCCGGGTCATCGAGCCGTCCGGCCGACGAGTGAGCTTCCGCGGATGCTGGATCTTCACCGTGGAGGACAACTTGATCATCACCCACCGCCTTTACTTCGACCAACTGGAGCTGTACACCCAGCTCGGCGTGGCTCCCCCTGCCTCCTAGGATCTGTACGGAGTTCGGATCTTCAGATCGATCGAAGACTTCTCATCCACAAGATGGCCCCGCGTAAATGAAGGCCGGTCAGTGGGAGAGGGGCGGCGTACCACGTTCCACAGCGGCCATGACGTCGGTCAGACGAGAGGCAGGTCTTTGCGTGCCTGTTCCAGGTCGGTGGCCCAGATCCACAGTCGCTGCGCGGGCGGGACCTGGTGGTAGCCGAACAGGCCGACCTCGGTCAGGGTGCGCAGGTCCACGCACACCCGCTGGTAGGCACCTGAGATAGCGTCCGCGGGATCGTCCAGGTCGCGGGCGCCGAGCCTGATGCAGGCGCGGTACTCATAGGCCAGCAGCAGATCGGAGCCGAACTGTGCCCAGGCACCGCGCTGTTCCTGCCAGGCGGCCTCGGCTTCGGCCAGTAGCGGGTTGAGGTCGGCGGGGCGTGGGAGGG
>NZ_SMKQ01000298.1 GCF_004348995.1 Nonomuraea terrae
GCCCTCCCCCGAACCCGACCCGGCCGAAACCCCACCGCTCCCGGACGACGTCGCACCATATCCGGTATGACCGCAGATTCGTGTCCTGGTCGCGCCAACGGCAGACTTGTCGGGCGGCATGCCCCCTCGACAATGGGAAGAACGGTTGAACAGCACCATCGACAAGATCGCCTGGCTTCACCTCGACAGCGGCACGATCCTCAGTACCCGGTCGCAAGGCAAGAACGTCTACTACATCCCCGGAGGTAAACGCGAACCCGGCGAGAGCGACCTCGACACGCTTGTACGCGAGATCGACGAAGAACTCTCCGTCACGATCTACCCGGCGACCGCCGTCCACGTAGGCACGTATCAAGCGCAGGCGCACGGCCACGCCGCCGGGGTCACCGTACGGATGACCTGCTACACCGCCGTCCACGACGGAACACCGACGCCCAGCGGCGAAATAGAGGAAGTCGCCTGGCTGAGCTACGCCGATCGTGATCGAGTTTCCCCAGTTGACCAGATCATCTTCGACCACCTGCACGAAACCGGACAGCTCCACTGACGCCTACAGCCATCCCAAGAAACACTTCACTGACCGCTTCAGATGATCAACGGTGCAACTCCCGACCCACTCCAACGCCTTTGCCGTCGCCTACGCAGGCTCACCTGCACGGGACCACCCCATAGCCGATTCCAAACCGACGCTTGCGGCGCTGCCCGAGCAGCCGGCCAGACCGATCACGGCGACGGCGGCCACAACGGGCAGCTGGCCGACGAGCACGTAGCTGGTCGGCACCGCTCCGCGTACACCGTTGGATGGACCCCACATGTCCGCTGACGTCAGCACAGCCGGTGACCTGCCATCTCGCGTGTGATTCACCGGCCCGGCAGACAGGGCCTCGACGCTGTTCGCCTGGCAGGCCAGCCGGATGCCGCTACGTGCCCGACCACGGTGAACGTGCCGACGCACCAGATCCAACAAGGGGCATACCCCCGTCGGTGGCGTTACGCGGCCGCGACGCACACAGCGGTCTGCTCAGCCAGCCAATGACCGCAGCGTTCAGCGACATGCCACCGGCGGCACCCGCGATTCAATCGACGGCACCCGCAATTGCATGCCTCCGACCTCTCACGATGCCGCGCTCAAGCGTTTCTCCGGCTCGCCGAGACCTGGGGCGCAAGTATCCCGCGATCGTGAAGGTGTGGGAGGACGCCTGGGCCGAGTTCGTGCCGTTCCTCAACCTCGACACCGAGATCCGCCGGGTGATCTGCTCGACCAACGCCATCGGATCGGTCAACGCCCGGATCCGGCGGGCGGTCAAGGCTCGCGGCCGCTTCCCTGACGAGCAGGCCGCGCTCAAGTGCGTCTACATGGCGATCAGGAGCCTGGATGCTACCGGCAAGGGCCGCAAACGCTGGATCACCCGCTGGAAGGCCGCTGTGCACGCCTTCGCGATCACTATCGAAGGTCGCCTGGCCTCGACCACCCGATAACTAATCAAGATCGAGAACATCGTTATCGAGACAGACCCTGGGCGTAGTCCATGCGTCAGCACGAGCTTGCTCATCCAAGGCGTACGGCGGTGTCCCGGCGCGTCCCTACGCCTGACTCGTTGGCCGCCCGAGCGAGGGGCCCTGGCCGTTCCTCTCGGCAGGTCCGTTCGCGTGACCAGCTGCCATGATGGCGACCTCGGTCCGTCATGGATGCCGCTGGATGCGCATGATGGTGGTCTGGACGGTTAAGAGTGTTTCGCGTGACGGTAGATGTCTGGGTGTGCCCGGGATGATCGAGACCTGCGATGCCTTCTGGTGACGGTGGGTTGGCGACGTGTACGGATGACGCCGGAGACGCCTACGGGCGACGGTGAGCTGGCGACGTGTATGGGCGATGGCCGGGACGCGTAGGGGCGACGGTGGAACGAGGTGGGCGTGGACAGGGATGAGGTTGTGGGCGAGTTCGCTCGGTTTCTGCGGCTGGAGCGCGATCTCTCTCCCCATACCGTTCGTGCCTATCTGGCCGACGTCAGCTCGCTGCTCGACCATACGGACGGGCAGCTCGAAGGGCTCGACATCGGGGTGCTGCGGGAATGGCTGGCCGATCAGCACGCGTCCGGCAAGGCACGGGCCACTCTTGCGCGTAGGACCGCGGCTGCCCGTACGTTCACCGCGTACTGTCACCGCCGCGGGTGGCTGGCGACCGATCCGGGTCTGCTGCTCGGGAGTGCGAAGTCGCCGCGGTCCCTGCCTGTCGTACTCGACCAGAAGCAGGCCAAGGCCGCACTGGATGCGCCCCCGACCGCAGACCCCAAAGAGCTGCGGGACCAGGCGCTGCTCGAACTGCTGTACGCCACAGGTGTACGGGTGAGTGAGTTGTGCTCCCTCGACGTCGATGACGTCGACCGGGAGCGCAACGTCGTCCGGGTCATGGGCAAAGGCCGCAAGGAACGAACAGTGCCGTTCGGGCGGCCCGCGTTGCAGGCGCTGGACCGGTGGTGCATTCATGGGCGGCCGTTGTGGGTGCGAGCGAGGTCGGGGCCGGCGCTCTTCCTCGGTGTTCGTGGCGGGCGGATCGATCCAGGGACTGTACGGCGCGTGGTGCACGCTCGACTGGCCCAGGTCGAGGGTGCACCGGACATGGGGCCGCACGGGCTGCGGCACAGTGCGGCCACGCACCTGCTTGAGGGCGGTGCGGATCTACGCAGCGTCCAGGAACTGCTCGGCCACGCATCCTTGAACACCACGCAGGTCTACACGCACGTCTCCATCGACCGCTTGCGTGCGGCGTACAGACAAGCCCACCCAAGAGCCTGACGCGACAATCCGCGGTGCGGGCTGTGTCGCGGCGCCGACTTCGGCCGGCGCGCGGTGTGGTGCGGCCCTCGTTGTCTCTGGACATCGCAGTACCGACGTCGGCCGGGAGGCAGCGCAGCGTGCCTGACTACGGCGGCTGTAGCGACGAGCCCACCCGGCCCAACAGCTGACGACCGTACAGTCCCCCCTCCCGGGGCGCTGTCGCTGCTGCACAAGCAGCAGATCCGCTTCACGGCCGACCGCGCCCAGGCGATCGCCGAGCTCTGTGACGGTGCCGAGGCGGCCATCACCGCCGTCCGGGACCTGGCCACCGGCTCGGCCCTGGACGACGCTGCGCTGGCGAAGTTCCTGGACGAGAACGGCGGGCTGCTGTGAGCCGGCGGCGTGACGCGATGGGCTGGACGCAGGCCGAGAACGACGTCGCGGACGTGATGATCTGGCTGCGCTGCAACCACGGGCGCGAGGTCAGCTACGCCGACATCGCCGCCGGCGTCCAGATCCCCGACGGCCACCGGCTGCGGCGGTCCGTCCGCATCGTCCGCGTGATCGCGGCCAACCGGGGCGACCGCCTGGAGAGGTTCATGCCCTCGACCGACCCCGCCCGGCGCGACTCTGCCCGGCGCCGGGTCTGGGTCACCCGATACATGCGCAACGGACACGGCGATGATTTCAGCGCCCGCGACGCTATGTCCGCCGCACGTGCGGCGATGACATCGGTCAAGGACATGCACCGCGCCACCACCTTCGAGGCCGGCAACCCCCACTCGATCGCGCGCAAGGCGTTCGCCACGATGGCCCAAGCCGCCGACGAGTGCATCACCAAGGTCGCCGGCATCGACAAGGTCGACCCGCAGGCGGTCCGGCAGGAGAACACCAGCCTGCTGACCCAGATGATCGCCGATCTGGAAGCCCGGCTCACCGAACCGGCCGCAGGCTGACCAGGGCCCCACCGCCCCTCAACGACCAGCCAGGAGCCCCGCCATGACCACGCTCGAACGCGCCCTCGCCAAAGCCCTCACAGAGATCGTCATCGGGCTTGATCTCAGCGCCGACGACGCCATCGCGCCCGAGGCCGCGCTGGAGGTGCTCCGGGTCGAGCCGAGATAACGGGAATTCCGGCCATGGGTGGATCTTGGGCGCTCTGAACTGCTGCAACGTCGAGGGGGTTCGAGCTCCGCCGTACGACTCGGGGCCCCGAATAACTGCTGGCCTCCGCTCAGTGCTTCCGCTCAGCTCTTCCGCTCACCCAGGACGCAGAACTCGTTGCCCTCCGGGTCGAGGAGGGTCACCCAGTGCTGCTCGTCCTGCACGGTGTCGACGCGCCGGGCACCGAGGGAGAGCAGCCGGGCGACCTCGGCCTCCTGGTCGTCGGGGCGGAAGTCGGGGTGGAGCCGGTTCTTCGACGTCTTGCCCTCGGCGACAGGCACGAAGAGCAGCCCCGGCATCCGGTCCGGCTCAGGCCGGATCTCGATGATCTCCTCAGATTCGTCGACCACAACCCAGCCGAGAGCCTCGGCCCACCAGCGCCCGAGAGCGACAGGGTCGGCGGAGTCGACGATGATCTGTTCCCATTCCAGTGCCATGGGCTTGAGCATAGACAGGACCGGCGGCCCGGCCCCGGAGGGGTCGAGCCGAGATACGAGCAGAAGCGGCCAACAATCGATCATGTTCGTGATCTCGGAAGTGGCCTGGGCGAGTTTCGGAGTCCTGGAGTGCGGAATCTCGGAAGTACGGCCTGGAATCCACTTCCGAGATTGGCTCATCTCGGAAGTACGGCTGGCCCCGAGTCGTACGGCGGAGCAGGAACCCCCTCGACGTTGCAGCAGGTCAGAGCGCTCAAGATCCACCCATGGCCGGAATTCCCGTTATCTCGGCTCGACCCGTGCTCCAGCCGGTGATCGACCTCCTGCAGGAGCTCCCCGAGCAGGACCGGCAAGCCCTCGCCGGACTGATCAACCAGTGCGCGCAGGAGGAAACCGACCCCGAGCGGCATCTGACGGCCTGGGAAGCGCCTGAAACCCTGGGTCTCCTGGCCTGAGGGCACCACTGCTCAAGGCGTCCAGCCAGGGCTTGGGAAGACCCTCAGCGACCTGCGGTGACCCGCTCCAAGACCTGCTCCAGTTCGTGGGCCGGGGCAAGCGGGGAGCTCCACGTCAGACGCAGGTCGTCCCCGCGCCAGCGCGGGACCACATGCACGTGGTAGTGGAAGACGTCTTGGCCGGCGGCCTCGCCTGTGTTGTGCTTCACGTTCACGCCCTCAGGGGCAAGGGTTGTCTTCAGCACAGCGGCGACCCGATGCACCATGTCGGCGACCTCGCCGTGAGAGGTCTTGGAGATCTCCCACACGTCGCGCGCATGCACGCGCGGAATCACCAACGTGTGTCCCGGAGACGCAGGTCTGATGTTCAAGAACGCAAGCGTGTGCTCATCCTCGAGGACCCGATAGGACGGCAAGAGACCGGCCACGATCTTGCAGAAGGTGCAGTCGCTCATCCACGCAATGATCGCATCCGGTGGGCCTACTTGCCTTACGTGGCTGACAAGATCATCTCTCTTTGACCTGGAGGAAGAGGCTAACTACCCCAGATAACCATCGCACCGCGCCGGACGTGAGGAAGTAGGCCGGTTCGGCGAAGTGCCGGTACGCCGCGGTGGGCAGCGTCACCGGCACGCACCCCTCCTCGACCACCTTGGCGAGCAGCTGCTCCCGCATGCGCCGCTCGATCATCTCCCGGAACGGGGCGTCCTCCCACATCTCGCGTTATCTTTGGTGACCCATGATCGACGATTTCGCGAAAGACAACCTGCACGAGAGACTGCGGCGGGACCGCAAGGCGCTGCTCTGGAAACTCGACGGCTTGTCCGAATACGACGCCCGCCGACCTTTGACAGCGACCGGGACCAACCTCCTCGGCCTGGTCAAACACGTGGCCACCGTCGAGGCCAGGTACTTCGGCGAGGTCTTCGACCGCCCTTCCCCGGAACCGCTGCCCCGGTGGCAGGACTCCGACGGCAGCGATCTGTGGGCGACCGAGGACGAGACCCGCGATCAGATCATCGGGTTCTACCGGCGCACGTGGGAACACTCGGACGCGACGATCAACGAGCTTCCCCTCGACGCCCCCGGCCACGTGCCGTGGTGGCCGGAGTCAACGCCGGCCTGGCACACGAACCTGTTCGCCATCATGGTCCATGTCCTCGGCGAGTCCACCCGGCATGCCGGGCACGCCGATATCCTGCGCGAGGGCCTCGACGGCCGGACCGGGTTGCGCGCCGAATACGAGAAGCAGATCGACGAGGAAGCCCGTGCAGCCTACTGCGCGAAGATCGAGCAGGCCGCCAGGGCGGCCCGCACCAATTAAGGCTTAACCACAATCGCGCCACCGTGGCCGCGCCCTTGGCGGGGGCCACGGTTCACCCCCGCTCTCACCAGCAAGATCACTTAAACGCCACATGTCGGAGTGCTGCGACGCGCCCTTAACGACCTCGAGGCGCTTTCCGCACGCTCGGTTCTTCTTGGGTCCGGGCTGCGTTCGGCCAACTTGGCCTACGTGAAAGAAGAGATCATCGTCCTCTGACCTGCTGGAAGGGTCCTCCAACCCTAGATAACGATGGGTGCAGGTTCGGCTCCGTGAAGGATGATCACGTCGTGGGCGGCGAGCGCTGCATCAACCATCTGGCGGACCAGGCCCAGGTACAGGGCGCCGCTGGCGGCCTGGTAGGCGACTTCGCTCATGCGGGCAGGCTCCTCATCATGCGCAGCGCCAATGACTGTTCCTGGGTTCCCCGACCCCGAACTCGTCGGCGGCGTCCCACAACCGGTTCTCAATCTCCTGCTGGGTCACTGCCATCAGTCGGGGTGTCCTTGCTCGTCAAAAGGGGGCGGCCCGAAGGCCGTGGCGTTCCTGCTGGTCACCCGATCTCGGGCGCGCCCGGCATGTACACGTCGGGGTGTCCTACAGGGTGAACGCACGCGGGGCGTCGAACGGCCTGCGTGGGCGATCTAGCAACGATATCTCTCCCAAGGATCACAGTATTCGGCAAACGGTCAAAACAAACGACGCGCCCAGAGTCAGCTGCTTGGAGGTCGTCAAGGCAGGTCAGGCAAGTAGGTAGCCATGCAAGCTGGTGGACGACGAGCCAGATTGGACGCTGACCAGGGCGCACGACTGCGATTAACGGAACCTGGCGTGGGGAGCCCGTTGCGGACCAGTCGGCAACCGTCGGGGTAGCGCTGCAACAACGTCTCCAGCTCCGCGTCGGCAGCGGCGTCGTCCTGCGGGGCCAGCCACGTGTCGCCTCCTGCACCTGGAGCGCGAACTCCTTGGGCCAGGACGTCAGCCGTGGGCACCGCTCAGCGGCAGGAGGCCCGGGCGCGCGAGCTCTCGATCTGTGTCCTTGGTTTGCTTGCGCGCCACCTCGGCGTCCTCCAGGTCGATCTCCGTCGATGCCTGGACCACAGTAACCATCAGGTGCATCTCCTTTACTAGGAGTTACATCGAAGACCGTACAGACCCTACAGTCCCTGGCAGTCCTGCACCTTTGGACCGGCGGATGGAACAGTGTCGCAACGGTTCGGGTCAGGCATGGCGCTGGTTCGTACCCGAGGGCGGGTTGGCTTCAACAGGACGTTGGAGGGCGGTGTCTGCTTCGGCGGCGTCCCTTGCGGTGTTGTCCTCTTGTCCGGCTACGCCGGTCCTTGCGGGTATGGCGCGCCCAGCGTAAGGCGATGATCAAGGCGAGGGCTCCCAGGAGTGCGCTGATGCCGATGGCTGGTTCGGTGGGTACCGATGAGGCCGAGTGGGCCAGGAAGTTGATCGGCGTCGCGGGTTGATGAGCGTGGAATGACGCGGGGGCCGAGGTTGTGGGATCGGCAGGATCGGTCCTGCTGGGTGGAGTTTTGGGAGTCGGCTCTCTTGATGTGGGTGCTGCTGCTCCCGCGTATGTCGGTGGTGTGGTGGCGTCCGCAGCCGCTTGAGGTTGTGGATCTGTGGTCGGCCGGAGGACAGGAGAGGGCGTCGTGGTGTCGTCCTCGCGCGGGGCTTTGCCGGGGATGGCTTGGGTTGCCGGGGGTGAGGTCCAGAAGGGGAGGAGG
>NZ_SMKQ01000299.1 GCF_004348995.1 Nonomuraea terrae
CCTTTTCTCCGTACCCCGGAGAGGGGGCTTTCCGGCGGGGTGGGGTGGCGGACGAGTTGCCGCCGGATATTTCGGATTTTGCTGGGCGGCAGGAGGTGCTTGAGTGGATTGCTCGGCTGGCCGGGGAGGACGCCGCCGCGCCCGTGCAGGTGGTGCTGCATGGGCCTCCGGGCTGCGGCAAGTCGGCTGTTGCGGTGCATGCCGCCACCGGGATCGAACGGCCTGACGGTCGTCTGTACGCGTCGCTCGGCGCCAGGCCGCCCGGGGCGGTGCTGGAGGATCTGCTGCGGTCGCTCGGCTGCCCCGACGGGGCGGTGCCGCCGGCGACGGACGAGCGGGTGCGGCTCTACCGCACCATGACCGCCCGCAGGCGGCTGCTCGTCGTGCTGGACGACGCCGCCGACGAGGCCCAGGTACGCCCCCTGCTCCCCACCGGACCGGGCAGCCTCACCCTGGTGACGAGCCGGTCGCCGCTGGCCGGACTGGAGGCGGCGCGGGCGTACGAGCTGGGGGTGCTGGACGAGGACGAGGCACTCGCGATGCTCGGTGGCGTCGCGGGGCACGAGCGGGTGCGGGCGGAGCCGGAGGCCGCCCTGGGGATCGTCCGGCTCTGCGGGCATCTGCCCCTCGCACTGCGCATCGCCGGGTCCCGCCTGGCCAGGAAACCCGGCTGGACGCTCGCGTACCTGGCAGACCGCCTGGGGGACGAGCGACGCCGGCTCGACGAGCTCAGCGCGGGCGACCTGGCCGTACGGAGCAGCCTCGCGCTCGGCTACCGCGGCCTGCCCGACCCGCAGCGGCGGCTGCTGCGCGGGCTCGGCGCGCTGTCGGCGCCCGACTTCGCGTCCTGGGTGCTCGACGCCGACCTGGAACCGCTCGCGGAGGCCGGGCTGCTGCAGTCGCGCGGCCTGGACGAGGCGGGCCAGGAACGCTACGGCCGGCACGACCTGACCCGGCTCTACGCCGCCGAACGCCTGGCCGAGGAGGACGGCGGTCCCGCCCGCGTGCTGGCGGCGACGGCGGGCGCGATCTTGGAGCGCACCCGGCGGGCCAGGGCGTCGCTGCTGCCCGCGGAGCCGGGCACCGGCCGTACCGAAATCAGCCTGACCGACCACGGCGCCGCGCTCCGGACGGGATGGCTGCGGCAGGAGGCCCGGTGGCTGAGCGCCGAGCGCCGCTTCCTCGTCGCCTGCGTCGGTGACTTCTTCGGCGCCGGTCTGTACGAGGCCGCGTGGCGGCTGGCGTTCTATCTGGTGCCGCTGTTCGAGCTGGGCGCGCACCACGACGACTGGCACGCGACCACGGCCGTCGGGCTCGACGCGGCCAGGGCGGCCGGCCACCGGAACGGCGAGGCGCTGCTGCTGCGCGGCCTGGCCGACCTGCACCGCGCGGAAGGCCGCATGGACGCGGCGGCAGCGGCGCTGCGGGCGGCCCAGCCGCTGGTGGAGGGGCTGGAGCTGGCCCGGATCACGCTCCGGCTCGGCCTCGTCCAGGTCGCGACCACCGGGTCCCGGCCGGCGCAGGCGGAGCACGCGTTCCTGCGGGCGTTGCGGGCGTTCGAGGAGGGCGGCGACCGGCGCGGCCGGGCGGACGCGCTGCGCGCGCTGGGTGCCCTGCGGGGGGACGAGCGGGCGCTCCACGAGAGCCTGGCCGTCCATCGCGAGCTGGACGACCCGCGCGGCGAGGCGGAGGCGCTGCTCGACCTGGCCAGGCTGCATCTGGCCGCCCGCCGGTACGCGCCGGCCCGCGACTGTGTGGAACGCCGGCTGCAGCTCAACCGCCGCCTCGGCGACCGGCTGCCGGAGGCGGCGGCGCTGCTCGTACGGGCCGAGATCGCCGCGGCGGAGGGCGCTCCGGACGCCGCCGCGGACTCGGCGCGGCAGGCGCTGGAGACCTTCACCGCGTACGGCGACCGCAGAGGCGTGGCACGGGCCCTGCTGGCACTCGCCAGGGCCGCTTCAGACAAGGATGACGCCGGACAGGCGATTGAGCACCTGATGCGCGCTATGGGAGAGTACGACAACCTCGGTGACCTTCAGGGAAGGGCCGAGGCGGAACGGCTCGCGGGGGAGGCCCGCAGGCGGCGTGGTCAGCGGATATAGCGGACTATGCGGATCCTGAAGGTCGCCTTCCTAGAGTGAGGCCGTCATCCCCCGAAGACAAAGGTGATCTCATATGCGAAAGACGTTCGCGCTCGTCGCGGCGGCCGCCCTGCTGACCGGCTGCGGCATGCTCCCCGGCCAGCAGGGCGGCGGCGGAGAGGAGCGGCAGACGGCCGCCACCACCCTGGAGCAGGTGGAGGAGACGGCCGCGGAGACCCCTGCGGAGACCCCTGCGGAGACCCTTGCGGAAACCCCTGCCGAGAGCGCGCCGCCGCAGCAGGACCAGGTGATCGCCAGCCGTGAGACCAAGGTCGCGTCGGGCGCCAACCACGGCACGGCGCGGGCGGAGATCACCGGGCTCAAGCGCCAGGGCCGCACGGCCACCCTCAGCTGGACGGTCACCGCCCTTGACGGCAAGGTCAACGTGCACAACGGCATGGGCTCGTACACGCTCGACTTCACGGTCTCGGCGGTCGCGCTGATCGACCCGGTCAACGCCAAGCGCTACCGGGTGGCCCGCAACGGCGCCGGCCAGGACGCCAAGTGTGTCTGCTCCCACACGCAGGGGCAGTTCCTGGAGCAGGGCGAGACGTCCTCGCTGTACGCGGTGTTCGCGGCTCCGCCGCCGGACGTGACCAAGGTCAACGTCGAGCTGCCCATGATCGGCGTGATCAGCGATGTTCCGATCTCTTAGCGCCGCGCTCGTCCTGGCCCTGTCGCCGACGCCCGCGCCCGAGGTCCCGCCCGCCGGGGCCACGGGGGTCGTCGAGGACCTCGTGCTGCCCGTGGAGGACATCGTGGGCGAGGTCGAGTCGATGGACGGCACCGAGAGCGAGACGACCCGGGGGCAGGAGGTGACGGTGGCGCTGACCAGCGACGTGCTGTTCGCCGTGGACAAGTGGCGGCTCACCGCCTCCGCCCGGCAGCGGCTGGCGAAGGTGGCCGAGAAGGTGTCCGCCGAGGGCGCGGGCGGGGTGGTCAGGATCGAGGGGCACACCGACGACCAGGGGGCGGACGCGTACAACGTCACGCTGTCGCAGCGGCGGGCGCAGGCCGTGCGGACGGCCATGCACGAGCTGCTCACGGACGCGGGCGTCACCCTGCGGGCGCGCGGTTACGGCGAGAGCCGGCCGAAGCTGCCGAACATGGTCGAGGGCAAGCCGGTGGAGGAGAACCGCGCCGAGAACCGCCGCGTCGAGATCACCTTCACCGCGAAGTCCTGACCCGCACCGGACCGCCTGGGGCAGATCGCGGGTCAGTTGGCCTGGAGCTCGCCGAGGGTGACGGTGACGGTTTCTGTGTCGCCGTTGGTGCGCACTCCCACGCGGATGCGGTCGCCCGGTCTGAAGGTCGTGATGGTCTCGGTGAGGACGGCTATGGTCGGGGTGTCCTTGCCGTTGATCGAGACGATCACGTCCCCGGGGCGGATGCCGGCCCGGGCGGCGGCTCCGTTCGGTTCGACGGTGGCCACG
Source organism: Nonomuraea terrae (assembly GCF_004348995.1). Taxonomy (GTDB): domain Bacteria; phylum Actinomycetota; class Actinomycetes; order Streptosporangiales; family Streptosporangiaceae; genus Nonomuraea; species Nonomuraea terrae. The sequence goes on from NZ_SMKQ01000299.1 coordinate 3,575, forward strand.
CCGACCCCGCTGGGCCGGCCGTCCGCGCCGATGACCGTGCTGCCGCGGATGCCGAGCGCGGCTCGGTGGCTGTTGGTGACCCGTCCGTGGGTGACGATCTGCCGGGCGATGTCCGTGGCGGTGTTGCTGGGGATCGCGAACCCGATGCCCGGCGCCGCGCCACCGCCGAACGTCGGGTCCGTGGCGGCCAGCGTCGGAATCCCGATCACGTGGCCCGACAGGTCCACGAGGGCGCCCCCGCTGTTGCCGGGGTTGATCGAGGCCGAGGTCTGGATCGCTCCCGCGATGGTGGCGCCAGGCGACCCGGGGTCCTGCGGTTCCGAGACCGTACGGCCGAGGGCCGAGACGATGCCGTCCGTCACGCTGCCGGAGAATCCCAGCGGGTTGCCCATGGCGAGCACGATCTGCCCGACCCGCAGCTTGGCGGAGTCCCCGAACGTGGCGGGCCGCAGCCCGTCCGGCCGGTCCACCTTGATCACGGCCAGGTCGCCGGCGGGGAACGACCTGACCAGCCTGGCCTTGCGCGGCGATCCACCGGTGGCGATGGTGACGGTCATCTCCTTGGCCTCGCCGATCACGTGGGCGTTCGTGACGATGTGGCCGTTGGTGTCGAACACGACTCCCGACCCGAGCCCGACGCTCGTGGTGATCTGCACGATGGACGGCAGGACCTGGGAGATGACCCTTTCGTAGGCGGTCTCCAGCGACTGCACCGGCGCCGTCGTGGCGGGTGACGGCGTTCCGGGAGAAGCCTGGGTGGCCGTCCCGGTCGGTGAGGTGGGCGCGGTGGGCGTGCCGGCGGGGGGAGGTCCGCAGCCGGTCAGCAGTACGGCGGCGGCGGCCAGTCCCGCGACGAGCTCCCTCATGGGCAGATTTCTGCCCATATCGGGACGAAAGATACTCTTTTCGGACGTTCCGCCTGGTCAGCCCGCCGTGCGGGGCGCACGGCGCGAAGGTGTCAGGAGGTCTACCGGTCGGCCCTCGGGGCGCTGAGCATCGCCGACTCGATGATCGTGTGCAGTTCCTCGCGGCCGGCGCCGTCGCGGGCCTGAATGGCCAGGCCGTGGAGCACCGTGGTGAACAGGGCCGCGAGGGCGTCGAGGTCGGCGGTGGCCGGGACGTCGCCCGCCGCCACACCCCTGCTGAGCCGTTTCCTGAACAGCTCGCGCACGGCCTGCCGGCGCTCGGTCACGAAAGCGCTGACCTCTTCGTTGCGGGCGCTGCCGGCCGCCGCCGCGAGGACGACCATGCATCCGGGCGGCCGTTCCGGGTCGGTGAACGTGACGATATTGGCCCGCAGCATCGCGCGGATGCCCTCGTAGGCCGTCGGCGCCTCTTCGAGGGCCTGTTGCGCCGGGGCGCCGACCGTCGACCCGTACAGCTCGACGGCTTCCCGGAACAGGCCCTCCTTGCTGCCGAAACAGGCGTAGAGGCTGGGGGAGGCGATGCCCATCTCGGTGGTGAGGCGAGTCATCGAGGCGCCGTCGAAGCCGTACTTCCAGAAGACCTCCATCGCCTTGCGCAGCGCGGCGTCTCGGTCGAAGCCGCGCGGTCTGCCTCGTTGCCCCATGGACTCCCTCATTTCTGTGCCGACTTTAACATAAATGGGTTGACCTGCTGTAATGCGATGCTAGATTTCTGTATCGATCGACACAGAAATGAGGACGGCATGAGTGAGCTGTCGGGCAGGGTGGCGCTGGTCATGGGTGGCAGCCGGGGGATCGGGGCGGAGATCGCCCGTACGCTGGCCAGGAACGGGGCGGCCGTCGGCTTCACCTATCACAGCGCGGCGGACCAGGCGCATGGCCTTGAGGAGGAGATCCGGGCGCACGGCGGACACGCGCTCGGGATCCAGGCGGACAGTGCGGACCCCGAGGCCGTGCGGGCGGCGATCGAGACGACGGTCGCCAGGTTCGGCCGGTTCGACATCCTGGTCAACAACGCGGGGGTGTTCCCGTCCGGGCCCCTGGACGAGGTGACGCTGGAGGACGTCGACCGCACGCTGGGGATCCACGTCCGGGGCGCCTTCGTCGCCGCGCAGACCGCGGCGCGCCACATGACCGACTACGGCCGGATCATCAACATCGGCAGTTGCCTGGCCGAACGGCTGCCCGGGCCCGGCATGACGCTGTACGCGATGAGCAAGTCGGCGCTGAAGGGCCTCACCAAGGGGCTGGCCAGGGACCTGGGCCCGCGCGGCATCACCGCGGTCGTGGTGGACCCCGGCCCCACGGACACCGACATGAACCCGGCCGACGGCGCCGCGGCCGACTTTCTCCGCCAGTTCATCGCCGTCGGTCATTACGGACACGCGCAGGACATCGCCGGCATGGTGGCCTACCTGGCCGGCCCCGGCGGTCGCCATGTCAGCGGCGGCACGATCGCGGTGGACGGTGGATTCGCCGCCTGACCCGGCGGCTCAGGTCGCCAGATACGCCTCCCGGACGTTCCGCCTGCTCAGCTTGCCCGTCGGCGTACGCGGCAGCGACTCCCGGTACTCGATCACCCGCGGGTGCTTGAGCCGGGCCAGTCGAGGCGCGCAGTGGCTCAGCAGCTCGGCGGTGAGCTCGTCCCCGCCGGTGAAGCCGGGGGCGGGCTGGACGAGGGCGACGACCTTCTGCCCCCACTCGGGGTCGGGGACGCCGATCACCGCCACGTCGGTCACGGCGGGATGCTCCAGCAGCACCGCCTCGATCTCGGCCGGGTAGATGTTCACCCCGCCCGAGATGATCAGGTCGGTGCGCCGGTCGAGCAGGAACAGGTAGCCGTCCTCGTCGAGGTAGCCGATGTCGCCGGGCGTGTATGCGCGATCGCGCATGGACGCGGCCGTCTTCTCCGGGTCGCCGTGGTACTCGAAGCGGTTGATGCCGCCGATGTAGACCAGGCCGGGGGCGCCGGGGCCGACCTCGCGGCCGTCCTCGTCCACGATCGTGAACGTCATGCCGTCCAGCGCCCTGCCGACCGTGCCGGGCTTGGCCAGCCACTCCTGCGAGGACACCATGGTGGCCACGGCGGCCTCGGTGGAGCCGTAGTACTCCCACAGCACCGGCCCCAGCCAGTCGATCATGGCCTTCTTGGTGGCCGGCGGGCACGGCGCGGCCCCGTGGTAGAGATGAGTGAGGGACGACAGGTCGTACGACTCCCGGTCGGGCACCGCCAGCAGCCGGTGGAACATCGTCGGCACCATGAACGCGTTCGTCACCCGGTGCCGCTGGATCAGCTCCAGCACCTCTCTCGCCTCGAACCGCTCCGGCGCCACGATCGTGTGCCCGAACTGCAGCGCCATCATCGCCTGTCCGTACGGCGCCGAGTGGTAGAGCTGCGAGCACACCAGGTGGACGCCGCCTGCCGGCAGGCCGAAGTGGCGCCAGCTCTTGCGCATGAGGATCGGGTAGAGCTCCTCCGGCGTCAGGTCGAGCAGCCGTCGGCGCACGCCCTTGGGGCGGCCGGTGGTGCCCGAGGTGTAGAGCATCATCGAACCGGCACGGCGGTGGGCGGGCGGGGTGGACGGTTGTCCGGCGACGAGCTCGGCGACCGTGAGGGCGTCCGGCGAGATCACCACCTTGGCCCCGCAGTCGGAGACGATGTAGTCGATCTCCTCGGTGGTGTAGTGCCAATTGACCGGGACGAGATAGGCCCCGATCTGGTACGTCGCCAGCATCATCGTGAGGAAGTCGAGACCGTTCTTCAGCACGGTCACGACGCAGTCACCCTGGCCTGCTCCGCGCGAGGTCAGGCCGTTGGACGCCTGGTTGACGCGGGAGAGCAGCGCTCCGTAGGTCGTGCCTTCCTCGCCGAGGAGGGCGGGGCGTTCAGGGTCGTGGGCCGCGATCTCGTAGAAACCCCTCATGCTCGCAGACCTTACAGAATTACATTCTGCACAGGGAATAGCGGAATTATCCCGCTCCATCGTGACGTAATCTCAAGGTCATGGCGGACGTCGGCGACCAGAGCTCTGGATATGATCCCCCCACCACTCCGTTTCGCAAGATCGTCCTGCCTGCGGAGGAGACGGTCAGGATCTCTCAGCCGTCGGCTGCGGAGACGTCCGGCCCGGTGAAGACGTCCGGCCCGGGCTCCGGCCAGGCTGGTGGCGACAGTGCGCCCGCGGCTCCGCCGTCGGCCCCGTCCCAGGACGGAACGGCCGACGGGCCATCCGGCGAGAAGCCGGGCCAGGCGGCGGCGCAGACGTCGGCCAAGGGCCCCGGCAAGTCCCCGGCGAAGGGCGCCTCTCCATCGAGCCAGCCTTCGTC
>NZ_SMKQ01000029.1 GCF_004348995.1 Nonomuraea terrae
CGCTCCGCCCGACCCGCTCCGCCCGTCGCTCCGGCCGTCGCCGCCCGAGGCGGCAGGCCCGCCGGCCGGGTCTGCGTCGTGGAATCCGTCGAACGCCGACAACCAGGGAGCGTCGTGCTGGCCCAGGACCGCGTCGAGAGTCACCAGCCGGACGGGCTCACCGCCCAGGTCGGCGATGCCCCGGCGGATGTCGCGGACCAGCCGATCGACCGCCGGCCAGAGCCGCCCGCCCGTGTCGTCCCAGAGCGCCGCCCACCCGGTGGCGCCCAACTCGCCGTACGCGACCGCTCTCACCCGCTCCCACGGACGGGTGCGAACGGCGTCGCGCACACTCCGCCCGGGATCGCCGAACCCCAGCAGGGCCTGAAACGCCGGATCTGCGACGAGGGCCGACACCGCCTCGACGCCGCCCTCCGCACCGCTCTCGGCACCGGCCGGCGCCCGCTCCACGCTGCCGTCAGCGACGGCCGACGCCTTCTCGACACCGCCCACGGCCACAGCCGACCCCTGCCCGGCACCGCCCACGGCGGTGGGCGGCGCCTGGCCGGCACCGCTCTCGACGGCGGCCGGCACCTGCTCAGGACTGCCTTCAGCGAACGCGCCGAGCACGGACGCCGCCGGCGCCCGGCGCATCTCGTCGCCACCTGTCAGCCAGGCGGCGGCCAGGGCTCCGGCCGCGGGAGAGGCCAGCACGACCACCTGCTCGGGCTCGGCCAGCCCCGCCTCGCGGTACGCCTGCCGCACCGCTGCCTCGGCGTCGCCGCCCGGCCCGGTCGCGAGGGCGACGCCCTCCCACGTCAACGTCTCCATCAGTCGGCCACCACCCGATAGGACCCCGGGACGTATTCACGCTGCCGCACCACGCGATACCAGCCCTTCGGCAGGGAGATCGCCTCGTGTTCCTCGTGCACGAGACGCCCGCCCTCGGGCAGGTGCAGGAAGCCTCGGGACAGCGTGCCCGGCCCGGGAATCGCGTGGCAGTGCCCGGTCGCCTCGCCGTACGCCAGCACGAGCCGCCCGCGGGCATCCCGCGGCTCCGGCCGCACCGAGCTCGGCGCGGACTCATCGGCAATGGGGACGAGCAGGATGTCACCCTGTCGGTACATCGGCCAACCTCCATCAATCGGGGGGTGAGGGAAAGCTACCGATCCCCACCGACATTTCCCCGCCACGAACGAGCACCCGTGTCAGACGCGCCAGACTGCCGCGCTGACCTCGGCGGCAACACCTGCCGGAGACAGCATCGGTGACCGCCGGCCGGCGCGCACGGTCAGTCCGTGACAGGCGCGGGAGACAGGGGCGCGCACGGTCAACGGTGGCGGGCGCGGGAGGCGGCGGCGTGGGCGCGGTTGGCGCAGCGAGTGGAGCAGAACTGGCGGCGGCCCGGGCGGCTGCGGTCGACGAACGCGTCGCGACACGGGCGGGCGGCGCACAGCCGCAGGCGTTCCCAGTCGCCGGCCGCCGCGACGTCCAGCAGCTCCGCCACCGCGCGCACGGCGAGCCGCTCGGCGAGCGCCGCGTGCTCGGCGGCGGCGAGCCGCAGGACGGGAGTGCCGTCCGACTCCGCCACGACCGCGCGCACCGACAGCTCGGTGGCCCACAGCGCCAGGGTGTGGGTGCGTTCGGCGGGTTCGTCGGCCAGGATCGCGCGCAGCCTCCGGCGCACCTCACGCACCTGCCACAGCGCGTCCGGCTCGCCGGCCCAGGGCTCGCCCAGCTCGGCGCAGAACCGGCGCAGGGCCTCGGCGTCGGGCAGCCGCTCAGGGTCGTCCAGGTACTCGTCCCACGTGTTGGCGAGATCGAGGGCCACGAGACCCGTCTCGGCGTACTGGCGCATCCGCCCACCTCCTGTTACCGTCACGACTATGAACACAATAAACCCTGACAGGAGGTTGGTAGTCCGCGACGCCCCCTCCAACCTCGGCCTGCGCCCGCCCGCTCCTGACACGGTCCCCGGCTGCTACAAGGCCCCGTGGGCGTTGCGCGACGCGGGCCTGCTCGCGCGGCTCGGCGCTGCCGACGCGGGAGCGCTGGTCCCGCCGCGCTACGTGGCCACGTGGAAGGAGGGCGACGGCGTGCGCAACGGCCCAGCGATCGCCGCCTACGCCCGCGCCCTGGCCGGCCGGGTGAGCACCATCAGGGCGGACGGCGGGTTCCCGATCCTGCTGGGCGGCGACTGCTCGATCCTGCTCGGCCCCGCCCTGGCGCTGCGCCGCGAGGGCCGCTACGGGGTGGCGTACCTGGACGCGCACGCCGACTTCCGCCACCTGGGCAACTCTCCCTACGTCGTCTCGGCGGCCGGCGAGGACCTCGCCCTGGTCACCGGCCGGGGCGAGGACCGCCTGACGGACATCGACGGCCTGCGGCCGTACGTCAGGGACGAGGACGTGATCGTGCTCGGCGTCCGCGACGAGGAGGACCTGCGCGACGTGGCGGACAGCGGGCTGGCGTACGTCCCGGGAGCGGACATCCCGCTCGCCGCCGTCGAGGAGGTGCTCGTGCGCGACGACCTCGACGGGTTCTGGATCCACGTCGACGCCGACGTGCTCGACCCGTCGGTGTTGCCGGCCGTCGACAGCCCCACCCCGGGCGGCCTCGACGCGGACGGGCTGACCGGCCTGCTCCGCGGGCTGCTCGCCCTGCCGGGCGCCGCCGGCCTGCAGCTCACGATCTACGACCCCGACCTCGACGAGGACGGCACGCAGGCGGCCCTGCTGGCCGACATCCTGGTGTCCGCCTTGACCTGAGACCTGGAGGGGTCAGCGAAAAGACGCCGCTGTAGGCGTTGAGCACGGGCCGGCCGCCGAGGTGGGGTACACGGACGGCGAGCGCCGCTCCCTCTGCGCACAACGCGGTCGTTCCTGCTGGGCGACCGAGGCCCGGCCTCAGGGTGGAATCGGCCTACGTCACGGCAGCTCGTGAGAACGGCCTGCGTACCCTGGGGCGGGTGAGAGACGACATCTCCGATCAGGAGCTGCTGCGCGCCGCCCGGGACGGCGAGGTGCCCGCGCTGGGCGCGCTGCTGGAGAAACACCGGGCCGGCATGCGGGCGGTGGCCCTGAGCGTGCTGGGCAACGTGCCCGACGTGGAGGACGCCGTGCAGGAGGCGTCGATGATCGCCCTGCGGCGTATCGGCGACGTGCGGCGGCCGGAGTCCTGTGGCGCGTGGCTGCGCATGATCGTGCGTAACGTCTGCCGCGCTCACCTGCGCTCGGCGGGCGCTACGACGCCGGTCCAGGACCTGGCGGCGCTCGCGGCGGAAGCGGGCCCCGAGCAGGTCATCGACCGGCACGCGATGCGCGACTGGCTCTGGCGGGCGATCGACGAGCTGTCCCCCACCCTGCGCATGACGGTGATGCTGCGGCACTTCAGCCCCCGCACTCCTTCCTACGAGCAGATCGCCGCCCTGTGCGGCGTGCCGGTGGGCACGGTGCGCAGCAGGCTCAGCGAGGCCAGGGGCAGACTGGCCGAGGCGATGGCCGCGACCGCGGACGCGGCGCACGGCGACGCGCTCGCGCGGTCACGGGCGAGCGCCCTGGAGGCGGCGGAGACCCTGGCCGCGGTCGAGCAGGGGCGGTTCGCGGAGCTGGCGGCCGAGCGGTGGACGCCTCACGTCGCCTACTACTCCGGACGGCAGCGGGTGGGCGACCGGGACTTCCTGATCCGGGGCATGGTGAGCGATCTGGAGGCGGGCGTGCGTCAGCGCTTCGTGACCGCCGTCGCGAGCCGCGACACCACCATCTGGGAGATGGACATGGTGAACCCGCCGGACAATCCGCACCACTGCCCTCCGGCGGTCGCCTGGCTGATGTCCATGCGGAACGGCCGGATGCACCAGCTGCGGCTCTTCCACGCCGGCTGAAAGTGGCGCGGATCACTCTTCCCGCATCGAACTTCCCCGGCCTCGCCGCATCTTGTGGGTGTCCGACTACCTCCCACATGGAGATTTCGATGGAGAAAGACCTGTTGTCCCCCGGCGCCCACGACGTCGCGGTGGACGGCCTGACCCAGCGGTACCACGTGTACGGCTCGGGCCCGGTCTGCGTGGCCATGCCAGGCGGGCCCGGCGTGATCTGGGAGTCCCTGCGCATGCCGGCCGCGGAGGAGTTCCTCACCATGGTGTACGTCGAGCCGCTCGGCACCGGCGGTTCGCAACGCCTGCCGTCGCATCCGGACGGCTACAGCCGTAAGCGCTACACGAGAAGCCTGGTCGGCCTGCTGGATCGGCTGTCCCTGCCCCTGGTGATCCTTCTCGGGCACTCGCACGGCGGTTTCGTGGCCCAGTACTTCGCGCTGCACCACCCCGACCGGCTCAGCGGCCTGGTGCTGTACGAGAGCGCCCCGGTGACGGGTCCGCCGCACATCGCCGAGGCCGGCACCAAGATCGAGGAGTTCGTCCGGCGGCACGAGGGTCAGGCCGGCCTCCCCAGGGTGCTCCACGGGCTCCAGTCCATGAGCGTCACCGACGACGAGGAGATCACGACAACGCTGCGTGACCTGATGCCGGTCTTCTTCGCGAACTACTGGGAGCGCGAGAACGAGTTCGGGAGCCTGCGCGAGACGATCTCCTGCACCTACATCTCGTCCCTCGACGAGAAACTGGAGCCCGACATCATCGACGACCGGGACACCCTGCCGTCGCTCGCCGTGCCCACCCTGGTCGTGGTCGGCCGGTACGACGTGCAGTGCGGCCCGCGGTGGGCGGAGGAACTCCACGCCCTGATTCCGGGGTCACGGCTGGTCGTGCTGGAGGACAGCGCGCACATGGGTCACCTGGAGGAACCCGCCGCGTTCGCGAACGCCCTGCGGGACTTCACCCGGTCGATCCCCGCGTAACCCCCTGCGGCCCCCGTCACCTGGGACGGGGGCCTAACCCGGCATCACGTACGGGCTCGTGCTGGTGTGGCCGGCGCCGTTCGTGGCGGTGATCGCCGTCCACGGCCCCGAAGGCGTGTACGGCGCCCAGGCCGACTCCAGCCGCCCGCCCGCGTGCCACTCCTGCGCCACGGCGGCCTCACCGAAACGCAGCGTGCCACCGCGCAGGTTGTAGCCCTCGACGAGGACGCCCGGCCGCCCGTTCATCTCCTTGGGGTAGGCGTTGACGATGATCGGCTGCTGCCACCCCTGTGCGATGCCGTCGGCCAGCGACGGCGCGCCGGGCCGGTCCTGGCAGGTGAAGAACGGCTCCCACCCGTACGAAATGATCTTCGCGGAGTACGGCGCCACCGCCATGACCTGCTGGTCGAGCCGGGCCTTGGTGGTGCGCCCGCGCAGCGGCAGCGGGTCGACGCGGCCGCACTCCCCCGGCACCGGGGTGGGCTCGAAGCCCTCGACGTTCGCCCACAGCTCCACCCCGTCGGGCACCCGCCGGGCCGCCGCCACCATGAACTCGCGCGTGGAGCCGTAGTAACCCTGCTCGTAGGTCACCTGGCCGACGACCGGCGCCAGCCGGGGGGCCACCACGGCGCCGTCCTCCTGCTCACCGTGCACCGGCACCTTGCCGGTGCCCCGCCCGTCCTGCACGGCGACGGCCATGGGCAGGCCCGCCCGCGTGGAGGCGATGTCGGCGAGCCCTTCCTCGGTCTGCTCCGGCGGGAACCCGCGGCCGCGCCGGCCGTCGATGTACGGGCTGACCACGATCTTCCTGCCGGGCAGCGCCGCGGCCACAACCTCGTGCTGGGCCGCGTACAGGGCGATGATCGGGTCGGTGTCGGAGCGCGCCCGCATGGCCAGCTCGAACGACTGGTACACCCCGCCGAACGCCGTCATCGCCTGGAACCGCTGCCGGTAGTCGGCCAGCACCCGCGCAGTGAAGGCGTTGAGCGCGTCGACGTGGTCGAGGTCGGGCTCCCACGGCTTGCCCTCCCGCTGCGGCGCCGCGGGCAGCCCCGGGAAGACCGTCACGCCGTACGCGCTCGCCTCGGTCATGAGGTGGCCGATCCCGTCGCCGTCGGTGGAGACGATCACCAGGTCGTGCTCGGGGTCGGTGCAGGACGCGGCCAGCGACAGCCGGTAGAAGATCCGCTCACCGACCACCACCCGCCGGTCGAGCCCGGGGCAGCGCAGCATGCCCTTCCCGAACTCCTCGCTGGTCGTGTACGAGTAGACGTGGCGGATCCGGGTGCCCGGCACCTCGGCGCACGGCCGGCCGTCGATCACGCAGTCGGGGTCGGACCCGACGGCGAACCGGGGGCCGAACGTGATCAGCGTGTCGCCGCCGATCCTGCGGATCCCCTCGACCATGCTGCGGGTGACGCACCGGTCGGCGCGCGGGATCACCCAGTAGCCGGTGACCGCGTAGGGGGCTGTCACGCGGGTGTCGCGCGGCGGGCACCCGTCGCCGGGCGGCTCTTCGGGGTCGTCGGGGACGACCATGGCCCCGACCATGACGACCACCAATGCCACTGCCGAGACGATCCACAGGATCCGGTGCACGCACGCCCCTTCCACGCCAACACCACCCTACGTATCACTGCCCCGGTGCGAGCGGTCGTGAGGTGATCGCGCAGAATGGGCGGACAGGGGGGAACATCGTGCGAATCGATCTCAGCGGAAAGACGGCTCTGGTCACCGGCTCCACCCAGGGCATCGGGGCGGCCATCGCCACCGGCCTGGCCCGGGCGGGCGCCCGCGTCGGCATCAACGGCCGCGGTGAGGCCTCGGTGGCGGCGGCCGTCGAACGGATGGAATCGGGCCTCGACCTGGTGGCGGCGCCCGGCGACGTCTCGACGGAGGAGGGCTGCGGGCAGGTGCTGCGGATGCTCCCCGACGTCGACATCCTGGTCAACAACCTGGGCATCTTCGGCGCCACGCCGGCGCTGGAGATCACTGACGAGGAGTGGCGGCGCTACTTCGAGGTCAACGTGCTGGCCGCGGTGCGCCTGACCCGCGCGTACCTGCCGGCCATGAAGGAGCGCGGCTGGGGCCGGATCCAGTACATCGCCAGCGACTCCGCCGTCGTCATCCCGGCCGAGATGATCCACTACGGCATGACGAAGACCGCGCTGCTGGCCGTCTCGCGAGGCTTCGCCAAGGAGGCGGCCGGCACCGGGGTGACGGTCAACTCGGTGATCGCGGGGCCCACGCACACCGGCGGCGTGGAGGATTTCGTCTACCAGCTGGTGGACCGCGAGCTGCCGTGGGAGGAGGCGCAGCGGGCGTTCATGGGCGAGCACCGCCCGCAGTCGCTGATCCAGCGCCTCATCGAGCCCGACGAGATCGCGAACATGGTGGTCTACCTCAGCTCGCCGTTCGCCTCGGCGACGACGGGCGGCGCGGTGCGCGTGGATGGCGGCTACGTGGACGCGATCCTGCCCTAGAGCTTCGCCCGGAGCAGCTTGCCGCATTCATCAATGAATGCGGCAAGCTGCTCACCGCGGTCGCCATTTCCCTCCCCGCAAAAAGCGCCCGCGGGCCCAGCTAGTCAGTGAGCAGATCGAGATTGATCGCCGCCCAGAACAGAATGGTGGCCACGAACGCCACCTTCAGCAAAGTGCCGATACCGCGCCAGAAGTCGCCGCGGATGCCGGGGAGCGCCGCGACGGCCTTCGCGAGATTGGCGACGGCGTCCCGCCACTTGCTGTAGAGATCGATTGCGCGTTGCAGCCGTCGGCCGACGATGATGAACGCGAACGCGATAATGATCAGAATCATGACGTCACGGTCTCCGCCCACCAGACAAAGGTAAGCGGCTGGTCAGACCATGGCCAGAAAATCGCCGTGATCGGCGAAACAGGCGCCTTCAATTAACAGTCAAATTCCGAAGATATCCCTCCAATTAGGCGAATATCGCGATATCGGATATTACGCCCACTTAACTGCATTATCACTTGCCGGCGTTCGACCGGGCGGCGGCGCGGACGAGTGCGGAGCGTTCCTGGGCGCTGATCAGGTCCGCCGCGACGAGCCGGTCGGCGACTTCGGTCACGTGCCGCACGAACTGGCCGTGGTTCGGCCAGTCCTCCGTGTCGAGGATGTGGTCGTTGACCGTGCAGGTGCCGGCCAGCGTACGGTTCGGCACCCCGCTGTCGACTTCGCCGACCACCACCGTCGGCCGGGCGTCCGGCTCGGCGCAGATCGGCATCGCGAGCGGCCCGCCGACGACGGGCAGGTCGAGCGACGTTCTTGTGAGGTCGACGGTGAGCACGGTGCCCGGCGCGGGATGCAGGGTGAACTCGTGGTCGGTCGAGAAGATCATCAGCCCGATCCGCGACCCCGCGGGGACGACCTGGTCGTCCGGCTGCAACGGCACGGTCAGCTCGACGAACTCGCCGGGTTCGAGCGGGTCGCCGCGCCGCAGCGAACGGTTGTTCTGCGGGTCGGCCCAGCCACGGGTGATGATGCTGGTCGTCGAGCCGCGGGTGCTGGACTCGCAGCCCACCCCGCTGGTCCACGGCAACCGGACCAGCGCGATCGACAGGTTCGCCGCCGGCTTGCTCACGGCCAGCCGGATCCGGACCTGGGCGGTGCCGGAGATGTGCACGGGTGCGCTGAGTTCGGGGGTGACGTAGAGCAACCGGTGCTCCGACGCCTGGGTGGCCAGGGTGCCCGCGTTGCAGGCCAGGTCACCGGCGTCGACGAGTTGCTCCGTGCCGCTGTCCGCCCGGGCCAGCGAGGTCAGCCCGCCGGCGGTGCCGCCGCCCTGCTGCAACGTCAGGCCGACCGGTGCCGCCTCGGGGTTCGGATAGTCGGCGTAGGGCGTGAGCCGGCTCTCCCCGGTCTCGTTGCGGACGATCCAGGCCCGGGGATCGTTCTCGACGTCGTTGTGCTGCCCGTAGAGATAGCGGGTGAACCACCGGTTGCGCATGTCCAGCGGCGGCGCGCCGCCGTGCCCGCCCTGGTGGAAGTACGCCTGGACCGGTGTGCCCTGCGCCTTCAGCGCGTCGAGGATCCGGACACTGTGCTCCGGCACCACGTTCCAGTCGTTGAAGGCGTGCGCCATCAGGGTGGCCGCCCGGACTCCGCGCACCGCGTTGAGGAGGTCCCGCCCCGCCCAGAAGTCGTTGTAGTCACCGGTCGCCCGGTCCTGGTGCCGGTTCATCAGGTCGACGCGGACGTGCTGGGCGCAGTATTCCCTGCGGTCCGGATAGCCGCTGCTGATGTAGTCGAAGAGGTAGTCGATGTCCTCGCCCAGCCAGCCGCCCGGGTGCCGGACCAGCCCGTTCGAGCGGTAGTAGTGGTAGTAGGAGGTGTTCGGCGCGATCGGGACGATCGCCTCCAGCCCCTCGACCCCGGTCGTGGCCGCCGCGAGGGGAAGCGTCCCGTTGTACGACGTACCGGTCATCCCGACCTTGCCGGTGGACCATCCGGTGGCCGAGACCTGCTCGCCGCCGACGACGCTGGTGTAGCCCTTCGCCCGGCCGTTCAGCCAGTCGACGATCGCCTTCGGCGCCAGCGACTCGTTGGCTCCGCCCACCGTCGGGCAGCCTTCGGACAGCCCGGTGCCGGGCGAGTCCGAGTGCACGACCGCGAAACCGCGCGGCACCCAGGTGCTGACCTCGCTGGTCGACACGGCGGTCCGGTCCGGCCTGAACGCGATCGGGGGCGGCGAGGTCCGGGGCGGAGGCTCCTTGCCGAGCTCGGTGTTGACGTTCCAGAAGTACTGCCGCTGGGTCGAGGCCGTTCCCGCGTAGTACGGGCTGGTCTCGTAGATCACCGGCACCTTCAGCCCGTCGGCGGTCGGCCCCGGCCTGGTCACGTCCACGTGCATGCGGTCGAGCCGGCCGTCGCCGTCGGAGTCGAACTCCGTCTCGACCCATAATCGCTCCCGGATCCAGGTGCCGGGATCGGCGAACTCGGACACGATCTGGGCCTGTCCGTCGGCGAAGACCGGCCCCGGGAGCGGGTCGGCGGTGGCCGGCGCGGCAGTCGCGGCGGCGGTGAGCGCCACCAGCGCCGGCACGACCAGCAGAGTGGAGATTCCCAGGCGTGGCGTTCCTCGCGTCATCGTGAATCACTCCATGTCAGCGCGGCGGCCGACGGAGCACCTGGTCCGACGGCATCGAAGAGCGCGGCGCTGTCACCCGCGGTGCACCTCGTGGCCGGGCTGGGTCTCCGTCTGGTCAGCCGACCCTATCCGCGGCGCCGACAGGGATCACCCGACATCTGACGGAACTTCGGCGGGCGGGATTCGACCGCCGTAGCGCCGGGACGGGCCGCTGTGCGGTGCTGCCCGGCTGGTCCCGCCGCCGCGCGACGGGTCGCCGGCCTCCCCTCAGGCCAGCCGCGCCGCCAGCCAGTCGAAGGCCTGCTCCTGCCGGGGCACGTCGAAGCTGTGCGGCACGTCGGCGAAGACCGCCTCGTACGCCTCGGGCGCGTCCCGGTAGCGCTCCTCGATCACGGCGTGCGCCCGGCGCATACCCGCCTCCGGGAACAGCTCGTCGCGCAGCGCGTACTGCACCATGAGCGGCGCGGGCGCGCGCGAGGCGACCAGGTCGGGCCAGTCGCCCAGCCGCGGCAGCCCCGGCGGGTAGAACATCCAGGTGTGCCGGTGCACGTGCGTGCCGATCAGGTCGCGGTACGACGACATCATGGCCGCCACCACGACGGCCCTGATCTCGGGGTCGAACGCGCCGAGCAGGCCCGCCCTCAAGCCGCCGCCCGACAGCCCGGCGCAGCCGACCGGGCCTACGTCGGGCCGCGAGCGCAGGTAGGCCGCCGCGGCCAGGTCCTCCCCCGCCACCACACCCGCGAACGACGTGCCGAGCGCCGCGCAGTGCTTGGCCACGACGTGCTCGTGCTCCCGGGCGGCGGCGTCGTACCGGTCGGGCTCGCTGCCGGGGCCGTCGGGGACGTCCAGCGGGAAGCGGCGGCTGCCCCAGGCGAGCACGTCGTGCGCGAGCACGGCGAAGCCGCGCCGGGCCAGCGCCCCGGCGAAGGCGCGCCCGCCGTAGACGGCGTCCCTGAGCCTGCGCACCTCCGGCGACGGCCCCTCGGGGCCATCGGCGATCTTGTCCTTGCCGGCCCACTTCATGCTGGAGTGACAGTGCAGCGCCACCACGCCGGGCAGCGGCCCGTCCGCGTCACGGGGCCGCAGCAGGTACGCCCCCGTGCGCGGCCCGAAGCCGACCGTCCAGGACAGCTCCTCGCCCCGCAGGTCGCCGTCGGTCCAGGTGCGCTCGACCCGCACGTCCCGCGCGGTCAGGTCGAGCACCCCCATGGCGTCCCGCGCCGCCGCCCGCAGCTCGGCCCCGGGCAGCGCCGGCGTCGGCCCGAACTGCGCCGCGGCGACCACGGCCAGCTCAGCGAACACGCGTGCCGTCGTCGGCCAGGTGGACGGGAGCCCCGGTGCGGGCCGAGACGTTGGCCGCGTGACCGGTCAGCACGCTGCGGATGCCGTCGCGGTAGCCGGCCTGCCGGGCCAGCGGGTCGCCGCCGGGGCCGCGGAAGACGTCGTCGAGCAGCAGCCGGTCGCCGCCGCCGTGCCCGCCGGCGCCGCTCTCGATGGGCACCTCCTCCGGCGGGCTCCAGTGGCGGCGCAGCGTGAGCCGCTCCGACGAGCCGGTAGCGTGCTCCTTGGCGGCCGCGCTCGGGTCGATGGCGGCGTGCGGCGGCGTCCACTCGCGCTCGACCACGTCGAGCTCCAGCCGGCCCTCGGTGCCGTTGAAGGCGACCCGGTAGCCCTCCCACGGCGCGTGCGCGTGCAGCGAGTACGTCAGGATCGCCCGGTTGGTGTAGCGGACGAGCACCGACATGTTGTCGTCGATGTCGATGCCCTCGCCGAAGACGTCCTGGTCGCGGATGTAGCCGTCCTCGTGCTCGGCGTCCAGGTAGAGGCTCTTGAGCCGGGGGTCCTGGGAGATGTCGAGGATGAACGGGTCGCTGCCCAGGCCCGGCGCGCCCTGCCCGCGCACGGGCCGCTCCTCCAGGCCGCGCTTCCTGGCGTTGCCGGCGCCGTAGAAGCGCAGGTCGGTCTGGGCGAAGACGAGCTCGGGCGCCGCGCCGAGCCACCAGTTGACCAGGTCGAAGTGGTGGGTGGACTTGTGCACGAGCAGGCCGCCGGAGTTGGCGCGCTCGCGGTGCCAGCGGCGGAAGTAGTCGGCGCCGTGGATCGTGTCCAGCGTCCACTCGAAGTGCACCGACGTCACCTCGCCGATCGCGCCCTCCATCAGCAGGCGGCGCACGGCCGAGTTGCGCGGCGAGTAGCGGTAGTTGAAGGTGACGATCAGCTTGCCGGCGCTGCGTTCGGCCGCCGCGGCGATGGCCGCGCAGCCCTCGGCGTCGGTCGTGAGGGGCTTCTCCACGATGACGTCGCGGCCGGCGTCGAGCGCCGCGCACACGTAGCGCGCGTGCGTGGCGTCGACGGTGGTGACGATGACCGCGTCGGCGAGCTCGAGCACCTTGTCGAACTCCGCGGGCCCGAAGCAGGGCACCTCGCCGCCGATCCGCTCGGCGTAGTAGGCCATGCGGGTCCGGTTCGTGTCGCACAGGGCGACGATGGTGCCGGCGTCGCGCCACTCCCCGAGCAGCGCGTCGACGTACATCTGCGCGCGGTGCCCCAGCCCGACGAACGCGTACTTCATGTCTCTCCTCTTGCTGTCAGCCCGCGATCGAGGCGTTGGCCTCGGCGATGAGTTTCGCCGCGGCGTCGTCCGGGGTCATCCTGCCGAACATGACCTCCTCGGAGTAGCGGGTGAGGATGTCCTCCATGGCGCTGGCGCCCTTCGGCGGGGCCGCCGGCGGGTCCTTCAGCTCGCTCTTGGCCTCTTCGAGGAAGGCCAGGGTCTTCTGGTCGGCTTCCGGCAGTTTGTCCCTGACCGCCGCCAGCACCTTGGCGTTGGCCGGCAGGCCGCGGTCGCTGAGGATGATCTGGCCCGCCTCCGGGTCGTTGATCATGAAGTCGATGAACTTGGCGGCCTCGGCCGCGTGCTCCGACTGCGACGAGGCGGCCAGGAACATCGCCGGCTGCATGAACATGCCGCCGGTCGTGGCGCCCTCCAGCTTCGGCATCCGCAGCAGCTCGAGGTTCTGCCCCGAGGCGCTCGCCGCCGCGCCGAGCTGGTTGCTCCACCACATGCCCATCGCGCCGGTGTTGGTGCCGAGCAGCGACTGGTCGACGCTGGTCGCGCCGACCTCCGCGCTCTTGGCCGCGTCGGGCGAGCCCTTGGTCTCGATCAGTTTCTGCATGATGGCCCACCATTCCTTGATGGTCTGGGGGGACATCGCGAGCTGGTTGCCCTGGTAGAAGGACTCGCCCTTCTGCGCCGCGTAGATCTCCAGGTACGCCGGGTTCCAGCTGAGCTGCGTGCCGGTGACCTTGCCGTCGCTTCCCGAGGTGATCTTGGAGGCCAGGTCGACGTAGTCGTCCCAGGTCCACGTGGTGTCGTCGGGCAGCTTCTGCCCGCTGCTCTCGACCAGGGCGGGGTTGACGATCAGGGAGAAGGCGTTGGCGCCGTTCGGGATGGCGAACTGCTTGCCGTCGATGGCGCCGGTGGCCAGCAGCTTGGCGTCGATGTCGGCGGCGTTGACCGAGCTGGACAGGTCGGCCAGGGTGCCGCGGTCGGCGTATTCGCGCAGCGCGCGGATCTCCAGCTGGATGACGTCGGGGGCGTCACTGGCCGCGACCTTCGTCGACAGTGATTCGTAGTAACTGTCGAAGTCGGAGAACTCGCCCTCGACCTTGATGGTCGGGTTCTTCGCCTCGAACTTCGCGATGGCCTCTTCGGTCATCTTCTGCCGGGCGTCGCTGCCCCAGTAGGAGAAGCGCAGCGTGACCGTGCCGCCGGCGCCCTCGCCGCCGTCGCCTCCGCCGCCACAGGCCGCGGTGACCGCCAGCAGAGCGGCGGCGAGTAATGCCGCGGACCACTTTCTCTTGCCTGAGCTCACGGCTTGACCTCCTGTAGGGGGTTTCAGTTGGGGGGATGAGCTACTTCAGGCCCGTGGTGGAGATACCACGGATCAGGTATTTCTGGCCGGCCAGGAAGAACCCGAAGATGGGGCCGAGCGCGATGATCGACATGGCGAACATCGGCCCCCACGAGGAGTCGCTACTGGCGTCCAAGAACGTGCGCAACGCTACCGGCACGGTGAAGTTGTCGGGATTGTTGAGGTACAGCAACTGGCTGAGGAAGTCGTTCCACGTCCAGATGAACGTGAAGATCGCGGTCGTGGCCAGCGCGGGCAGGCACAGCGGCATGACGACCCTGATGAAGATCCGCCAGTAGCCGGCCCCGTCGATCTCCGCGGCCTCGTCCAGCTCGCGGGGCAGCGTCCGGATGAACTGCACCATGAGGAAGATGAAGAACGCGTCGGTGGCCAGCACCTTCGGCATGAGGAGCGGCCAGATCGTGTTGATCAGGTCGAGCTTCGAGAACATGATGTACTGCGGCACGATCGTCACGTGGTACGGCAGCATGATCCCGCCCAGCATGAGCGTGAACCACAGCTTCTTCAGCGGAAACTCCAGCCGCGCGAAGGCGTAGGCCGCCAGCGAGCAGGCCACCAGGTTCGCGACCACCGACAGCCCGGTCACGACCGCGGAGTTCCACAGGTAATAGCCGAAGGAATGCTTGAGCGCCGTCCAGCCGGCGGTGTAGTTCTCCAGCGTGACCTGGCTGGGCCACAGCCCCGGCTCCCGGAAGATGAGATCCTCCGGCTTGAGCGAGCTGGAGATCATCCAGAGCAGCGGATAGATCATGACCAGGCCGAAGGCGATCAGCAACGCGTGCTTGACGAGCCGTCCGCCCCTGATCGGGCGGAACAGGAACGGGATCGGCCTACTTGGTGTCGCCATAGAAGACCCAATACTTGGAAGCGAGGAAATTCACCGCGGTGAGCCCGGCGATGATCAGCATCAGGACCCAGGCCATCGCGGCCGCGTAGCCCATGTCGTAGTCCCTGAACCCTTGCAGGTAGAGGTAGAGCGTGTAGAAGAGCGTGGAGTCGGCCGGTCCGCCGCTGCCGTTGCTCACGATGAACGCCTGCGTGAACGACTGGAACGACTTGATGAGCTCCAGCACCAGGTTGAAGAAGATGATCGGCGTCAGCAGGGGCAGCGTGATCGCGCGGAACTGCCGCACCGGCCCGGCGCCGTCCACCGCGGCGGCCTCGTAGTAGCTGCTCGGGATCTGCCGCAGGCCCGCCAGGAAGATGATCATAGGGGCGCCGAACGTCCACACGTGCAGGAGGATCAGCGTGCCCAGCGCGTAGTCGGGGTGGGCGACCCAGCCGGTGCCCTGGATGCCGAAGATCGCCAGCACCGCGTTGACCAGCCCGTCGGCGCCGAACACCTTGCGCCACAGGATCGCGATCGCGACGCTGCCGCCGAGCAGCGAGGGCAGGTAGAAGACGGAGCGGTAGAACGGCAGGCCGCGCAGCCCCCGGTCCAGCACCAGGGCCAGCCCGAGCGCGAAGGCCAGCTGCATCGGCACCGAGACGACCACGTAGACCGTGGTCACCCAGAGGGAGTTGAGGAACCTCGGGTCCTGCGTGAACATCCGGACGTAGTTGTCCCAGCCGACCCACGTGGCCTCATCGAGCAGGCTGTAGTCAGTGAACGACAGGTACAGCGAGGCCACGATCGGGCCGATGGTGATGACGAGCAGGCCGGCGAACCAGGGCGCCAGGAAGAGGTAGGCGGCCCGCGCCTCGCGGCGGGAACGTTTGGTGGAGCGGTGGCCGCCGCGTGCGGGTTCGGTCACCGCGTCCCGGGGCTTCACCGCCACCGAGTCAGCCATGACGGAACTCATTCGTCATCACGGACCTTCCGGCGAGATGTGAATGGATAGCGCTTTCCTATAGCCGTCCGGAAAGTTCCGTCAACCCTTTGCAGACGTTACATAGCCGTTACCGATATATCGCCAAGACGTTTTCCCAGTTGAACGATGTGGCCAGCTGATAAGTCAGACGAATTTCGCTCCGGTTTAGTACAACCGTTTGCAGCAGCACGCTACCGTGGAGCCGCAGTGGAGTCTCTGACGACCAGGCGCGTCTCCAGCGAGGTGGTCGCGCTCACCTCCTGGATGAGCAGATCCACCGCCAGCCGCCCGGCGGCGGCCGTCGGCATGGCGACCGTGGTGAGCTTCGGGCGGTTCAGCCGTCCCGGCACGATGTCGTCGATCCCCACCACGCTGACGTCCTGCGGCACGCTCAGCCCGAGCTCGCCGAGCCCCTCGATGAGCCCGATGGCCACCAGGTCGTTGTAGGCCAGCACGCCGGTCACGCCGGAGTCGCGCACCCGCCGCGCCGCCGCGAAGCCGCCCCGCTCGATGGGCGCGTTGGGGCCGACGACGACCAGCTCGACGCCCGGCACCTGCTCGGCGGCCGTACGGATCTCGGCGCTCGTCCACGAGCCGGCCGGCCCCGACACCAGGGCCACGCGGGTGTGCCCGAGCCCGGCGAGGTGCTCGACCGCCAGCCTGGCGCCGTGGCCGACGTCCATCAGCACCGTGGCCGCGCCGCGCAGCCGCCGGTTGATGACCACGAACGGCACCCGCTCGGCCAGCCGTTCCAGGGCCTTGTTGGACGAGCGCGGGCTGCACAGCACCACGCCGTCCACCTGTTTGGAGAACGCCTGCACGAGCTCCTCCTCGGCGGCCGGCTCCTCGTCGGTGTCGGCCACGAACAGGTGGTAGTCGCGCTGGCGGGCGGCCGCGTGGGCGGCCTTGATCAGCGGCGGGAAGAACGGGTTGGCGATGTCCGCCACGATGAGACCGAGGTTGTGCGTACGACCGGTCGTGAGCGCCCGCGCCGCCCGGTTGGGCCGGTAGCCCAGCTCCTCGGCCACCGCCAGGACCCGGGTGCGGGTGGTGGCGTTCACCATGTGGGGAGCGGAGAACGTCCGGGACACAGTGGACACATGCACGCCGGAGGCCCGGGCCACATCACGAATCGTCACTGTCACAGTCGCCCACCATAACGCAACCGCTTGCAGAATCCCGGTCCGACGTGAAAGCGCATGCCCCTCAAACCGCTTCCGGCCTCCTCGGGAACCCCCAGCTAGAGGGCCGGGCAGCAAATCACCTCTTGACGGCCCGGCCTTCCTGACACAAAGGTTTGGTGCAACTGTTTGCAGTCCTGAAGGAGCACCTCACGGTGAGCAGAGTCCTCGTCACCGGAAGCGCCGGACGCCTCGGCCGCAGCGTGGTCACCACTCTCGCGGCGGCCGGGCACGAGGTCATCGGTGTCGACCGCGCCCCGGGCACCCCCGCCGAGGCCGCCGTCACGTTCCCGGCCGACCTGACCGACACGGGTGAGGCGTTCGAGGTGATGGCGAGGTTCCGGCCCGAGTCGGTGATCCACCTGGCCGCCATCGCGACGCCGTTCAGCGCCCCGGAATCGGTCATCTTCAAGGTCAACACGCGGCTCGCGTTCAACGTGTGCGAGGCGTCGGTGGCCCTGGGGGTGGCGGGCGTGGTGGTGGCCAGCAGCCCCACCGTCATCGGGTACGGCGCGCCGGGCGGCTGGGCGCCGTCGTACCTACCGATCGACGAGGAGCACCCGGTCCGGCCGTGGAACGCCTACAACCTGTCCAAGGTGGTGGCCGAGCAGACCATGAAGGCGTTCGCCGTGGCGGGGAGCACCCGCATGGCGGCGGTGCGGCCGTGCTTCGTCATCCCGCCCGAGGAGTGGGCGGGTGCGCCCACGCAGTCGGGTCACACCGTGCGCGAGCGGCTCGACCGGCCGGATCTGGGCGGGGTGTCGCTGTTCAACTACATCGACGCCCGCGACGCCGCCGAGCTGATCGCCGTGCTCGCCGAGGCCCTGCCCGACGTGCCGAACGGCGAGGTGTTCTTCGCCGGCGCGGCCGACGCGCTGGCCAGGAAACCCCTGGCCGACCTGCTCCCCCATGTCGTGCCCGGCACCGAGCCGTTCGCGGCCGGGCTCACCGGCACCCTGCCGGCCTTCTCGACCGCCAAGGCGACGCGCCTGCTCGGCTGGCGACCCCGGCGCAGCTGGCGTTCCGAACTCAAGGATGAGACCGAATGAATCTCAGCGGTGTGCTGTTCTTCCCGGTGACCCCGTTCGACGCGGGCGGCGCGCTCGCCGAGGACGTGCTGGCCGAGCACGTCAGGCAGGGCATGGAGCACGGTCCCGGCGGTGTGTTCGCGGCGTGCGGCACGGGCGAGTTCTCGGCCCTGTCGGAGGCGGAGCACGCGCGGGCCGTCCGGGTGACCGCCGAGGCGGTGGGCGGCCGGGTCCCCGTGTTCGCGGGCGCGGGCGGGCCGCTGGGGACGGCGCTGAACCAGGCGCGGGCCGCCCGTGCGGCGGGCGCCGACGGGCTGCTGCTCATGCCGCCGTACCTGGCGCAGGGACCGGGGCACGGGTTCACCGAGTACGTGCGCGCGGTCGCCGCGGAGCTGCCGGTGATCGTCTACCAGCGCGGCTCGGTGGTGCTCGACCCGGACGCCGTGGTGGAGCTGGCCGGCCTGCCGGGCGTCATCGGGCTCAAGGACGGCGTGGGCGACATCGACCGCATGCAGCGGACCGTGCTGGCGGTGCGCGAGCGGTATCCGGACTTCCTGTTCTTCAACGGCCTGCCGACGGCCGAGCTGACCATGCCGGCCTACCGGGGCCTCGGCGTGCGGCTGTACTCCAGCGCGGTGTTCGCCTTCGCCCCCGAGATAGCGCTGGCCTACCTGAACGGCGACGAGCGGCTGCTGACCGAGTTCTACGCCCCGCTGGTCCGCCTGCGCGCCAAGGTCCCCGGCTACGCGGTCTCCCTGGTCAAGGCGGCCGTCCGGCTGCGCGGCCTCGACGTGGGCACCGTCCGGCCGCCGCTGGTCGAGCTCACCGACGAGCACCTGGCGGAGCTGGAGGCGCTGATCAAGACCGGCCTGGAATCTGCCCGTGAGGGAGCGCCGTCGTCTGGAGGAGCGGCGGGAGCGCAGCGACCAGAGCGGGGGAAGGCGGCGGCATCCGAGCGACCGAGCCGCCGAACGGAGTGAGGCCATGAGTACGTGAGGGAGCGCCGTCGTCTGGAGGAGCGGCGGGAGCGCAGCGACCAGAGCGGGGGAAGGCGGCGGCATCCGAGCGACCGAGCCGCCGAACGGAGTGAGGCCATGAGTACGCGAGGGAGCGCCGTCGTCTGGAGGAGCGGCGGGAGCGCAGCGACCAGAGCGGGGGAAGGCGGCGGCATCCGAGCGACCGAGCCGCCGAACGGAGTGAGGCCATGAACGCCGTGATCGCCGATCTGCGGACCGAGCTGCGCACGGCTGCGCTGCCAAGGCCGTGGGGTCCGGACGTGCCGTACAACCATGTGGTCGTCACGCACGTCACGCTCAAGGACGGCCGCACCGGCACCGGGTTCGCGTGGACGCCGCAGATCGGCGCGCACGCCGTGCGGGCGCTGCTCGACCACGACCTGCGCGAGGCGCTGATCGGCCTGCCCGCGCACCCCGAGGTGGTGTGGGACGGGCTCTGGCGGCATCTGCGCGAGGCCGGCCCCGGCGGGATCACCACGATCGCGCTGGCCGGGATCGACCTCGCGCTGTGGGACCTGCGCTGCGGTGAGCGGGGCCTGGCCGACGCGCTCGGGCGGCGGCGCGACGAGGTGCCGGTCTACGGCAGCGGCGTCAACCTGCACTACTCGCTGGACGAGCTGGTCGAGCAGGCCCGGCGCTGGGTGGCCGCCGGTTTCCACGGTGTCAAGATCAAGGTGGGCCGGCCGGACCTCGCGCGGGACGTCGAGCGGGTCGCCGCGGTGCGTGAGGTGATCGGCCCCGACCGGCTGCTGATGATCGACGCGAACCAGCGGTGGGACCTGCACCGGGCGCGGCGGGCGATCGCCGCGCTGCGCGAGTTCGATCTCCACTGGGTCGAGGAGCCGCTGCCGGCAGACGACGTGGCCGCGCACGTGGAGCTGCGCCGCTCGATCGACGTGCCGGTCGCGGTCGGCGAGAACGTCTACACCACCTACGGCTTCCGTGACCTGCTCGCGGCGGGCGCGTGCGACGTGGTGCAGCCCAACGTCGTGCGGGTCGGCGGGATCACGCCGTTCCTGCGGATCGCCGAGCTGGCCAGGACGTACGACGTGCCGGTCTACCCGCACCTGCTGAGCGAGCTGTCCGGGCAGCTGGCGCTGGCCCTGCCGCTGCCGGTCATGGTCGAGGACGTGGAGGACGCGTCGTTCGCCCGGCTGGGGCTGCTGGCGGAGCCGTACCCGGTGCGGATCGCCGGAGGCGTGCTGCGCGCGGGCGGGCACGCCGGGCTCGGGCTGAGGTGGTCGTGATAGCGCCGGTGAAGGTGGTGCTGGCCGGCGCGCAGGGGCACGGGCAGCACCACTTACGCAACCTGCGCAGGCTCACCGGCCTCGGCGTGGTCGAGCTGGCCGGGATCTGCGACCTGCGCCCGGTGGAGGTGGACTTCGCGGCGCCGCCGCAGTCGTCCGACCTGGGCGAGCTGGTCGAGAAGACCGGAGCGGAGATCACGATCGTGTGCACGCCGATCCACACGCACGCCGACCTCGCGGTGACCGCGCTGCGCGCCGGCTCCCACGTGCTGCTGGAGAAGCCGCCCGCGGCCACGCCCGAGGCGCACCGGCGGATCGCCGAGGCCGCGGCGCGGACCGGGCGGGCCTGCCAGGTCGGGTTCCAGTCGCTGGGCTCGGCGGCCGTCCCCGCGCTGCGCGAACTGATCGCGAACGGGACTCTCGGGAAGGTGCGCGGCATCGGCGGCGCGGGCGCGTGGGTGCGGCCCGCGGCCTACTTCACCCGCTCGCCGTGGGCGGGCCGGCGCCGCCTCGACGACGTGGACGTGGTGGACGGCGCCCTGACGAACCCGTTCGCGCACGCCGTCGCCACCGCGCTCGCGCTGGCCGACGGCCCCATCGCGCGGATCGAGACCGAGCTCTACCACGCCTTCCCGATCGAGTCGGACGACACCTCGTGCGTGCGCATCCGGCTGGCGGACGGGCTGGTGATCACGATCGCGGTGACGCTCTGCGCCAAGGAGCGGCACGAGCCGTACCTGGTCGTGCACGGCGAGCGGGGCACGGCCACACTCGTCTACACCGAGGACCGGCTCACGGTCGAGCTCGCCGACGGCTCGCGCACGACGACCGTGTACGAGCGCACCGACCTGCTGGAGAACCTGGCCGACCACGTTCGCACGGGCGCGGACCTGCTGGTCCCGCTGCCGGCCACCGAGACCTTCACCCAGGTGCTGGACGCCGTGCGGCTGGCCCCCGAGCCGGTCCCGATCCCCGAGCGGCACCAGGTCGTGGAACGGGACGCCGCCGGCGAGGTCGTGGGCCGGCTGCTGCCCGGCGTGGCCGAGCTGACGGCGCGCAGCGCGCGCGAGCTGACCCTCTACTCCGAGCTGGGCGCCCCCTGGACGCGGGTGGAGCTGCTGGTGGCGGGTGAGCCGGTGGCGGCGTACGACTGGCGTCCCGACCTGCCGGCGACCGACTCGCCCCGGCCGTACCTGCACCACGTGCGCACGCGCGGGGGCGTGGAGGTCACCGAGGTCCGGCCGCCCGACCACGTGCACCACCTGGGCGTCGGCGTGGCGATCTCCGACCTCGGCGGCGCGAACTTCTGGGGCGGCCGCACGTACGTCAAGGACCGCGGCCCCACCTGGCTGGACGACCACGGCACGCAGCGGCACGTGGCCTTCTCCCGGCTGGCGGACGACGGCTTCACCGAGCACCTGGAGTGGATCGGCCCCGGCGGCCGGCCGATGGCCCGCGAGGAACGCACGGTCGCGGCGCGGCCGGTCGGTGACGCCTGGGCGCTGGACTTCGCGTTCACGCTGACGAATCTCACCGGCGCTCCCCTGACCGTCCAGAGCTCGGCCACCAAGGGACGGCCGGGCGCCGGCTACGGCGGCTTCTTCTGGCGAGCCCCCGGCACCTCCACCGCGCGCACCACGCTCCCCGGGGACGAGCGCGCGGTGCACGGCAGCCGGGGCCGGTGGGTGGCGATGTCCGGCACCACGCCGCAGGGCCGGGACTGGACGCTGATCTTCGTCCAGGCCGACGGCGACCCGTGGTTCGTCCGGGTGGCGGAGTATCCGGGGGTCGGGCAGGCGCTGGCCTGGGACGCGCCGCTGGTGGTGAAGACCACGCTGACCAGGCGCGTCGTGACGATCGTGGCGGACGGGCGACTGGATGAGGAGGAGGTTTCCGCCCTGGCGGCCGACGTGAGACTCTAAATCGGGAAAAATCCTAAATTAATAGGAGTCGCGTTGATCGTCTACGGCGGTGACTACAACCCCGAGCAGTGGCCGGAGGAGACGTGGGCCGACGACGTCCGGCTGATGCGCGAGGCCGGCGTCACCCACGTCAGCCTCGGCATCTTCTCCTGGTCGCTGCTGGAGCCGGACGAGGGCGTGTACACCTTCGACTGGCTCGACCGCATCATGGACCTGCTGGCCGGCGGCGGCGTCAAGGTCTTCCTGGCGACGCCGACCGCCTCCCCGCCGCCGTGGTTCGGCCACCGTCACCCCGAGGCGCTGCCTGTCGACGCCGACGGCCGCCGGTTGTGGCACGGCAGCAGGCAGGCGTTCTGCCCCAGCTCGCCGATCTACCGGGAGAAGGCGCTGGCCATCGCCGAGCAGCTCGGCCGCCGCTACGCCGGCCACCCGGCGCTGGCGATGTGGCACGTCCACAACGAGTACGGCTGCCACAACGCCCGCTGCTACTGCGACGCCTCCGCCGTGGCCTTCCGCGCCTGGCTGATCGACCGCTACGGCACGCTCGACGCGCTCAACGAGGCCTGGGGCACCGCGTTCTGGTCACAGCACTACGGCGAGTGGGACCAGATCCTGCCGCCCCGGATCACCCCCAGCTTCGCCAACCCGGCCCAGCAGCTCGACTTCCGCCGGTTCAGCTCGGACGCGCTGTCGGCCCTCTACCGCGCCGAACGCGACCTGCTGCGCGAGCTCGCGCCCGGTGTCCCGGCGACCACGAACTTCATGGGCGGCTCCCACTGGGACATCGACTACTGGTCGTTCGCCCAGGAGGTGGACGTCGTCTCGACCGACCACTACCTGGTCGGCGCGAACCCGGAGCCCCACGTCGACCTGGCCTTCGCCGCCGACCTCACCCGCTCGCTCAAGCGCGACCGGCCGTGGCTGCTCATGGAGCACTCGACCAGCGCGGTCAACTGGCAGGGGCTCAATCGCGCCAAGCGGCCCGGCGAGATGCACCGCAACTCCGTGCAGCACCTGGCCAGGGGCGCCGACGGGATCATGTTCTTCCAGTGGCGGGCGTCGCGGGCGGGGGCAGAGAAGTGGCACTCGGCGATGCTGCCGCACGCGGGCACCGGCACCAAGATCTGGCGTGAGGTCGTCGCGCTCGGCGACCTGCTGCGCGAGGCGTCCGACGTGGCGGGCAGCACGGTCGAGGCGGACGTGGCGATCCTGCTCGACTGGTCGAGCGTCTGGGCCCAGGACCACCCGGCCCAGCCCACCGACCTGCTCAAGCCGGTCGAGGAGATCAAGCGCTGGCACGCCGAGCTGTGGCGGCAGGGCGTCACCTGCGACCTGGCCCACCCCGAGTCCGACCTGTCCGGCTACCGCCTGGTGCTGGTGCCCGCGCTCTACCTGGTCAGCGACGCGGGCGCGGCGAACCTCGAACGCTTCGTCGAGGGCGGCGGGGTCGCGCTCGTCGGGCCGTACAGCGGGATCGTGGACGAGCACGACCGGGTCCGGCTGGGCGGCTACCCGGGGGCCTGGCGCGACCTGCTCGGGGTGACGGTCGAGGAGTTCTTCCCCCTGGAGGCGGGCGAGACGGTCCCGCTGGCGGGCAGCGGCGCGGGCACGGTGTGGAGCGAGGTCGCCCACACCACCACCGCCTCCGTGCTGGACGCGTACGCCACGGGCGAGCCGGCCTGGACCCGCAACGAGGCCGGGCGGGGCGCGGCCCACTACCTGACGACGCTGCTCGCCGGTGAGGCGCTGGCGCGCGTGCTGGCCGAGGTCTGCGCGGAGGCGGGGGTGGCCACCACGGACACGCCGGGCGTCGAGCTGGTACGCCGCTCCCACTCCGACGGCCGGTCGTTCCTGTTCGCC
The DNA here is from genome assembly GCF_004348995.1 of Nonomuraea terrae. GTDB lineage: Bacteria > Actinomycetota > Actinomycetes > Streptosporangiales > Streptosporangiaceae > Nonomuraea > Nonomuraea terrae. Next base: position 23,950 of record NZ_SMKQ01000029.1, read on the forward strand.
GTCAACCACACGGACGCGGACGCGGTCGTCAAGGCGACCGGCACGAGCCTCGACGGCACCCCGGTGGACGGCCGGCTGACCGTGCCCGCGGGCACGGTCAGGATCGTCCGCGAACGGCGCTGATCACAGCACGCTGGACAGGAACGCCCTGGTACGCGGCTGCTTGCAGGCGGCGAGCAGCTCGGCCGGGGCGCCCTGCTCGACGACCACACCCTCGTCGAAGAACGTCAGCGTGTCGCCGACCTCACGGGCGAAGCCGATCTCGTGGGTCACCACGAGCATGGTCATGCCGTCGAGGGCGAGCTTCTTCATCACCTCCAGCACCTCGTCCACGAGCTCCGGGTCGAGCGCGGAGGTCGGCTCGTCGAAGAGCATGAGCGTGGGGTTCATGGCCAGCGCCCTGGCGATCGCGACCCGCTGCTGCTGCCCGCCGGACAGCTGGTGCGGGCGCTTGTGCGCGTGGTCGGCCAGCCCCACCCGGGCCAGGTGCTCCATGGCCAGCTCGCGGGCCTTGTCACCGGACATCCCTGCGACGTGGATCGGCGCGCAGGCGACGTTCTCCAGCGCGCTCTGGTGGGCGAAGAGGTTGAACCGCTGGAAGACCATGCCGATCTTCGTCCGGAAGGCCGCGAACCGCTTCGGTGACCAAGGATGGTACTTCCCGTCGCGCAGCGTGTGGCCGACCTCCTCCCCCAGCACCCGCAGGCTGCCGCCGAGCACCGGCTCCAGCCCGTTCACACAGCGCAGGAACGTGGACTTGCCCGACCCCGACGGGCCGATGATGCAGCTCACCTCGCCGGGGGCGACGCTGAAGTCGACACCGTGCAGCACCTCGGTGTCGCCGTAGCTCATGCGGACGCCCCTGGCGAGCACGACGGGGTCGCCGGTCATCGGTTCACCTCCGGCTTCGGCTGGCGGGGCAGCACCCGGGCGGCCAGGCCGCCGCCGCGCACCAGCCGCACGGCGTCGGAGCCGAAGCGCCGCTCCAGCCTGCCCTGCAGGAACGTGGCGACGGCGGTCATCAGCATGTACCACAGGCTCGCCACGATCAGCAGCTCCATGATCAGGTTGTTGGCCTTGTAGATCTGGCTGGCGTTGGTCATCAGGTCGTGCCCGGCGACGACGTAGACCAGCGAGGTGGTCTTCAGCATCGAGATGAACTCGTTGCCGGTGGGCGGGATGATGATCCGCAGCGCCTGCGGCAGCACGATGACCCGCATCCGCTTGCCGGGCGTCATGCCCAGCGCGTACGCGGCCTCGCTCTGACCCCGGTCGACGGCCTGGATACCGGCGCGGACGGTCTCGGCGAAGTACGCCGCGAGGTTCAGCCCGAGGCCCAGCATCGCCGAGGTGAAGCCGGTCATCACCTGGTTGGTGTCCCACTTGAGCCCGATCATGGTGAACGGGATCTTCAGGATCAGCTCGGGGAACAGGAACGCCAGGTTGTACCAGAAGATGAGCTGCACCAGCACGGGCGTGCCGCGGAAGAACCAGATGTAGAGCGTGGCCAGCCACTGGAGCACCGGGTTGTGCGACAGCCGCATGACGGCCAGGAACACGCCGAGCACCAGGCCGAGCACGGTGGCCAGGATCGAGATCTCGATGGTGACCACGATCCCGCTGAGGATGAGCGGGTGGAACAGGTGGTCCCACACCGCGCCCCAGTCGAGCCGGGGGTTGGCCACGACGAGGCCGACCAGCCAGCCGCACACAGCCAGGGCGGCCAGGCCCGCGAGCCAGCGCCCCCAGTGCCACGTCCGCGTGACCGGGACGGCCTCGCCCGACGGGCCGATGATCGGTTCGGTACGCACGTCCGGCTACTCCCCGTTGACCAGGGCGGACTCGATCGCCAGCTGCTCCAGGTCCCACGCGGCGAGGATCTTGCCGTACTCGCCGCTCTTGATCAGCGCGTCGAGCGCGTCACGGACGGCCTCGATCAGCTCCTTGTTGTCGGGGTGCAGCGCGATGCCCCACAGCGCCTCGGTGCCGGCGATGGACAGCGCCTCCGTCCCGGTCTTCGGGTCACCCGCCTTGTAGGCGGCGACCACGTAGTCGGTGATGTTGGCCTGCGCGCGGCCGTTGCTGACCTGGAGCAGCGCCTCCTGGTCGCCGGCGAACTTGAGGATGTCGAGCCCCTTCTCGCCGTTCTTCTCGCAGTCGGCGTGGGTCTGCTCGGCCAGCGCCAGCGACGAGCCGTTGTCGACCACGGAGACCGTCCTGCCGCACAGGTCGGCCGGGGTCTTGATGGCCTCGGGGTTGCCCTTCTCGACCAGCATCCCGGCGCCGGCCTTGACGTAGTCGACGAAGGTGACGTTCGTGCGCCGTTCGGCGGTGTCGGAGACCGATGACATGAGGATGTCGTAGCGGCCGGTGATGATGCCGGGGATCTGGGAGTTGAACTCCTCGTCGGTGATGTGCAGCGAGACGCCGAGCTTCCTCGCGAGGGCGCGGCCCAGCGACGGGTCGAGCCCGATGGCGGTCGTGCCGTCGGAGCCGATCATGTTCATCGGCGGGTAGCCGAGCGAGGTGGTCATCTTCAGGCCCTCGGCCCTGACGTCGGCGGGCAGCCTGGCGTTCAGCGCGGGGTCGGCGGCGATCGCGTTGACCACCGCGGCGGCCTTGTCCTCGGCGGGCGCCTGGACCTGCGCGGCCGGCTGCGCGCTCTTGCTCGCGGGGGCGGCCGGGTCGGCGTTGAGCGACTGGGCACCGCACGCCGTACCGGCCAGACAGGCGAGCAGCAGGGGGATGACGATCCTGATCTTCAAGGTGGGGGGTCTCCTTAGGGTGGATCGTTTCAGGGGGATCGCTGCCAGCGGATCTCGCCGCCGACGACGGTGGCCAGCACCTTGGTGCGGGCGATGGCGTCGAGGTCCGACGCGAAGGGGTCGGTGTCCACGGCGACGAGGTCGGCGAGCCGTCCGGGGGTGAGCAGGCCCTTGCGGCCCTCTTCCCCCGCCGCGTACGCCGAGCCGAGGGTGTGCGCGCGCAGCGCCTCGCCGACGCCGAGCCGCTGCTCCGGCTGCCAGCCGCCGGGCGGCGTGCCGTCCGGCCTGGTACGGGTCACCGCGGCGTGCAGCGCGGCGAACGGGTTCGGGTGCTCGACCGGCGCGTCGGAGCCGAACGCCAGCGGGACGCCCGCGTTCAGCATCGTGCGCCAGGCGTAGGAGGCCAGGTCCTGCCCGGCGAGCAGGGCGGAGACCAGGTCCATGTCGCTGGTGCAGTGGACCGGCTGCATGGACGCGACGATGCCGAGCCGGGCCATCCTGGTGATGTCCTCGCGGCGGACGTGCTGCGCGTGCTCGATGCGGAACCGCAGGCCCGGGGGCAGGCCGGCCTCCTCGTAGGCGTCGACCACCAGCCGGTTGGCCCGATCGCCGATGGCGTGCGTGGCCACCGCGATCCCGGCGCCCGCGGCGGTGCGGACCAGCTTCACCAGCTCGTCGTACGGCGTGACGGCGATGCCGTGGTTGCCCTCGTCGCCGGCGAACCCCTCGATCATGTGGCAGGTGTGCGAGCCGAGGGCACCGTCGCTGAACAGCTTCACCGGGCCGGTGCGGAACCAGTCGTCGCCCTCCCCGGTGCGGCGGCCCTCCTCGACCGCGGCCTCCAGGTGTTCGGCCGGGATCGCCTTGTGCACCCGCAGTTTCAGCTCACCGGCGTCGCGCAGGCGCAGGTAGGCGGCGCGGCAGTCCTCGCCGTCGATGTCGTGCACGCTGGTCAGGCCGAGCGCCAGCAGGTCCTCCTGCGCGGCGCGCAGCTCGTCCACCAGCTCGCCCGCGGTCATCAGGTCGCGCAGCGGGTACGACGCCGACTCGCGCAGGATGCCGGTCGGCTCGCCGTGCTCGTCGCGGACGATCTGGCCGCCCACCGGGTCGGGGGTGGTGCGGTCGACGCCGACCATGCGCAGGGCGAGCGAGTTGGCCCACACGGTGTGTCCGTCCACGCTCGGCAGCGCGGCGGGCCGGTCGGGGCAGACCGAGTCGAGCGCGTGCCGGTCGGGCTGCACCGGGCGTTCCCACTGGTTGCTGTTCCACCGCCCGCCGAAGAGCCAGGCCCCGGGCGCGAGGCGGGCGGCGTGCGCGGCGATAGCGGCCAGCGCCTCGTCCAGCGAACGGGCGTGGCGCAGGTCGACCTGGCTGCGTTCGCGGGCGTAGTTGGCGGTGTGGATGTGGGCGTCGTACAGGCCGGGGATGACGGCGGCGCCGTCCAGGTCCACCAGCTCGGCGCCGGTGCCGGCGGCGGCGCGCACCTCGGCCTCGGTGCCGACCGCGGTGATCTCCTCGCCGTCCGCGGCCAGCGCCTCGGCCGGCGGGCGTACGGGATCACCGGTGTGGATTCTGGCGTTCCTGAAGACGCGGATGGTCATGCGGGCCTTTCGCTCGAACGGTGGCATCACTGTAAAGCGCCTCACACTAAAGTCTGAAGCGGGTGATATACGACATTTCATGCTCCTGAGGTGAAGGAATTCTTATGCTCAAGCCGGAACACCTGAGGACGCTGACCGAGGTGATCCGGCGCGGTTCCTTCGCCGCCGCCGCCAACCGGCTCGGCTACACCGCCTCCGCGGTCTCCCAGCAGATGGCCGTGCTGGAGCGCAAGACCGGGGTGCGGCTGTTCCACCGCTCGGCCCGCAGGGTGCTGCCGACCAGCGCGGCCGAGGTGATGGCGCGGCACGCCGCGATCGTGCTGGCCGACATGGACCGGATGCTCGCCGCCGTGGAGCGGGCGCACCGGAACACCGAGCAGGAGATCCGGCTCGGGGTCTTCCCCAGCTTCGGCCTGACCGTGCTGCCCGGCCTGCTGCGCGAGATGGAGCCGGAGGACCGCGCGGGCTTCAGGGTCTCGGTGGCCGAGCCGTCGCAGCTCATCCCCGGTCTCGGCGTCGGCGGCGAGCTGGACGCGGCGATCGTCTACCAGGTGGGCGACTCCGGCCTGTCCTGGCCGTCGTCGGTGCGGCGGCGATGGCTCGGCGAGGACCCGTTCAAGGTCGTGCTGCCCCGCTCGTGGCCCAGCCTCGCGCCGTACGAGGTGGCGCAGCTCGTGGACCTGCCGTGGATCATGCACCACCCGGCCAGCAGCGACGCGTCCGTCCTCGACGGGGTCTTCGCCCGCTGGGACCTGCACCCGCGCGTGGTCGGCCACTCCGACGACCTCAGCGCGACGCTGGCGATGGTCGGCGCGTCGCTGGGCGCGGCGCTCATCCCCGAGCTGGCGCTGCGCGGCCGGCCCGAGGACGTCGTCGTGGCCGACGTGCCGTGGCTGAACGTCAGCCGCAGCATCTTCGCGCTCTACCTGCCCGACCGCGAGAGCGCCCGGCTACGCCTGCTGTTCGACGCCCTGGTCGGCGGCATGGTCGGCGCCTGCCCCTGACCGGGCGGACTTGAGCAGCCGCAGCGCGCCGCGCGACAGGGCCACCAGGATGTCGGCGGCCTCGTCGAGGTCGGGGTAGCGGCCTTCCAGGTGACCCATCGCGAGTGCGTTGGTGGCCGCGTTGATGCCGTCGGCGATCATCTCCAGGCGGCGCCGGTCGCGCTCGTTGTCGGCGGTGTAGCCGAGCGCGGCCAGGTCGGCGGCGTGGTGCTCGCGGTAGGCCGCGGCCGTCTCGGCGGCGAACTCGCGCAATGAGGACGACGGGTCGTGCCGGGCCCTGACCTGGATGCGCAGCAGCTCGGGATGCCGGCAGATGGCCTCCAGCGGGATGCGGAACGTCTCGCGGTGGCGTTCGAGGTCGTCGGGGTGCTCGCGGGCCTGGCGCCGCGCCTCCCGCATCGACTTGCGCAGCCGCTCCCCGCCCTCCTCGGCGAGCACCCGCAGCAGCTCCTGCCGGTCCTTGAAGTGCACGTAGAAGCTGGACTGCGCGATGCCGGCGGCCTTGGCGACCTTGACCGTCGTCAGGCCCGCCTCGCCCTCGGCGTCGAGGATCGAGAGGGCGGCGCGGATGAGCCTGCGCCTGGTCAGGTCCTTGGCCTCGCTCCTGCTGAGCTGTGTGCTGGTCACGGCAGTCCTCTCCCTACATCGACCCCCGGATAACGATTGTCCCGCGACACTTGTGCGCTTTTTCACCGATAGTACTATCGGTGAAATTGCTCTCGGGGGATCTACCGGGAGGAGGCGTGGATGAGACGCTGGAGGACTCCGGCCGTTCTGCTGCTGGCCGCCACGGTGATGCTGGCGTGCAGCGGGCAACGGCCGACCGAGACCCCGCAGGCCGGCACGGCGCCCGGCGCTACGGGACCGACTCAGGGCGGACGCCTGGTGTACGGGCTCAGCGCCGACGGCAACGGATTCAACCCGATCACCGACCAGTTCGCCGTACAGAGCTACAGCATGACAACTCCGATCATCGAACCCCTGGTGAGCGTGGACGCAGGCGGCGACTGGAAGCCGTACCTGGCCGAGTCGCTCACTCCCAACGAGACGTACGACGAGTGGACGATCAAGGTCAGGCCGGGCATCACCTTCTCCGACGGCACCGCCCTGACCGGTGAGATCGTCAAGAACAACCTGGAGGCGCAGAAGGCCTCGCCGCTCACCGCGGCGGCGCTGGCGCCGGTGACCGCGATCGAGCTGGCCGACCCGAGCACCGTACGGGTCAAGCTGCGTCAGCCCTGGGTCGCCTTCCCCTACCAACTGTCCGCCCAGATCGGCATGATCGTGCCGCCGTCCTCGCTGGCCGACCCCAAGGCGGCCAGTCTCAAGCCGGTGGGCACCGGGCCGTTCGTCTTCAAGGAGTACGTGCCGGACAACCGCATGGTCGTCACGCGCAACCCCGACTACTGGCGGCAGGGCCTGCCGTACCTGGACGAGATCGAGTTCCGCATCCTGCCCGACAGCCAGACCCGGGCGCAGACCCTCGAATCCGGCGGCATCGACGCCATGGGCACCAACCGCGACGAGGACGTCACCAAGTTCGGCGCCCTGCAGGACGCCTACACCGTGCACCGCGCGGAGGGCATGTCAGTGGCCGAGTACGTCTTCCTGCTCAACACCGCCGCGGCCCCGCTCGACGACGTGCGGGTGCGCCGGGCGCTGGCCCACGCCCTCGACCGCGACACCATCATCAAGACCCTGCGCGGCGGCCTCAACGAACCCGCCGACGGGCCGTGGTCGAAGGACTCCGAGTGGTACGTCGAAGGCGGCTACCCCGGCTACGACCTGGCCAAGGCCACCGCGCTCGTCCAGGAGGTCGAGGCGGCCAAGGGCCCCATCCGCTTCGAGACGATCTCCACCCCCGACCCCAACACCATGCAGCTCGTCGAGCTGTGCCAGGACATGTGGCGCAAGGCCGGCATCGAGGTGTCGATCCGGCAGGCCGACCAGGCCGACCTGATCAACCGGGCGCTCACCGGCGACTTCCGCGCCACCGTCTGGACGTCGTTCTCCGCCGCCGACCCCGACGGCGAGTACAACGCGCTGCACCAGGCGTTCTCCCGGCCGCTCGGCGAGATCTCGCTCAACCCCACCAGACTCAAGGACAAGGAGCTCAGCGACGCCCTCGACGCCGGCCGGGTCACCCCGGACGAGGCCGCGCGCAAGGAGGCGTACGCGACCGTGCAGCGGCGGCTGCGCGACCAGATGCCGATCCTGTTCATCGACCACCTCGACACCGGGTCCGTGATCGCCAGGAGCAAGGTGCGCGGCATCGGCGAGCACACGCTGCCCGACGGCGAGAAGGGCCGGCCGCTGACCGGCTCGCCGATCCCGTACCACCCGTTCACCCAGATCTGGGTCAGCGAACGATGATCATCCTCCACCGGCTGGTCCGGCTCGTGGTGGTGCTGCTCGTGGTGACCTTCCTGTCGTACGCCCTGCTCAACCTGCTGCCCGGCGACCCGGTCACGCAGATCCTGGGCATGTCGGCGACGGAGGAGAGCCGCGAGCAGCTCCGCCGGGAGCTGGGGCTGGACCAGCCCCTCTTCGTGCGCTACCTCGACTGGCTCGGCGGGCTCCTCACCGGCGACTTCGGCGAGTCGTACATCACCCGGATGTCCGTCGGCGCCGAGCTGGCCGAACGCCTGCCGGTCACCCTGGAACTGCTGATCGCCGCGGAGATCGTCGCGCTGGGCCTGGCCGTCCCGCTGGGCGTGGCCGCCGCCCGCCGCGCCGGCCGCGCCCTGGACCAGGCGCTCACCGCACTCAGCTTCGCGCTGCTGTCGACCCCCGTGTTCGTGCTCGGCGTGCTGCTGATCCTGATCTTCGCGGTCACCTGGAACGTGCTGCCCGCGACCGGCTGGACGTCCCTCTCCGTCGACCTCGGCTGGAACCTCACCTCGGTCATCCTGCCCGCGATCACGCTCGGCTGCGGCCAGCTCGCGGTGTACGCGCGGCTGCTGCGTACCGACCTGATCGCGACCCTGCAGGAGGACTACATCATCCTCGCCCGCGCCCGCGGCCTGTCGCCCCGCCGCATCATGTGGCGGCACGCCCTGCGCCCGTCCGCGATCAGCCTGATCACCGCCATCGGGCTCAACATGGGCGCGCTCATCGGCGGCACCGTGATCATCGAGACGCTCTTCGGCCTGCCGGGCATCGGGCGGCTCATCGTCGACTCCATCTTTTCCCGCGACTACCTGACGGTTCAGGGAGGCGTCGTGCTCATCTCGGTCGGCTACGTGCTGGTCAACTTCGCGGTGGACGTGGTGTACGCCGCCGTCGATCCCAGGATCCGACGTGCGTAGGCGGTTCGGGATCGGCTTCTGGCTCGCCGTCGGCTGGGTCGGGGTGGTGCTCCTCGCCGCCCTCCTGGCCGACCTGCTGCCGCTGTACCGCTACGACGAGACGCTGGCCGGGCCGCCGCAGACGGGGCCTAGCTGGTCCCACCCGCTCGGCACCGACGGCCTCGGCCGCGACGTGCTGAGCCGGATCGTGTACGGAGCCCGCGTCTCGCTCGGCGTCGGCGTCGGCGCCGTCCTGCTCGGCCTGCTCATCGGCGCCCCGCTCGGCATCCTGGCCGGCTACCGGCGGCGGGCCGCCGACGCGATCATCATGGCGGTCAACGACGTGGCGCTGGCGTTCCCCGCGCTGGTGTTCGCCCTCGCCGTGGTGGCCTTCGCCGGGGCGAGCCTGCGCAACGTGCTCATCGTGCTCGCGGTGCTCGGGGTGCCGGCGTGGGTCCGGCTCATCCGGGGCGCCACCCTTTCCTTCGCCGAACGGGAGTTCGTGCTGGCCGCGCGCGTGCTCGGCACCCGCGACCGGCGCATCCTGTGGCGGGAGATCGTGCCGAACGTCGCGATGCCGGCGGCGTCGTACGCGTTCATCGGCATGGCCGTGGTCGTCGTCGCAGAAGGGAGCCTGGCGTTCCTCGGCCTGTCGGTGCAGGCGCCCACGCCCACCTGGGGCGGCCTGATCAACGAGGGCCGCACGCTCATGGAGACCGCGCCGCACGTCGTGCTCGTCCCCTCGGTGGTCATGTTCCTGACCGTGCTCTCGTTCAACCTGGTGGGCGACCGGCTGCGCGCGCTGACCGACGTACGGGAGAGCGGCCTGGAGCCGGTGCGGCAGGTGACCGTCTCCCCGATGCCGGTGGCGGAGCACCAGGTCCGCGACACGCTGCTGCAGGCCGAGGACGTGCGCACCCACTTCGCCACCCCGCGCGGCCTCGTCAAGGCCGTGGACGGCGTCTCCTTCACCCTCGAACGCGGCAGGACCCTGGCCATCGTCGGCGAGTCGGGGTCGGGCAAGTCCATGCTGATCCGCTCGATCCTCGGCCTGCTGCCCGGCAGCGCCGTCAGAGGCGGCAAGGTCTACCTGTCGGGCGACGACCTGACCGCGCGCACCCCCGCCGAGATGCGCTCGGTGCTCGGGCCCCGGCTCGGCACCGTGTTCCAGGACCCGATGACCGCGCTGAACCCGGTGCGCACCATCGGCACGCAGGTCACCGAGCCGCTGCGGGTGCACCGCGGCCTGGGCCGCAAGGAGGCCCACGCCGAGGCCGTGCGGCTGCTGGCCTCGGTGGGCATCGCCGATCCCGTACGCATGCTGCGCCGTTACCCGCACCAGCTGTCGGGCGGCATGCGGCAGCGGGTGACGATCGCGATGGCGCTGTCGTGCGGGCCCGACGTGCTCTTCGCCGACGAGCCGACCACCGCGCTGGACGTCACCATCCAGGACCAGGTGCTGCGGCTGCTCCACCAGCTGCGCGAGGAGCACCACATGGCCGTGGTGCTGGTCAGCCACGACCTGTCCGTGGTGGCCCGCTGGGCGGACGAGGTCATCGTCATGTACGCCGGCAAGGTCGTCGAACGCGGGCCGGCCGCCGAGGTGTTCCGCCGGCCGCGGATGCCGTACACGCAGGCCCTGCTGCAGGCGGCGCCGCGGCTGAGCGACCCGGTGCACCACCGGCTGCGGGAGATCCCCGGCCGGCCGCCGGACCTCGTCGACCTGCCGCCGGGGTGCTCCTTCCGCCCGCGGTGCGCGTACGCGCAGGACCGGTGCGGGCAGGAGGCACCGCCGCTGGTCGGCGTCGCCCTGGCCAACGGCGCCCCGGTCAACGGCAGCGGCCACCAGTACGCCTGCTGGTACCCGCGTCCCATCGAGACGGCCATCGCGGAAGGGGCTGAGAGCAGTGGCAGGTAGCGGGAAGTCCCACCTGCGTCCCCGTGACGAGGTGCTGCTGCGCGTGGAGGATCTGGTCGTGGAGTTCCCCGCGGGCCGCGGCCGCACCGTGCGCGCGGTCTCCGGGGTGAGCTTCGACCTGGCACGCGGCGAGACGCTCGGCATCGTCGGCGAGTCGGGCTGCGGCAAGTCGAGCGCGGCGCGGGCGCTCGTCCAGCTCCCGCCGCCCCGCTCGGGCTCGGTACGGCTCGACGGCCAGGAGCTGACCGCGCTGCGCGGTGAGGCCCTGCGCCGGACCCGCCGACAGCTCCAGATGATCTTCCAGGACCCGATCTCCTCCCTCAATCCCCGCCGCCGCGTCCGCGAGATCGTCGGCGAGGGCCCCCGCGTGTGGAACCTGCCCGGCGACCGCGTGGACGAGGTGCTGGAGGCGGTCGGCCTCGACCCCGCGACCGCCGCGGTACGCCGGCCGCACGAGTTCTCCGGCGGTCAGTGCCAGCGCATCTCCATCGCGCGGGCGCTGATCCTCGACCCGGAGGTGGTGATCTGCGACGAGCCGGTCTCCGCGCTGGACGTCTCGGTGCAGGCCCAGATCCTCGGCCTGCTGGAGGACCTCAAGGCGCGCTACCGGCTCACGCTCGTCTTCATCGCCCACGACCTGGCCGTGGTCAAGAACGTCAGCGACCGCATCATGGTCATGTACCTGGGCAAGGTGTGCGAGCTGGCGCCGAGCGCCGACCTGATCAGCCGTCCCGCCCACCCGTACACGCGGGCCCTGATCGCCTCGATCCCCGACGGCGGGCTCGATCTGCCGCCGTCCGACACGCTGATCAGCGGCGAGCCGCCGTCGCCGGTCGATCCGCCGTCGGGCTGCCGTTTCCGTACGCGCTGCCCGCGCGCGCGGGAGCGGTGCGCCGCCGAGGAGCCCCAGATCCGGCAGGTCGGCGCGGACCACTGGCTGGCCTGCCACTATCCGGCCCTGCCGGACGTGGAACCACCCGTTCAACCCGCGATATAGCAACCGTGATACAGCAACAAGGAGTGACCACCAGCATGGCCATCGATTTCACCCTCGCCCCGGAACACGAAGAGATCCGCAAGCGGGTCCGCGCCTTCATCCAGGGCACCGTCGTCCCCGCCATGGAGGAGGTCGAGGAGGGCGACCGGGAGGCGTACCTCAAGACCATCTTCGGCCTGCGCAAGCAGGCCAAGGCCGAGGGTCTGTGGCTGCCGCACATGCCGAAGGAGTGGGGCGGCATGGGCCTGGGCCACGTCGAGCTGGCCATGGTGCAGTCGGAGGCGGCCAAGACCCGCATCGGGCCGTGGGTGTTCAACTGCCAGGCCCCCGACGAGGGCAACATGCATACCCTGCTGCACTGGGCGACGGACGAACAGAAGGAGAAGTACCTGCGTCCCCTCCTGGAGGGGACGAAGTCGTCCTGCTTCGCCATGACCGAGCCCGAGGTGGCGGGCTCCGACCCCACCCTGATCCGCACGGAGGCCGTCCGCGACGGCGACGAGTGGATCATCAACGGCCACAAGTGGTTCATCTCCAACGCTCGCCGGGCGAGCTTCGCCATCCTCATCGCCAGGACCGAGCAGGACGTGCCGGAGGGCTCGCGCGGCGCCAACACCGCCTTCCTCGTGGACCTGCCCTCCGAGGGCTGGAACGACGTCCGCGAGGTGGAGACGATGCACGGCTCCACCGGCCACAGCGAGATCGTCATCAAGGACCTGCGCCTGCCCGACAGCCAGGTGCTGGGCGGCCGGGGCAACGGCCACCGCCTCGGGCAGTACCGCCTCGGCCCGGCCCGCCTGGCCCACTGCATGCGGTGGATCTCGCAGGCGGAGACGGCCCTCGACATGATGGTCGATCGGGCGCTCAACCGTTACAGCCACGGCTCCCTGCTGGCCGAGAAGCAGGGCATCCAGTGGTTGATCGCCGACTCGGCGATGGAGCTCTACCAGTGCAAGCTGATGGTGCTGCACGCCGCGTCCAAGATCGACAAGGGCGAGGACTTCCGTACGGAGGTCTCGATGGCCAAGCACTTCGTCGCCAACAGCCTCAACCGGATCGTGGACCGGGCGATCCAGGTGCACGGCGCCCTCGGCTACTCGACGGACACGCCGCTGGCGAACATGTTCCAGCACGCCCGCTGGGCCCGCTTCGCCGACGGCGCCGACGAGATCCACCAGATGCGCATCGCCGAGCGCACCATCGCCGCCTACCGCGCCACCGGCTCCACCAGCTCCGCCACCGGCGACCTCCCCCTGTAACCGGAGCGGTGTCCCCCGGCCGGCGCGCCACCGGGGGACCCGCACCTAGGACCGCGCGGAGATCGGCGACCAGAGGTCGTCGATCTCCCGCTCCCGCGGGAACCACGCCAGGGCGTGTCGAGAGCCAGGACACGATCTGCCTGGCCGGCAACGAATCGGCCGCATCACGCGCCGGCGCGCCTCGGGTCAGACGAGCGTCCGGGGTGCGGGCAGCGGGACGATCTCGCGTTCGTAGTACGCCCGCAGGTCCTCGCCCACCGCGAACAGCTTGTCCAGCTCGCCGCGGCAGGCGTCGATCACCTCGGGATCGTCGATCCGCCGCGCTCCGCTGTGGGCGCCGCCGGAGTCGTACGTCACCTCGTACATGACCGTCGTGCCCAGCACGACCAGCTCCGGCAGGCGACGGCTGCCCTCCAGGTCGAGCACCTCGGCGGCGTCGAGCACACGCACCTGCTCGGCGGTCGTCCTGCGCAGCGCCAGGACGTGCATCTCCCACTGCAGGTAGGGCGTGACCGGCTGCTCGACGACGCGGATGCGCCGACACGGAAAGGGCCGCACCGGGCGCACGCCGTCGACCAGCTTGGCGGACCGGTCCCAGTCGCTCTCCCGCCTCGCGATACGGCTCTCGTGAAAGCCCTGGACGCGCTCCAGCCGCCAGAACACGCCATCAATTTTCCGGAAATTAGGCCAGAAATCATCGAGATATTCATCCGCACTCAGCAAGACAGCAGATATCTCGTGAATGCGCTCAAGCATAAGGAATATCCCTCGTCGGCCACGAGCGGCCCGGACGCTTCGGCCGCTCATCCTCGCAGGTCAACCTCTGACTATCACCGCAAAGTCACTATTGTCGAGCCACCTGGGTCACACCGGCCGCATTCGGTTCGACCATCGCCAAGCCCGAGCGTCGATTTCCCATATCCCCGGCGTTCCGCTTTCCCGTTCCCCGCGAAAATGACGGACAGAACACGTCAATCCCCCCGTAAGCCCTAAGGCCAGGAAATCCCCTCAAAATCCCACCGCTCCCCGACGAACGAGGAGATCATCGCCGGCCGCCGCATACCGCGCCGCGGTCTCCTCCGGCTCCGGCCGTCGCGGGTGACGGCCGGCGGCTCTCCTCCCGCGCGTGGCGCGGCTCCTGCCACGCGAAGTGCGGCTGCGCCAGGTGCGGCGCGGACTTCCGCGGCGTCCGCGTTCCGTACGTTCGGACTGCTCGATCGGCGCTGCGCGTGCGTGCGGTCACCGGGCCGGCCCGGGGCGGCATTCCGCCGTGAGCCGGTGCTCCGGCCATGGGCGGGAGCCCGGCAGGCGGCCCGTGCCCGTCCAGCCGACCTCTACCCAGCGGCCGTCGTGCGCTCGGCGCCGCCCTGGACGGTGGTCGAGGTAGCGGTGGAGCACCGGGCGCCAGCGGTTGGCGGGCAGGCCGCGGAGCGCCGCGACCGCGATGCAGTATTTGCTCACGCTGACCGGCCGCACCCCCAGCCCGCGCAGCACCTTGTCGATCAGCCCCTTGCCGTCGACCGACTTCGACTCCAGCAGCACCAGGTCGCCGCGCGCCGGCCTGCTGTCGTAGCCGTCACGGCACACCAGCCCCGTGTCGCAGGTGACGCGCGCGCCACCCTCCCGGTCGATCAGCGTCACGCGCTTGTAGTCGGTGGCCAGCACCGGCCCCAGCGTCTCGGGCGCGACGAGGTGGAGCCTGCTCAGCAGGGTGTCGCGGACGAAGTCGAGCGCCTCGGGGGTCAGCGTCGCGCTGGGCACCCCGTCGTACGGGATGCGGTGTTTGTCGGTGCTGCCCCGCGCGCCGCTGAGCTTCAGCTCCAGCCACTGCCCGCCGCCGTCGAGATAGGTCCGCGTACGGAGCTTGAACCGCCGGCGCCGATCCTGCCGGTGCTGGTGGAAGGTGAGCAGCTCGGGGGTGTCGAAGTAGGTGGAGGTGTAGCGGAACTGCCGCCGCCCCTCGATGCGCAGCACGTGGAACCGGTCGCCCATCTCGGCCGCGACCCGCGTCATGATGGTGGTCGTCACGATGTACTTGCGGTCGACCCGGCTCATCAGCTCCGGCACCTCGTCGAGCCCGACGCCCGGCGTCGAGGCGGCGATGCCGGCCAGCAGCGCGTCGGCGTACGGCCCGGCGCTCATCGCACACCCACCCGCGCGTTGTCCACGTAGCGGACGTCGACCACGGTCACGTCGCGCACGTAGTCGATCTGGGTGACGACGTGGTAGAGCACCTTGGCCCGCAGCCGGTTCTCCAGGTCGACCTTCAGCATGTCGGCGTCGGTGTGCACGACGTCGAGGGTGACGATCTGCTGGCGGGTGCGGCCGAACAGCTTGGGGTGGTCGGCGGCGTACATCACGACCAGGAGGATGCCGTTGAGCAGCAGCGCGGTCAGCGGCCACGTGCCGCCGGCGATGCCGTTGACCAGGCCGAGGGCGATGGCGATGAAGTAGTACGCGATCTCCTGCTGCGTGATCTCGCTCGACCGGAGACGGATGATCGACAGAACGCCGAACAGCCCGAAGCCGACGGCGATGTCGACCCGCTGCACCAGCAGCAGCGACACCACCGCGAAGATCCCGACGTTGAGCGCGATGTACGCGAACAGCAGATCCCTGCGGTGGTGCCGCCGATAGTAGAGGCCGTAGGCGAGCACCACGATCGCCACGAGGTCCATCAACAGTCCGGTCGCCATGACCGCTCCTTCCGTAGTGCCTTCTGTGAACAGCTTGAAGGTGCGGAGTGAAGCGCCCGTGAGCTGATGATTAGGCGGCTCTCATGCGGTAACCGGTGCCTCTCACGGTCTCGATGCGGTCGGCGCCGATCTTGCGCCGCAGATAACGGACATAGACGTCGACCACGTTGGAGCCGGGATCGAAGTCGAACCCCCACACGTGGCTGAGCAGCTGCTCGCGCGTCAGCACCTGGTCGGGATGGCGGCAGAAGATCTCGGCCAGCGCGAACTCCCGGGTCGACAGGTCGACCGCCCGGTCGCCCACGTACGCCCGCCGCGTCCGCAGATCCAGCGACAGGTCGGACACCCGCAGCACGGTCACCTCGGGCGTGCGGTCGGCGCGCAGCCGCAGCCGCACCCGGGCCAGCAGCTCCTCGAAGGCGAAGGGCTTGGCGATGTAGTCGTCGGCGCCACCCTCCAGGCCGGCCACCGTGTCGCTCACGCTGTCGCGCGCGGTCAGGATGATCACAGGGATGGTCACCATCGACCCGCGCAGCCGCCGCAGCACCGTGAACCCGTCGCTCAGCGGCAGCCCGATGTCGAGGATCAGCAGGTCGAACCCGCCCGTGGCGGCCAGGTCGAAGGCCGCCACCCCGTCGCCGACCACGGCCGTCACGAACCCGTTGGCCCGCAGCCCCTTCTCGACGAAGGAAGCGATGCGGGCCTCGTCTTCCGCGATCAGAATCCGGTTCAATTCAACCTCCAGAGCTCCCACAGCGGAAGGGATATGACGAAGCAGGCGCCGCCCCCGGGGCCGTCCATCACCTTCACGGTGCCTCCGTGGGCCTGGGCGATGGACTTGACGATGGCGAGGCCCAGCCCGGCGCCCTCCTGGGCGCTGGTGCGGCCCTCCCCGCGGACGAACCGCCCGAAGATGCGCTCGCGATCGGCGGGCGGGACGCCGGGGCCGCTGTCGCGCACCCACAGGTCGACGCGGCCGTCGCGGACGGCGGAGCCGACGGCGATCAGGTCGTCGTCGGTGGTGTGGCGCACGGCGTTGGCCAGCAGCTGCATCATGGCCTGCGTGAGCCGCTGGCGGTCGGCGGGCAGGCGCGCCTCGGCCACCTCGTCGACGCGCCACTTGCGCTCGCCCAGCCCGCGGGCCTTGGCCACCACGCTGACCGTGAGGTCGGCCAGCTCGACGTTGTCGAGGTTGAGGAAGCCGGGCTGCTCGGCCTTGGCGAGGGTGAGCAGGTCGTCGACGATGCGGTTCATCCGGTCGAGCTCGTCGGTGACCAGCGCGAGGGTCTCGGCGCGGTCGTCGGGGTCGTCGCCCATGAGCTCCAGGTGACCGCGGATCACCGTGATCGGCGTGCGCAGCTCGTGGCCGGCGTCGTCCATGAAGTGCCGCTGGACGACGAAGGCGTGTTCGAGCCGGTCGAGCATGTGGTTGAAGGTCGCCGCGAGCGCCGCCACGTCGTCGTTGCCCGGCACGTCGAGCCGGCGTGTCAGGTCGGAGGAGTCGCTGATCTGCTCAGCGGTCTGGCGGACGAGCCGGACCGGCGCCAGCACCCGCCCCGCCACGAACCACCCCGCGCCGCCCGCTAACGCCATCGCCGCCGCCGCGGACAGGACGAGCGTGCGTACGGCGTCGTCGATCTCGTCGCGGTGCAGGTCGGAGAAGGCCGCCGCGACGAAGTGGCCGGTGCGGGGGTCGCCGGCCACGGTGACCGGGAAGACCGCGTACTGGACCTCTCCGCGGGTGGTGTCCATCTCCTTGCGGACGGCCCTGGTCGCCTTCGCCATCTCCGCGACCAGCTGGGGGTCGGTGTCGAGGCGCACCGGCGGCGGGACGAACGTGATCTTGTGGGGCTCGCCGTCGACGATGGAGAAGAACGTCTCCCACCGGTCGGGCGTGTTGACCTGCAGGTAGTTGTGCAGCAGATCTCCGACGTCGGTCACCGTGCGGCCGGTGCGCGGGTCGAGCGCGTTGGCGGCGTACCGCTTGAGCTTGTCGTACTCGTTCTCCAGCTCGAGGTTGATCCGGTTGTCGAGCCTGGTGGACAGGGCCATCCAGGTGGCGAAGATGGCGACACCGAGGGCGAGACCGACGACGAAGAGCATCCAGCCCACGATCCGGGCGCGGGCACTCACCCGCGTGTGCCTTCCCGGTCAGTCGTCGTCATCGTCGCCTCCGTCGTCATCATCGCCTCCGTCGTCGTCATCGTCGTCTCCGCCGCCAGGTCTGGGTGACGGCGGCTTGACCGGCTCCGCCCGGGGCTCTCGGGTCGCGGCGCGTTCGCCCTGGGTCTGCGTGGGGGATGCGGGCGTCGCCGAGCGTCCCGGCCCCTGACTGGGCTCCGAGCTGGGCTCCTGACCGGGCCCTTGCCCGGGCCCGGCCGTCTCGGTCGTCGCCCTGGTCGGCCCGTCGCCGGCGCGCGCGCTCTCGCCCGCGCTCGGCGTCGGCTCGGCCGTGACCTGCCCGCTGAGCTGGGCCCGCGGCGTGACCACCACGGGGCCGCCCAGGTCGGGCTCCTGCTCGGCCGCCTGTACGAAGCCCATCGCCGTGATCCCCGCCACTGCCAGTGCCAGGACAAGGAGAATCACCATTGCCCGGTGTTTCATGAGCCGACCCTCTCGCTCTTCGAGGAGACCACGCTGAGGCCAAGATGAGAAACCTCTCATCTGACCTCTCCGGACGCCAACCACGGCAACTCCCGGGAATGGAGCTGCGCAAGAGAGCGGAGAGGTACTTCGGTTTCGGCGCGGCAAGCTCGGTTACTAGCTGGTTGATGAATCTGTGGGAGTACGTCGAGGATCGCTGGGACCTCATCCTCTTCGAGACGGCGCAGCACGCCAGCATGGTCGCCCAATGCGTTCTGGTGGCGGCCGTCCTGGGCGTGCTCGTCGGCGTGGCCACCTACCGGCACCCCCGGATGGCCTCGTTGGCCACGTCGTCGGCGGGCGTGCTGTTCACCGTCCCGTCGCTGGCCCTGCTGGGCCTGATGATCCCGCTGCTGGGGCTCGGCGTGGCGCCGAGCGTGACCGCGATCGTCATCTACGCGCTGCTGCCCATCGTCCGCAACACCGTCGTCGGCCTGCAAGGCGTCGACCCGCTGCTGGTGGACGCCGCGCGCGGCATCGGCATGAGCCGGCGCAGGACACTGGCCAGGATCGAGCTGCCGCTGGCCTGGCCGGTGATCCTCACCGGCATCCGGGTCTCCACGCAGCTGGCCATGGGGATCGGCGCGGTGGCCGCGTACGTCTCCGGGCCGGGGCTCGGTGAGCAGATCTTCTCCGGCCTGGCCAGGCTGGGCGGCGCCAACGCGGTCAACGCCACGCTGACCGGGACGATCGGGGTGGCCGTCCTCGCGCTGCTCTTCGACGCCTGCTACGTGCTGCTCGGGCGGCTCACGGCGCCCGACGGGCCGCTGCGGCGGCTCGTGACGAGGAGCGCCCATGTCTGAACCGAGCACGCGCGGCGTCCCGATCGAGCTGCGGAAGGTGACCAAGGCGTTCCCCGGCGGCCGGGCGCCCGCCGTACAGGAGCTCGACCTCACCATCGCGGCCGGCGAGATCGTGGTCCTCGTCGGGCCGTCCGGCTGCGGCAAGACCACCACCATGCGCATGATCAACCGGCTGATCGAGCCCACCTCGGGCGACATCCTCATCGACGGCCGCAGCTCCCGCGACATCGACCCCGACCGGCTCAGACGCCACATCGGGTACGTGATCCAGCAGGCGGGGCTGTTCCCGCACATGACCGTGGCCTCGAACATCGCGCAGGTGCCCAAGCTGCTCGGCTGGGACCGCCGCCGCATCGCCGAACGCGTCGACGAGCTGCTCACACTCGTGGGCCTGGAGCCGTCCACGTTCCGCGACACGTTCCCGCGCCGGCTCTCCGGCGGGCAGCAGCAGCGCGTCGGCGTCGCCCGCGCGCTGGCCGCCGACCCGCCCGTGCTGCTCATGGACGAGCCGTTCGGCGCGCTCGACCCGATCAGCCGCCAGCGCCTGCAGGACGAGCTGCTCAGGCTTCAGGACGACCTGTCCAAGACGATCGTCTTCGTCACCCACGACATCGACGAGGCGCTCAAGCTCGGCGACCACATCGCGATCATGCAGCGCCCCGGCCACATCGTGCAGTACGCCAGGCCCGCGGAGATCCTCACGAACCCGGCCGACGCGTACGTCGAGGAGTTCCTCGGCGCCGGCTCGTCGATGCGGCTGCTGAGCCTGACCAAGGTGGGCGACATCGAGCTGGACCAGGTGCCGTACGCGGCCGAGGACGCCGACGCGCGCGAGGTGCTCGCCGAGATGGAGCGCGACGGCCGCGGGTACGCGCTGGTCCTCGACGGCATGCGGCGTCCGCTGCGCTGGGTCACGACCGCCCACCTCAAGGGACGGGAAGGGCCGGTCGGCACGACGGGTGACGAGATCAGCGGCTCCATCGGCCGCAGGAAGACCTTGCAGGACGCCCTGGAGGAGCTGCTCAACGCCGACACCGACATCGTCCCCGTGACGGGCAGGCACCAGGCGTACGAGGGGGCGCTGTCGCTGGCCACGGTGCAGAACGCCATCCAGTCGATCAAGGCCAGGGAACGCGAGCGCCGCATGCTCCGCCTCGGCCGGGAGGAGGGCGGATGAGCCTGTCCACCGCCGCCGCCGAGCGGGAGACGATCCCCGAGCCGCGGATCGGCCGCTCCTGGCATGTGGTGCTGCCGCCGCTGTGCTACCTCGCCGTGGCCGCCGCCATGATCGCCTACACGCAGATGGTGCCGCTGGACGGCATCGAACGCGGCTCGCTCAACCTGCCGTTCGTGCTGCGACGCACCTGGGAGCACATCCGGCTGGTGTTCTTCTCCACGGTGCTGGTGCTGGCGGTGGCGCTGCCGCTGGGCATCGTGCTCACCCGGCCGGGCCTGCGCCGGGTGACGCCGTACGCGCTGGCCCTGGCGAACCTGGGCCAGGCGATCCCCGCGGTGGGCATGGTCGTGCTGCTGGCGGTGCTGTTCAGGATCGGGTTCTGGACGGCGGTGGCGGCGTTGTTCGCCTACAGTCTGCTGCCCACGCTGCGCAACACGATGGTCGGGCTGGAACAGGTGGACCCGCGGCTGGTGGACGCGGGCCGCGGGATCGGCATGTCGGCGGTCGGCGTGCTGGCCAAGGTGGAGCTGCCGATGGCGGTGCCGGTCATCCTGTCGGGCGTCAGGACCACGCTGGTGCTGAACGTCGGCACGGCCGGCATCGCGGCGTTCATCGGCGCGGGCGGGCTCGGAGACCTGATCACCGCCGGGGTGAGCACACAGCGCAACCTGGTCCTCATCACCGGATGCGTGCTCATCGCGGTGCTGGCGCTGATCCTCGACTGGCTGGGCGGGCTCGCGCAGCGTCTGCTCTCGCCGAAGGGACTGTCGTGAGAGCGCTCGTGGCGCTGCTGCTCGTGCTGGTCCTGGCGGGGTGCGGGCTGGAGCGGGCAGGGTCGTTCGTGCCGCCGGTCGAGCCGGCCGGCATCCGGCCGGTGGCCTCGCTGGAGGGCACGACCGTGCGGGTGACGTCCAAGGAGTTCACCGAGCAGCTCGTGCTCGGCAAGATCGCGGTGCTGGCGCTGTCCGCCGCGGGCGCCGACGTGGTGGACCAGACCAACGTCCAGGGCAGCGTGAACGCCCGCGCCTCCCTGACCCGGGGCGACGCCGACCTGATGTGGGAGTACACCGGCACCGGCTGGATCACCTACCTCGGCCAGCGCCGGCCGATCCCCGACCCGTGGCGGCAGTACGTGGCCGTGCGCGACCTGGACCTGCGCCGCAACGGCATCGTCTGGCTGCCGCCCGCGCCGCTGAACAACACCTACGCCGTCGGCGTCACCCACGCCACCGCCCAGCGGTGGGGCCTGCGGACGATCTCCGACATCAGAAAGATCCCGGTGCGGCAGCGTACGTTCTGCGTCGACCACGAGACCTTCGGCAGGGACGACGGTTTCCTCGGCATGCTCAGGGCCTACGGCCTGCGCTACGGCACCGACATCCCCGGGCAGGGCGTGCGCCGGGTGTCGGTCGGCGTGCTCTACGACTCCGTCGCGAGCGACAGGTGCGCCCTCGGCATGGTGACCACGACGGACGGCCGGGTCGAGGCGCTCGACCTGACGCTCCTGCAGGACGACAAGAAGTTCTTCCCCCTCTACAACGCGTCGGTGACCATGCGGCGCGAGCTCGCCGACGCCCACCCGGAGATCGCGCGGATCTTCGCGCCCATCAGCGCCAAGCTGACCGACAAGGTGATGCGCGACCTCAACGCCCAGGTGGACGTGGACGGCGACGTGCCCGCCCTGGTCGCCCGCGACTGGCTCAGAGCCGAGGGTTTCGTCCGGTGATGGCGTTAGCCATACCGGGCCACGGGCAGGCCGCCTGATATGTCGGAAACACCACCACCGCAGAAGCAGCCGTACCCGGGTCAGACCGGCGAAATGGCCCCCGAGCCGCGCGACGAGATGCGCGGCTACCAGGGCAGGGGCCTGCTGCAGGACAAGAAGTGCCTGATCACCGGCGGCGACTCGGGCATCGGCAGGGCGGTCGCCGTGGCCTTCGCCAAGGAGGGGGCCGACGTCGCGATCGCGTACCTGAACGAGCACGAGGACGCCGCGCACACCCGCAAGCTGGTCGAGGCCACCGGCCGGCGCTGCGTGCCGCTGCCCGGCGACCTGGGCGACCGCGCCCACTGCGCCTCGGTCGTCGAGCAGGCCGTCTCCGAGCTGGGCGGCCTGGACGTCCTGGTCAACAACGTGGCCTACCAGGCGCCGGTGAGCGGCCTGGAGGAGCTGACCGACGAGCAGTGGGAGCACACGTTCGCGGTCAACATCCACAGCTATTTCCGGGTGACCAAGGCCGCCCTGCCCCACCTGCGGGAGGGCGGCGCGATCATCAACACCTCCTCGATCAACGGCCTGCGCGGCAACAAGTCGCTCATCGACTACGCCGCCACGAAGGGCGCCATCAACGCCTTCACCTACTCCATGGCGCAGAACCTGGTCGAACGCGGCATCCGGGTCAACGCCGTGGCACCGGGCCCGGTGTGGACGCCGCTGATCCCGGCGACCATGCCCGAGGAGAAGGTGGGCAAGTTCGGTCAGCAGGTGCCGATGCAGCGGGCCGCCGACCCGGACGAGATCGCCCCTTCGTACGTCTTCTTCGCCTCGGGGCTGATGTCGTCGTACTACACGGGCGAGGTCCTCGCCCCGATCGGCGGCGAGACGCTGCCCGGATGAGCGAAGGCGGCCACCCGGTCAGGTTTCCGGCGTGGTGGCCGCTCCTCGATCGTGGGCGACGAGGCCGGCGCGCCACCGGCCTCCTCATGCACCGGCTAGTCGACGTAGATCTCGCCGCCGAGGCGGCGGAACTCGGCGGCCTTCTCGGCGTACCCCTGCTCGCGGATCTCGTGGCTGATGCGCATCGAGCAGAACTTCGGGCCGCACATCGAGCAGAAGTGGGCCGTCTTGGCCGGCGCGGCGGGCAGCGTCTCGTCGTGGAAGGACCGGGCCGTGTCAGGGTCGAGCGACAGGTCGAACTGGTCCTCCCAGCGGAACTCGAACCGCGCGTCCGACAGCGCGTCGTCCCACGCCTGGGCCTGCGGATGCCCCTTGGCCAGGTCCGCGGCGTGGGCGGCGATCTTGTACGTGATCACGCCGGTCTTGACGTCGTCCTTGTCCGGCAGGCCGAGATGCTCCTTCGGGGTGACGTAACAGAGCATCGCGGTGCCGAACCAGCCGATCATGGCGGCCCCGATGCCCGAGGTGATGTGGTCGTAGCCAGGGGCGATGTCGGTCACGAGCGGGCCGAGCGTGTAGAACGGCGCGTCGTCGCAGAGCTCCTGCTGCAGCTCGACGTTCTCCTTGATCTTGTGCATGGGCACGTGGCCCGGGCCCTCGATCATGACCTGCACGTCGTACTCTCGCGCGATCGTGGTCAGCTCCCCGAGCGTGCGCAGCTCGGCGAACTGGGCCTCGTCGTTGGCGTCCGCGATCGAGCCGGGGCGCAGGCCGTCGCCGAGCGAGAACGACACGTCGTAGCGGGCCAGGATCTCGCACATCTCGGCGAAGTTCTCGTACAGGAAGCTCTCGCGGTGGTGCGCCAGGCACCAGGCGGCCATGATCGAGCCCCCGCGCGAGACGATGCCCGTCTTGCGGCTGGCGGTCAGCGGCACGTACGACAGCCGCACGCCCGCGTGCACGGTCACGTAGTCGACGCCCTGCTCGCACTGCTCGATCAGGGTGTCGCGGTAGACCTCCCACGACAGTGCCTCGGGGCGCCCCTTGACCTTCTCCAGTGCCTGGTAGATCGGCACGGTCCCGACCGGCACCGGCGAGTTGCGCAGGATCCACTCGCGCGTCTCGTGGATGTCGTCACCGGTGGACAGGTCCATGATTGTGTCGGCGCCCCACCGGGTGGCCCAGGTCATCTTCTCGACCTCCTCCTCGATGGAGGAGGTCACGGCGGAGTTGCCGATATTGGCGTTGATCTTGACGAGGAAGTTCCTGCCGATGATCATCGGCTCGGACTCGGGGTGGTTGACGTTCGCGGGGATGATGGCCCGTCCGGCCGCCACCTCCTGCCGGACGAACTCGGGGGTGACCCCCTCGCGCACGGCGATGAACTCCATCTCCTTGGTCACGATCCCGCGCCGGGCGCAGCCGACCTGGGTGACCGGCTCTCCCTTCTCGCGGCGCTCGGCAACCCAGGGCTCGCGCAGTCGCGGCAGACCACGCCGCAGGTCAGGCTCGTACGAGGGGTCGGTGTACGGGCCCGAGGTGTCGTACAGCGTCACCGCCGATCCGTTGGACAGGTGCACCTGCCGCATCGGCACGCGCAGGTCACCGGTGTAGATCTTGGAGAATCGGGGCTGGTGCGCGTCAGTCATCGCGCAAACTCCCTTCGCCGGCATTACCCGGAGCAGGTTCTGGCGGTCGGCGGCTTTCAGCCGTCCTCTCAGCCCGATGTGCAGGGCTCCCGCGTTGGACGGCGGTGATCGTACCCACGCCCGGCATCGCCTGAAACATGGTGGGTTTGTGTGAAGTGATGTTTGGTGACCCTCCTGGGCGGTACGGACCACTTCGGGGGGACTATGAAGAAGATCGTCGCTGTCGCCGGACTCGTGGTGCTGGCCGCGGTCGGCGCCACCGCAGCCGCTGGGGACGGTAGCGACCAGCGCGAAGTGAGCCAGGAACAGTACGACACGCTGATCGCCCAGTGTCGCTACGCGGACACCGGACCCGCGAGGTGCCGCGCGGAGGTCAGACGGACGTACCGCGTGGGCAACGAGGACACGGAGCTCGACTGCCGCGCGTACGCCGGCGTGGCCGTGTGCGGCGAGCTCAAACTCAGCAAGGCCGAACGCCGGTGCGTGCGCGAGTCCACCGAGCAGGGGTTGTCCCTTCGCCGCGCCGAAGTGGAGTGCTACACGCGATCGTGAGGAGCTGACATCGGTTGATCATCGTGGGCGTGGACGGCTCCCGTACCGGCCTTGAGGCCGCCGGCTGGGCCGCCACCGAGGCGAAGCTGCGGGGGGCGCCGCTCACCGTGGCCTACGCCGTGCCGAAGTGGTTGTGCGAGCAGGAGGACCTCCACTACGCCGAGGTGGCCCGGTGGATGCGCGACTCCGCCCACACCGTGCTGACCGCGGCGCAGGACCGCGCCCGCCGCGAGTGGCCGCAGGTCAGCGTGGAAGGCGTGCTGCTGCCCGGCGACCCTCGATCGGCCCTGGTCAAGGCGTCGGAACGGGCCGAGCTGCTGGTCGTCGGCAACCGCGGCGTCGGCGGCGTACGCGGGCTGCTCATCGGCTCGGCCGCGCACGGGATCGCCACGCACGCCCGGACGAACGTCGTGCTCGTCCAGCACCAGCCGGCCGTCTCACGCGGCGAGATCGTGGCCGGGACCGACAACTCCCCCGGCGCCGAACGCGCGATCGAGTTCGCCTTCCGCGAAGCAGGGCTGCGGGGCGCGCGGCTGCGCGTCGTGTACGCCTGGGCCTGGCCCCGCCCCACCGGCTTCGAGCCTGCCGACCGCGACAGCGAACAGGACGCGCTGGACCTGCTGAAAGACCGGCTGACCGGCCACCGCGACCGGCACCCCGCGGTCGACGTGGTTCCCGAGGTCGTGCACGGGCACCCGCTGGAGGTGCTGAAAGAGGCCGCCGTGGGCGCGGACCTGCTGGTCGTCGGCTCGCGCGGGCACGGGCAGCTCGCGGGCATGCTGCTCGGCTCCATCAGCCAGGCCCTGTTGCACCACGCGCCCTGCCCCCTGGCCGTGGTCCGCACTAGCTCATGACGATGGGCGCCGTCCGCGGCTTGGCCAGCCGTACGTAGTCGTCCGTGGCCAGCGCCACCGACCGGTCGAGGCGGGCGGCGTTGAAGTACAGCTCGGGCTGCCCCAGCAGTGACGGGTCGGCGACCAGCTCCAACCGCGGGTCGTAGCTGAACGGCAGCACCGTCCCGCTGACGCTGCCCGCCAGCTCCTCGGCCTTGTCCTTGCCGGCGAAGCCGACGTACGTGCCGTCGAGCAACTCCTTGACGGCCTGCAGGTCGAGCCGGGCGTCGCCAGGGACGACGGCCAGCACGTGCCGCGTCTGCTTTTTGCCGATCTTGACCATCACGATCAGGCACTTGGCCGCCTGCGACACGTCGTGCCCGCGCAACGCGCTGACCTCGTCCGTACGCCCCTCGGGAGCGTGGTCGATCAGCCGGTAGCGCGCTCCTGCCGCGTCCATGTCGGCGATCAGCCGCTCGTAGGCGGCGTACGGCTCACCAGTCACTGCTCAGCATCTCCTTCACCGCGGCGATCCGGTCCTCGTCGCGCCGGTAGAACACCCACTGTTTGATCCTCCTGCCGCGGATCAGGCCCGCCTTCGCGAGCACCTTGAGATGCTCGCCGCAGGTCGGCTGGCTCACGCCCAGCTTCTCGGCGATGAACAGCGAGCAGACGCCGTCGCGTACGAGGTCGCCCTCGCGCTGCGGCGAGAAGTGGCGCGCGGGGTCGCGCAGCCATTCCAGGATCTGCAGCCGCTTGTCATTGGACAACGCCTTGACCAGGTCGACATCCAGCACCACGGCATTATGGCAATTAGCTAATTCCCTGTCTATGGGGGCGCGCTCCACTTGGCTCAGCACACTGGAGTGGGCCCCCTACAGGCCCTTCACCCGATACCGGCGCTCCTGGCCGCCGAAGCGCGTTCTCCCACCCACGGAGAGAACCGCCGACGGCGGCCTCGCGCAGCGGACGATCAGGAGGACGCCTGCACAACGGGCGGCCCTTCGCTGACCCGCGCCAGCACCCCGTCAGGAGGACGCCTTCACCACGGGAGGACCTTCGCTGGCCTGCACCAACACGAAGCCCTGCCCCCGGAACGCCAACTGCATGGCCTCGCCACTCCCCCGCCCGATCAGCGCACCCGCCTTCATCGTCCGGTTGACGCCGACCTGCAACCCCGCACTCCAGCAGACCGCCGCCTGCCCATCGACGAACGTCGGCATGCGCGCCACGTCGAGCAACACCGGCGTGCCATGAGTGGTCACCGCCACCCATCCGGTGCCGGTGACCGTGGTGTTGAACAACCCGCCGGCCGCCACCCCGGCCCCCTGGACCCGCTGGATGTCCCAGGTCATCTGCGGCTGGAACGCCAGCAGATTACGCCCGTTGACCGTGATCCCCTCGTTCTCCAGGTAGAACAGGTGGATGTCGTCGGCATTGTCGGCCAGATAGAGCACCCCCTGCCCGCGCACCCGCATCAGCGAGGCACCCTCACCCGTCACGGCCTTCTTCAGCA
The DNA here is from genome assembly GCF_004348995.1 of Nonomuraea terrae. GTDB lineage: Bacteria > Actinomycetota > Actinomycetes > Streptosporangiales > Streptosporangiaceae > Nonomuraea > Nonomuraea terrae. Next base: position 51,267 of record NZ_SMKQ01000029.1, read on the forward strand.
GCTTGCCGAGCCCGCCGGCGCCCTCGTAGTCGAAGTCCATCTGCCCCTGAAAGGCGACCATCGACCCCTGCTTGGCCAGCACCTCGGGGAGCTGCACGCGCAACATCTTGCCGTTCTCCAGCGCAAAGCCAGGAGGCAACTGCCGAGGATCGAAATTCCCGAAAATCGAGCTACGCACGGTCCAGCCTTTCGCAGGAGAACTGACACCGCCACCCTACGAAGAACCCCACCACCGCGCGCGTCCGAACCCCGGCCACCCGCGCCCATCAGCCCTTACCAAGGCCAAGCCCCAACCCAGCACCTCGCCCGAAGCCTCATGCCGGACGCCATCGAGCAGAGCCCAGGACCGGTCAGCGCCTTCCAGCGGAACCCTCGATCAGCCGGCACCCCTGCCAAAGCCTCGCTCAGCCGCGCGCGCCCGCACCCGCAGCCAGATCCCGCACGACCTGAATCAACTCCGCCGGGTCGAACGGCTTGGTCAGGTAGGCGTCCACTCCGATGCCCCGGCCCCGCTTCTTGTCGTCGTCCTGCGCCCTGGCCGTGACGAGCACGACCTTGATGTGCCGCGTGGCCTCCTCGGTACGCAACCGCTCCGCCGTCGTCCACCCGTCCAGGCACGGCATCATCACGTCAAGCGTGATGACATCAGGCATGACGTCGAGCACGCGATCAAGGCAGTCCTGCCCATCGGTGGCGGTCACGACCTCGAACCCCTCAAGGTTCAGGTTAACCGCGATGAGCTGCCGGATCACCTCGTCGTCGTCCACGACCAGCACTTTCCCAAGAACCTCGCCCACGGCCGCAAAGGTACCCGCGCCGGCCCGATCACGTGCGGTTTCACACGAACTGTTCGCCGACCTTTATCTGGTGCCGAGTGGTGCTCAGATGCTGATAGCCTTGTCACGCATCGAGCCCCCTTAGCTCAGGGGATAGAGCACCGGCCTCCGGAGCCGGGTGCGTAGGTTCGAATCCTACAGGGGGCACTCGATCTCGATCAGCGGCTAAGTCCGCTGACCAGGGCGAACATCGTACGAACGGGCGGGCCTCCAGTCTCACGGAGTCCCGCCCGTTCTCGTTGTAGCTCGCTGGTTGTGGACCAGTTGTGGGCCACGATCCCGACGCCGAACCTCATCGGGTAGGTCTCCTGGCCAGGGGGGTCTGTACGGTCTTCGGCTCTGTCGCGAATTCGGTGGTGACGGAACGTTAGGCCAAGAGGATGCGGTGGCGGAGCAGCGCGAAGCCGGCCGGGCCGTGCATCTGGCGCATGATGCGCTTGGTCTTGGTGTTCACACCTTCGGTGCCGCCGTTGTGGAACGGCAGGGTGACAGCTGCACGCACGGCGTCACGGTCCTGGTCGAGGCCGCGAATGAAGGCATGCAGGTGAGGAAGGTCGGCGGCGCGGGCGATGGCGATCCACGCGTCGAGACGGTCGGCGTTGCCTTCACGCGGCCGGAGCAGGTCGGCGAAACCGCGGACGAGCCCGGCCAAGTCGATCATCTCGGGGCAGGAGGCGGTGAGGTCGTCCAGCAAGCGCCGGTGCTCATCCTTGAGGTTGTGAGTGTGTGTGAGCAGGAGCCGGGCAAAGCGGCGGGGCGCGATGGGCAGCCGGTCCGCTTCGACTCGCCCTTGAGTGATGTAGCGGTAGAGGAGGTTGAAGCTGCCCGGGTAGCCGAGGGCTTTGATCTCGTTGAACAGGTGCAGGACAGGCACGGCGGGGTCCTCGGCCCGGCGGCGTTTGAGGTGGTCCCGGTAGGGATCGACGAGGGTGGGCCGGTAGAGAGGGGCGCGTTGCAGGCGCATCGGTTCAGGCACGCGGGCGTAGCGTTTGACGGTGTTCAGGCCCACATTCAGCCGGCGGGCGCATTCCAGCAGGCCGACGCCCTTGCCGAGCAGCTCGTGGACCTGATGCCAGCGCTCGCGGGTGGTCTGCGCACGCTTGCCGTCCTTGATCGGGGGACCGGCCTTGGCCCAGCAGGCGCTGTGTCCGGCCACTTCTTTCAGCACGGCCTCGCCGAAGTTGTGCCACAAGTGCCGGCGATCACCAACCTGAATGGCGTCGGGCACGGCACGCCGGATCGCTTCGGCGTAGGCGCCCGAGCCGTCCGGCAGACCAGCTGCACTCCAGGATGGGCGCGCAGCCAGGCCTCCAGCACATCGGCGGTGCGGCCGGGCAGAACTTCGATGCGTTGGCGGGTCTCGGCGTTGATGAGCACCGTGGCATAGCGATGACGTCGACGCAGCGCGAAGTCGTCCACGCCCAGCACGCGGGGCACTCGCAGCGAAGGTAGTGGCAGACGCAGCAGCAGGCGCAGGGCGGTATGTCGCGATAGGGGCACTGCCAGCGCGGCTAACGCCCGTATGGCGGCACGTCCGGCCAGTTCGCGGACCACTGCGCCGATCTGGGAGGTCAGGCGAAGGGTGCGGCGTTGGTAGCGTTCCAGCACCCCAGGCACCTGTTCCCGGAAGGTTTGGCGGCAGCCACGGGTCGGGCAGATCAAGCGGCGCATCCGCACCACCACCAGCGCCCGGCGTCCGTCGATCGGGATATCAGCCACATAACGCTGGTGGTAGCCGTGCACGCGTGCCGTCTCGGCTCCGCAGTCAGGACAGGCGGCCGATCGATCCGGGGTTCGCGCGTGTACCCGGATCTGCTCGCCCTCGTCCGTCACCTCCTCCACGACCAGAGGAGATAACCCCGAGAACACCGTATGCGCGAGATCGTTGCCACCATGCACAAGTAGCAGCACGGTGTGTCACCACCGAATTCGCGACAGAGCCGAATTCGCGACAGAGCCTACTGGACAGAGCCACCAGTGGGCAGAAAGCGCCCGACGGCAGGACGTGGTACTCGAAGAACGAGTCGGCCAAGAACAAGGTATGCAAGGCCGACTTCCCGAATGCCGCTGCCGAAGAGAAGCGGTGCGACGAATATCCGTTCGCCAGCACGCTGCAGGGCGGCGGACTCGGGAACGGGAACTTCTCCATTCGGGCTCTAGAAAAATCTCACAACAGCAGTGAAGGCTGGCACAAGTCGGTCTTCTACGCTCGTTACCGCGTAGCCGGCGGCAACCACTTCTGGGTGTCGGTCGAATAACGCATGAAACGGCTGCCCGGCTCCAGCTGGGCAGCCGTCCATCTTCTCATCACCAGAGGTTCCATGACGTCCCCGACATACCTTTATGACCTCATCTGCTCCTATGGCGACGTGGAGGATCTGTTGCCCATCCCAGCCTTTTGCGCCGTATGGTGCGAGGGCCTGAGCCCGCAGGAGGTGGCCGGCCGGCTGAACGCGGACCTGAGCTCGGCTTTCCGCGGCAGCTTCCGAGACAACACCGGCATCACCATGTACGGCGGCTACGACGCACGCGTCATCCTGGTCGGCAGGACGGGCGACTGGACTCTCCTCATCGGTGATGAGGAATGCGTCAGCAACACCTCTATGGCCGTGCTGTCCGCCAAGGGGGGTCGGGCGATCGGCATGAACTGGGGCATGAGCGGCGCCGGCTCCGTCAAATACTCTGTGGACAGCAGGATGATGACACAGTTCGCCATCACCGATCCGGAGTCGCGGAGCGGGTGGGAGCCGGGCTGCCTCGACTCGTACGCCGCCAGACTGCGGTTCCGGCTCGGTGAAAACTGGCGGCACGGGGACGACGCAGCCGAAAGCTCGGAGAGCATCACGTCCGCCCTGGTCCTCATAGGCCGTGTGACCGGCCGGGAGATCGACGCGGCATGGCTGGAGGCGGAGCACACGATGTACACGATCACGGAGGAGTGATGCTACACCGCATCTTGGCTGTCAGGACCGCTCGAAGGTCGCGAAGTCGATGATGAGGCCGTCAGCGTGGTTGGGGCTGGTCGCGCTCGCGTTGGGGATTCCGGTAGTGGTGGCGGTGTCCATGGGTGTGGCATTTCGTGAAGTTAGGCGGCGTGAGCGTCGTTGTACTGGTCGCGGATGCGGCCGGGGATCAGGCCGCGGTCGTTGATGGGGATGTCGTTGGCTTTGGCCCAATCGCGGATCTCGCGGTCCTGGTCGCGGTCGCTGGTGGTGGTGCGCTTGGGCCTCGCGCCGAGTGCCTTGGCGCGCTCGCGGGCGTCGGCGAGTTGCTGCTCCAGTTCGGCGACGCGGTCGGCGGCGGGCTGCTCGGCGGCTTCGCGCTGGGCTTCGGCTGCTCGCCGCTCGTCCACCTGGGTCCAGAGGGTGTTGCGCTTGTCGAGTGCCTGCCTGGCTCGGCTGAGCGGCCTGCACCTGGCGGTCGTCGCAGTCGGCGGCCACGGCGAGCAGTTCGTTGACGTGGTAGAGCTCGACTTGCTCGTCGGGGTCAATGACAATGGGGGCTTGCCGGTCCAGGCGTCGGCCAGGGCCTGGAGGTCAGGGGCGAGGACGGGCTGAACTCGGCGCGGCTGTGGTCGGTGGCGCGCTGGGTGACGCAGTGGAGGGTCCACCCTGCTGGCGGGCGCGCGAGACGAGCCCACCGAGTTGGACGCCGGTCGACCTGGTCCAACGCCCGGGCATTCCCAGGGGCCACCGCCCGGAACTTGGGGATAGCCTCGTCGCGGCATCCGGAGACTGAACTCCCGGTCAGCCCGTGAGCCTGCGTTTGACGGCTTCGCGGGTGGTGTCGGGGAGGCGGGACAGGAGGTGGTCGCGGGTGGAGTGGGGGCAGTGAGTGAGAACGTTCGCGATGGTGGCGGGTGATAGACGGTTCAGGGCGCGTACGGCCGGATCCTCCGGCATGGCGGCGACCGCGAGGCCTGTCCGGCGGGGATCGGTGGCGGCCATCGCGCCGATGGCGGCGGCGGAGTTCCTGTCGTGCATGCCGCCGAGGATGTGACCGCGGTGGCGGGTGTCCATCGCCAGTACCACCCCCGCGACCAGGGCAGGGTCGCGGACCTGATCCAGCAGCCGGCACGCGCGGCGGGGAAGCAGCATCTGCAGGATCTTGGCGCTCTTGGCCGCCTGCCTGCACATCTCCTCCACTGCGTCGGCGGTGAACTCCTGCCACCGTTCTCCGAGCGCCGACGCGGCGTCGGCGGCGGGGACCGCGAGAAGCTTCTCCCCTTGGTGCGCAACCGACCGCCGCGCATTCCCTACGGCGGGACCCCTTGGGGGCGGCACGCCCCTCCGGACCGCCCCGCCTCCGCCTTGATTGCTCCCGGCCCGATCTGCCGGCGGATCACGCCTGACCGGTCCGCCTTCGGCGGGAGTCCTCCCGGCCTCGCCATCGGACGGATCATTCCTGGCCGGTCCGTTCCCAGCAGGATTTCGCCCGGCCTGGCCGGCGGACGGATCACGCCTGACCGGTCCGCCTCCGGCAGGATTTCGCCCGGATCGAGGAGGACGGTCCCCGTTCCGGGGAGAGCGGGGCGGTTCGAGGAGACGGTTCAGGTCGTGGGCCAGTTCGGCGGCCGTCATGCGGGTGCCGGGATTCTTGTCCAGCAGGCGGCCGATCGTCGAGGCGAGCCTGTGGGAGCGGAGCAAGGGGTCGGGATCGGCACGGAGGATCGCGAACCTGACGGCCGCGTCGTTGCTCCTGCGGAACGGCGGCCGCCCCTCCAGCGCCGTGTACAGCGTGGCGCCGAGCGACCACAGATCGGCCGCCGCTCCGGCCGGGTCGCCATGAAGCCGCTCGGGCGCCATGAAGTCAGGGGTCCCGACCAGCCGCCCGAGCGTGGTGAGCGAGGACTGGCCCTCGATGGCGGCGATCCCGAAGTCCACCAGCACCACCTCGCCGGAGGTGGTGATGAGGATGTTGTCCGGCTTCACGTCGCGGTGGTACACCCCCACCGCGTGCGCGGCCGTGAGCGCGTCGAGCACGCGGGCCCCGACCCTGGCCGCTTCGAGCTCCGGCAGCGGTGAGCGGTCGATCAGCGTGCCGAGCGCGTCGCCGCGGACGTAGTCCATCACGATCCACGGCCCGTCCTGGGTGTCCAGGATGTCGTGCACTCTGACGATGCCGGAATGGTCGACCCTGGCCAGTGCCTGCGCCTCCCGCCTGGCCCGCGCCGCCAGTTCGGGCACTGGCCCCATGTCGGGGCGGATCTGTTTGAGCGCCACCGTCCGGTCGAGTGTGCGGTCCCTGGCACGCCAGACCCGCCCCATGCCGCCCCCGCCCAGGGGCGCTTCGATGACGAACCGGCCGGCGACGCGGTCACCAATCATCGTTCAGCTGCCCGGCATGCTCGTAATGCCCGCCGCCGGATCGGGTGTCGCGCAGGGTGCGCAGCGCGTCGTCCTCGGAACTGTGCGTCCCGTAGCTCTCCGTGGGGTAGGAGCCGGGATCGTCGTGGTCGGGCGCCTCGTGGAAGGAGGTGAAGCGCCGCGTCTGGCCGGGCCCGTCGCGGATGTCGTCGAGCGCGTCACGCAGCCGCTTCGCGTCCAGCTTCTCTTCGATCGTGTCGTACGACCCCGGCCGCTGCATCAGCTTGACGAGCACCGGCAGGCACTCCATGACCAGGATGAACAGGAAGAGCAGGAGGCGCGCCATGTTGAGCGTGGCATTCTCCTGGGAGACCCGGCTCAGCGCCTCGAGCCGGAGCAGCAGGCCGTCGGAGTCGTGGTTCTCCTGGACGAACTGGTCGCGAAGGTCGGTCTGCTGGCCGGTCAGCCGCTCCAGCTCGGCCCGCACCTTCGGCAGCTCGTCCTCCGCCGTTTCGAGCCGCCTGGCCCGCCCGGTGGCCTGGGTGCTGGCGAGCTGGTCGCGGCGCTGCTGGATCTGCCGGTCGATGTCGTTCACCCGGGTGGCGGCCCGCTGGTAGGCCTGTTCGGCCGCCCGGGACAGCGGTCCTTGACCCTTTTTCGCGCATTTCGGCGGACCCACGTAAAGCTGGCACTGCCATTCGTCGTAGAACGTGTCCCGCTGTTTCACCGCCTCCTTGCGGGACTTCTCCAGCTCCTGGATCCGCCGGTCGGAGGCCGGGTCGAGCGCTGTCTCCCCTCGGGAGGCGATCACGGCTTCGAGCTCCGTCACCGTTTTCTCCAGGGCGTCCACGCGCTTGCCCGTCTCGCCGGTCTGCTGCGCGCGGGTGAAGACGTCGAGCCGTTCCTGTTTGATGTCGAGAATGGTGGCGTCGATCTCCGGCTTGAAGATCTGCAGAACCAGCGGTGTGGAGATGACAGCGCCGAGGAGGAGCGCCAGGAGGACGCGGGGCAGGGCGAGCCAGAACCGCCGCCGGCCCTTGACCGGCAGCGAGGTGGCGAGCCAGCGGTCCAGGCCCAGGATCACCACGCCCCAGACCAGGCCGATGGCGATGGCGAGCGGCAGGAAGACCTTGAGCGCCGAGGAGAGCGCGAACGTCATGGCCAGCGCGGCGAGGCAGGCGGTGGTGAGGACGGCCCCGCCCAGGCCCACGAACCTGGCGCGTTCGCCGTCGTATTTCTCCAGCACGTCCTGCCGGGCACCGGACAAGATGATCAACCATTTACCGATCACTTGCCGCTCCCGGAAGTCCCGCCGCTACCCTCTCGGCAGCGTACTTATTAGCATCAACAGTCGGCAACAACGAAGTAACGAACACCATCAACAAGATAAGCCTCAACCGCGTCTGACACCTTGACCCGTCACCGCGACACGAGATAACAAATATGTATGAAACGGACGTAATATTGACAAATCCCACCAACCTTTACGTTTTCGGTCAATGAACGCGTCCATCCACGACCTCATCGCGTCGTTCGTGGAGCGGCTGACCGTCGTGGAGATCGACGTCGCCGGCATCCGGTTCTTCGAGGTCCGCGCGGACGAGATCGGCACGCCGTACGTCATCCGCCGGGCCGCCGCCAAGTGGTCCACCCTGACCGCCACCGGCGACGAGGTGGCGGACGCGGTGGGCCGGATCGCCCGCGAGCTGGTCTCCCCCGACGGCCCGGACCCGGTCGTCGTGCTGCACACCGCCGTCGGGCCCGAGCAGGAGGCGAGCCTGCGCGCGCTCACCGCGTGGTGCCCAGCCGCCCGGGTCGCGCGCCCACCGGGGGTCAAGGTGGATGACCTGCTGCGCGACCTGGCCGCCCGGGTTCCGCTGCGGCACTCCTACGACCTGATCGTGGCCAGGGAACGGGCCGGGGACGGGCGGCTGGAACTGGCGGGGCAGCCGCTCTTCGGCGCGGGCGCGCTGCCGGGCCAGGACGCCCACGTCACCGTGACCTGCACCGACCCCGGCGGCATGCTGCTGGCGGTCTCGGCATGGGCGGGCCCGCTCGAACCCTCGGGCCTGGTCTCGGTCGACCACGCGCCGCTGCCGGCGGGCCGGCACACGCTCAGGGCGGTGCTGGAGCGCCCCGGCCAGGTCCGCTTCCCCGGCATCGTGGGCCTGCGCCCGCACACCGGCTCCTGGACGGAGGTGGTCGCCGACCTCCCCGTACGGCTCCGTCCCGCTT